>JAQVWQ010000009.1 GCA_028709615.1 Clostridia bacterium | reverse complement strand
GGTAAAACCTTATTGGCCGAAACCCTGGCCAAAACCCTGCGCGTACCCTTTGCCATTGCCGACGCCACCTCTTTGACCGAGGCAGGCTATGTGGGCGAAGATGTCGAAAATATCCTTTTGCGCCTGATACAGGCCGCCGATTTTGACATTGAGCTGGCCGAAAAAGGCATAATCTACATCGACGAGATCGACAAAATCGCCCGCAAAAGCGAGAGTGTCAGTATCACACGCGATGTTTCGGGTGAGGGCGTACAGCAAACCTTATTAAAAATAATCGAAGGCACCGTAGCCTCTGTGCCGCCGCAGGGCGGGCGCAAGCATCCGCATCAAGAATTTATCCAGATCAATACAGAGAATATCCTCTTTATCTGCGGCGGAGCCTTTGACGGTATGGAACCCATTATTCAAAAAAGAATGGGCGAAAATGTGATGGGCTTTTCTTCCAGGCTGTTAAGCAATAACGAATTAAAACAAAGCGATCTGCTCGAAAAAATCCTGCCCGATGATTTAATAAAGTTTGGCTTGATTCCCGAGCTGGTAGGCCGCCTGCCGATTTGTGTTACCTTAAAGGCTTTAAGCGAGGCAGATTTGATGCGCGTAATGACCGAACCAAAAAATTCCCTGATCAAACAATACCAAAAACTCTTAAAAATGGACGGTGTCAAATTGGAGTTCACCGAAGCGGCCTTACGCGCCATCGCCCGTGAGGCCACCACCTTTGAAACAGGGGCGCGCGGTCTGCGTTCGATTATCGAAGGCATTATGAATAATGTGATGTACAATATCCCCTCACAGCCCGAGATTTATAAATGCTTGATTGACGAAGAAACCGTCACCAAAAAAACCCCGCCGGCGCTTTTTACCGCACCCGGCAAAAATGCGGCAAACGACAGCTGAAAAACAATAGCGAATAAGCCAAAAAGGTTTACAACAAACGGCAAACGGTTGGATCATAAAGCTTAAAAAAACAGCTGCCAATGAACCGGCCAGACGGCTTTAATAAGTAATAAGCCTTTTATCTGACTTAGAATTTTACAAACCAAGGAGGCAGTTTTTAAAAATGTTCACAAATTACCAAGAAGCAAAAGCCTACTGCGAGGCCAGTGGAATTGAAATGATTGACTTTAAAATGGTTGACCTCTGGGGGCGTTGGCGTCATTTAACCATTCCCATTCAGCGGTTCCGTCCCGAGGTTATGACTCACGGTATCGGCTTTGACGGCTCTAACTACGGCTACGCCCCGGTGGAGCGCAGCGATATGGTCTTTATCCCCGACCTTTCCACGGCTGTTGTCGAGCCCTTTTCTTCTGTTCCCACATTAAATATGTTGGGCGATGTGCTGGTTATCGATAAAGAAAACCGCCCTTTTGACCAATATCCCCGTAATGTCTTAAGAAAAGCTGTTGAATACTTAAAAGAAACCGAGCTGGCAGACGAAATGCATATTCTGCCCGAATTCGAGTTCTTTATTTTTGATCATGTCAGCAGCACCGTTCAGCCGCAGGAAAGCTCCTACCGCGTGGATATGGATCACGCCATTTGGAATTCCGGCCGCAACGACATCAAAAACCTCGGTTATCATGTGGCCAAGCATGGCGGCTACCATGTTGACGCCCCCTTAGACCACGACTACGACCTGCGCAGCAAGATTTGCCATACCTTAGAAAATATGGGTATCGCGGTCAAATACCATCATATGGAGGTAGCAGGCGGCCAAATGGAAATTGAGCCGGAAATCGGCCCCGTCTTTCAAATGGCCGATAACATTATGATGATCAAATATGTCGTCAAAAACATGGCGATCGCCGAGGGCAAAACCGCTACCTTTATGCCCAAGCCCGTTTACGATGAAGCAGGCAGCGGCCTGCATGTGCATATGCTCTTAAAGAAAAACGGTTACCCGGTTTTCTTTGATGAAAACGGCTATTCGGGCCTTTCCAAAAAAGCCTTAAACTTTATCGGCGGCATTTTAACTCATGCCCGTTCGCTCTGCGCCTTAACCAACCCTTCCACCAACTCATTTAAACGCTTGGTGCCCGGTTACGAAGCCCCCGTCAGCATCGTTTACGCTACAGCCAACCGTTCGGCGGTCATTCGTATCCCCTCTTATGCCAAAACCCCCAACACTAAACGCTTTGAGCTGCGCTGCCCCGATGCTACCTGCAACCCCTATTATGCCTTAGCGGCAATTTTAATGGCCGGTATTGATGGTATGCAAAGAGAGATCGACCCCGTAGCCGAGGGCTTTGGACCTTATGACTGCAACCTGTATAAATTAAGCAAAGAAGAACAAGCCAAAATTAAAGGCTTGCCCACCTCTTTAGAAGAAGCCTGCTTAGCCTTGGAAACAGACAACGATTATTTACAGGCCGGCGGCGTTTTCCCGCAGCGTTTACTGGAGGTTTGGAATGAACGGCGTTTAGAGGAGGCCAGAAGGATCAACAGCATTCCTCATCCCGCCGAATTCAATATGTACTACGATCTGTAAACAAAACTAACACGCCAAACCTTACTTTTTGGCGTGTTATACTTTAATCATGCTAAGGAGGGACAAGCTATGAAAAAAACTCAGCGGAAAGCAAACAAAAAAGGGGGCAGGCTTAAACTGCTCAATTTGCTGGTCGGTTTAATTTTGCTGGTTACGGGCAGCTTATGTCTGGTTTTTCCCGGCCATACCTTTGTTTCCTTCACAATGCTTTTTGCCCTGGCCGTCTTTAGCGGCGCTATCGGCAATATCGTCCATTACATAGCCACCTGCAACGCGGGTAAAAGCAGCCTTTGGACGCTCTTGGACGGCTTGGCCTTTATAGCCTTAGCGCTGTTGATCTTATTTAAACCGGTCTTTTTTACAGGTCACCTGGTGCTGTTAATCTTTGTAAGCTGGCTGGCTTTTTCCGGCTTTATGCGGATTATGCTGGGCTTGGGTATGAAACAAAATGGCAACAACTACTGGCTTAACCCTATTTTGCTAGGTATATTAAGCATTACCGGCAGCTGCTTTGCCGTTTGCTACCCGCTTTTTGCTGCCGCCCCAAGCAGCTTTATGATTGGACTGATTTTTATCCTGCAAGCTTTTAATGCCGCTATGCTGGCCTTTATCCGCCCGACTAAGGCCGAGCTGATTATAACGCCCTAAAGCTCCGACAAAACAACCGCGGCTGAACAAGCAAAGCAAGCCTCAACGGAATAAAACCGTCCTTTTAAGGCAGCAAAAGGGCTTTACAAGCAAACCAACAAAAAACGGTCTCGGAGTAGTCGCTCCGAGGCCGTTTTATATCCTTTATATTCTATTGCTCCGAATAGCGCTCTAAAAAACGAATTGTGCGCTCCTGCTGCGGGTTGCCAAAAACCTGCTCAGGCGTACCGGCTTCCACAACGACACCATCATCCATAAAAACGACCTTGTCCGCCACATCGCGGGCAAATTGCATTTCATGGGTCACAATCACCATAGTGGTATTCTTTTCGGCCAGAGAACGGATCACCTTCAGTACCTCGCCCGTCAGCTCGGGGTCAAGAGCGCTGGTAGGCTCATCAAAACAAAGCACATCGGGAGCAAGTGCCAGCGCGCGGGCAATCGCCACGCGCTGCTGCTGGCCGCCGGAGAGCTGGTGCGGATAAAGGTGCATTTTATCGCTCAGCCCCACTTGCCGTAACAGCTCACAGGCTTTTTCTTCAATATCCTGTAAAATCTGCCTGCGCTGCTCCTTATAATCGTCCCGTTGCTTGGCAAGCAACTCGCCCGCAAGCTTAACATTACCCAAAGCGGTATATTGGGGAAAGAGATTAAACGATTGAAACACCAGCCCAAAATGAAGCCGGTTTTTGCGAATATCCGTTTCCGAACACAAGGTGCGGTTTGACGCGTCAAACAAGGTTTCGCCGTTGACGATAATCTGCCCACCGTCCGGAGTTTCTAAAAAATTCAGGCAGCGCAGCAGCGTGGTTTTACCGCTGCCCGAGGAACCGATAATAGCAATTACCTCGCCCTTTTCTAAAGTAAAGCCCACATCCTTTAAAACCTCGGTCTCGCCAAAGCTCTTGGAGATATTTTTGACCTCAAGTACAGACATTTTATCACCCCCTTAAACCCTAAAAAACTCGAGCTTCTTTTCCAAGCGCCCCAGCAGCAGCGTCAAAATACCGCTGAACAGCAGGTAATAGACGCCGGTAAAGAACAGCGGCCAAATAAGACCGGAGGACTTGATAAAGGCCTGTCCGCTCCAAATAATCTCATATACCGCAATCACGCGAGCTAAGGAGGTGTCTTTGACCAAGGTAATAATCTCATTGCCCATAGGCGGAATAATACGCTTGATTACCTGCAAAAATATAACCTTAAAAAATATCTGGCTCTTGGTCATACCTAAAACCTGCCCGGCCTCATATTGTCCTTTAGGCACACCCTCGATGCCGCCGCGGTAAATTTCGGAAAAATAGCAGGCATAATTGATTATAAAAGCAACGATCGCCGCCGTAAAGCGGCCGGAAGAACCGTTGCCCCACCAGTTGTTGCCCAAAATCAGTCCCGGTCCGTAATAGATGATCAGCAGCTGCAGCATCAACGGCGTACCGCGAACACACCAGACGATGAGCTTAACCGGGTATTTAAGAAGGCGAAACTGGCTTGTAGAGCCAAAACAAATAATCAGCCCCAAGGGAAAGGCGCCGAGCAGCGTCAGCACAAATATCTCCAGCGTTTTTAAAAAGCCCTCATTCAACGAAGCCATAACTGTTTGAAACATTGTAAAACCTCATTTAATTCATTAATTTAAGCTGTTAAAGGCAGAAAGCCAAAGCCCTCTGCCTTTACCAAGCATTATATTTGTCAAATAAATGCTTTTACTGAGCTATAACAGACTCCTGAACGCCGTAAGTTTTGGCAAGCTCCAGCATAGAGCCATCAGCATAGTACTCAGCAAAGAACTTGTTAAGCTCGGCGGCTAAGTCGCTGCCCTTGCGGAAGCCAACGCCGTATTTTTCGGAATTAAGGGCAACGGTATGGGTCAAGTCGGGATAGCTGGTGCCTTCACCGATCATGGCGCCGGCCATCAGTAGGTCGATAACGCAGGCATCGGCAGTACCGGCCGCAACCTCCATCAAAGCGGAAGACTGGCTCTGAACTGCGGTGCAGGGATAACCCAAATCATTGACAGCAATCTCTCCGGCGGAACCGGATTCGACCGCAAAGTTAAGAGCGGAAACGCTGTCAATATCCTGATACTTATCGGCCTCGGCAACGGGTACAACAACGACCTGTGCATTGTCGCAGTAAGCATTAGAGCACTCCATGGAGTTTAAAACCTCGTCGGTAAGAGTCATACCGTTCCAAACACAGTCAAGTGCCTTGGAATCAAGCTCCATGATTTTATTGTCCCATTCAATCTCCATAAACTCAACCTCAACGCCCAAATATTCGGCGAAGGCCGTGGCCATATCGGCGTCAAAGCCGATCCACTTGCCGCTTTCGTCCTTATAATCCATGGGTGCAAAATCAGTGATACCGACAACAAGAGCACCCTTATCCTGAACATAAGCCAAGTCCGACTCCGCTTCGGTCGCAGGCTGTGAACAGGCAGTAAGACAACCGATTGCCAAAACAAAAATAAGCATAAGTACTGTCAGTTTTTTCATATTGACCTCCAAATTATCTGCGGTGCTGTACCGCATATTTTAATGCACTTTAATATGATAACATATTATCACAATAAAGCAAGATTATTTTTAAAATATTTTTTATATAAGAATAATTTTCTAGTATCTAACCATACTAAATTCGAGGTAATTGAAGCCGCAAATTCCAAAAATTATCAAAAAATTATGGGAGGAAAAAAAATGCAATTATCACAAAAAGAAACTAGTTTACTCAAAGAACTGAAAGATCAGGAAAAGCTCTGCGTTGAAAAGTATAACAAACACGCCTCCGCAGCATCTGACCAGCAGCTTAAAAGCCTGTTTACGCAAATTGCCCAAAGTGAACAAACTCATTATAATACTATAACCCAAATCGAAAACGGTACTGTACCGCAAATGAGCGGCAGCAGCTCCAGCTCTGCCCAACCTACTTTTAATGCCACCTACAGCGCGGCTGAAAACACAAATATGCAAAATGACTGCTATCTTTGCACCGACCTGCTTTCCGGCGAAAAACATGTTTCGCAGCTTTATAATACCTGCATCTTTGAGTTTAAAAATGAAGGTATCCGCAATGCCTTAAACCATATTCAAAAAGAAGAACAGGAACACGGCAAAATGATTTATGACTATATGGCAGCCAACAATATGTACTCGTAAAAAAAAACACGCCAGCGCCCCATTAAATGGGGCGCTGGTTTTTTAAGACAGCTTTTAATTGTTATAAATCAAGGCTTTTTACTCCTCCAGCGAGTGAGCCTTATGCACTGTTACGGTTTCCTCGTAGCAAGAGAAAATATTTTCCACATATTCTGGTTCGGGTTTTTTGCTCAGCACGCTTACCACGGGTAAAACCAGCAGCCCGCCGACAATCGCAATCGCCCCGGCAGTAATCGATGAGGGAATGTAATGCAAAAACATATTGCTGACCGTCAGGCCAACGCCAAAAGCAAAGCAAGCCCAAACGGCTGTTTTGGTGGCCTTTTTCCAATAGAGACCATACAAGAAAGGTGCTAAAAAGGCTCCGGCCAGCGCGCCCCAGGAAATACCCATCATTTGGGCGATAAAGGTTGGGGGATTAATGGCAAAGACCACGGAAACCAAAATGAAAAAGACAATCAGCAGACGCATGAGTAAAAGCTGCACCTTTTCGGTCGGCTCTTTTTTATACAGACGCCGCAAAAAGTCTAAAGTCATAGTAGAGCTGGAGGTAATGACCAGCGAGGCCAGGGTGGACATCGAGGCCGAAAGCACCAGCACAATCGTAACCGCTATAACAATATCCGACATATTGGCCAGCATAGAAGGGATAATCGCATCAAAGATTATTCCGCCGCCGTCCTTGTGAATGGCGGGGCTGTCAAAAAGACGGGCAAAACCGCCCAAAAAGTAACTCCCGCCGGCAATGATAATGGCAAAAACCGTGGAAACAACCGTTCCCGTGGTAATGGCCTTTTCGCTTTTGATCGCGTAAAACTTATGAATCATCTGCGGCAGACCCCAGGTTCCCAGCGAGGTCAAAATAATAACGGAAATCAGGCCGACCGGGTCGGGACCAAAAAACGAGGTAAAGACTCCTGCTTGACGGATACCCTCCTCCGCTGCCCCATTGACAAAGGATAATTTGGTCAAAGACTCTGTTAAACCGCCCTCAGACGCCAGCACCGAGCCGATAATCACTACGATACCGATCAGCATAATTATACCTTGAATAAAATCGTTAATGGCGGTAGCCAAGTAACCTCCCAAAATAACATAAGCGGCAGTTAATGCGGCCATACCGATAACGCAGTACATAAAGGGCATGCCAAAGGCCATTTCAAACAGGCGGGAAAGCCCGTTGTAAACCGAAGCTGTGTAAGGCACCAAAAAGATAAAAATAATTGCCGAGGCAACCAGGGTTAGATTCTTGCTGTTGTAGCGTTTACCAAAAAAGTCGGGCATAGTGGCTGAAAAAAGGTGGTTGGTCATAATCCGTGTTCTTCTGCCTAAAACCACCCATGCCAGCAAGCTGCCCAGCAATGCGTTGCCAATACCAATCCAGCTAGCGGAAATGCCGTAACGCCAGCCAAACTGCCCCGCGTAGCCGACAAAAACCACGGCGGAAAAGTAAGCCGTACCGTAAGCAAAAGCACTCATCCACGGGCCGACATTACGACCGCCTAAAACAAAATCGCTAATACTCTTAGTCTTGCGGCGGGCAAAAAAGCCGCAAGCAATCATCACAGCAAAAAATATAATCAGAAAAAACCATTTAATAAACATTTTATAAACCTCCCTTTAGTTGTTTTAAAATTAATACAAACAACTAAAGGCAATAAAAAAAGAGGCCGCCGGCGCCGCAGCAAACAAAAAAGCAGCATACGCCAACAAAGCCACATAACAATACTGATAGCATAATTATTCCTCCCATCTTACCGTACTACAATTTTTTTATGGTACTGCTCCATTTTACAAGGCCTTTTGAGACCACTACAAAATTATTATAACAAGTAGGTCGTTATTTGTCAAGCATAAATTTTACCCGACCAAAAGGTCGGGTTTATGATCAAAGAGTCCGGTAATAAAGATTTTTACGCCGCCGTAAGCGGCTGAGTTTTTCCGCGTGGTACTCCAAAGCGGCAAACAAAACCACTATAGAACCAAAACGCGCCCATAATCTGACGATATTGGGCCAGTAGATACGCAAAGGGAACAAGCTTTTTTGATGCCCTTTCCCCAGACCCTTACCCGCTCCCGGCAGCCAATAAAACGGCGCAAAAGCCTCTGTGCTTTCCTCCCCTATCAGCGAAGGGGCTTGCTCTGCTGTATTTTGCTCGTAAAGCAAAGCAGGCATCGTCAGCCAGCGCAAAAAATCCGTTTGCAGCAGATTATAACAAGCATAAGTGCAAAGAGCCAGTAAAAGAGCATAGCCTAACGGTAAAAAAAGCTTTTTGGGCAAGGGCAAAAACCGTTTAAAAACGCTTTTAATATACAGCCAATGCATCCCCGTATGTAGTCCCAGCAGCACCAAAGCCCAAGCAGAGCAGCTATAATGGATTGCTTTCCAAAAAAACCTGTTTGCCGGAAAATAAAAATAAATTTTAGAAATATACAAACCGGAAAGGCCGATTAAAAACAGATCCACCAACAGCAGGAAAAACAAAATGTAGCTTACCCGCTGCCGAACGGCCATTTTGCGGCTGAAAAAAGCACGGCTTTTTTGCACCAACCAACGATAATTATAAAGCAAATGAAGCAAGATCAAGCCCAGCACAACAAGGCCGAAGACCTCGTGAAAGGCCAGGGAAACGACATCAAGACGATACATAAGTAAAAAAAGCAGCAAAACCAGCGCATCAAATATTATTTTACAAATATTTTTATATTTTAATTGCGTAAAAAGAGCCTCCTTGATACTTTTCCTTAAGATACCAACTCAAAATCAAATAAAGAACAGCGGCCTTAAGCGGCTTAAACATTAATCCCAAAATTCCACCTTACCACTAATAATATCGTACTTGGCTCCTATAACCTCCAGCTTGCCTTGCTTAACCAAATGATCGATAACGGGGCTTTGCATAATTTTGCCGACGCCGTAACGGATATTCAGATCCTCGGCTTCTGCGGCGTTTTCGGCTCCCACGACCGCCGCTTTAACCTCATCTAAAAGCACGCCCAGCCAGCCCTCAGCCGGCTCGCCGCTCAAAGCGGAAGCAATCGCGCCGCATTTATTATGCCCCAGCACCACTAAAAGCGGCACCCCCAAATGCTCGGCTGCGTATTCCATACTGCCCAAATCAAAATCGCCAACCACATTGCCCGCATTGCGGATAACAAACAAATCGCCGACTCCGGCGCAAAATATATGTTCAACAGGGACGCGACTGTCAGAACAGGCCAAAATAATGGCATAAGGGTGCTGCCCGTTAACCGCCGTATCGGTGCGGCGATCTATGCTGATGTTGCCATTTTTTAAACCGGCCACAAAATTATTATTACCTTCACACAAAATAGTTTTAGCTTGCTGCGGTGTTTTCATCAAACCAAGCTCCTCCTTATATAACTTATATTTTAAATTTTTCATTTTTTGCTTTTTCGCTATCACTGTTAAAAAACCCTTTTAAAATCGGCAGTTTAGACAATTTTATATTTTTATGTCAATTTATGACATAAAACTCTTTACATTGAAATTATTTAAATATTATGCCTGATTGCGCAAGAAAAAGCTTCAACGAACTGCCGATACAAAACCAGCACTACTTCATTTTGCAAATAAGGCGCAGCTTGATCAAGAATTACCTGCGGTATTTCACCAAAATAGGCCTCGGCGATCGCACCGGCTATATCGGCCTGTGTATCGCTGTCCCCGCCTAAGGAAACCGCGTTACGTAAGGCATCCTCAAAGCTCTCAGCCTCCAAAAAACAAACGATCGCCTGCGGTACGCTACCCGCGCAGCTGACATCAAAGCTGTAATCGGCCCGTATCTGTTCTAAAGTAAAATCAAGATCATAATATTTGGCTTGCAAATATTCTTTTATTCTCTGTTTATTGGCGCCCGTTCGCGCCAAAAAAACAGCAGCGGCCACAGCCTGTGCGCCTTTAATGCCCTCGGGGTGGTTATGCGTAACCTCCGCCGAGGCCGCCGCCAAAGCCTCCGTCTGTTGTAAATCATCGCAAACATAAGCAACCGGCGAAACACGCATGGCCGAACCATTGCCGTAACTGTTATAGGGCCGGGGATCACGATCACTTAACCAGGCCAAAAAGCGTTTGCCGTAGCCGGCATTAGGATAAGCCCGCGCCAAATGCCTTAGGGACTGTACTAAACCCTGTTTAAAAATCTCTGTACTGCCCGTCTGCCGGTAAACAAAGCAGGCGGCGGCTACCGCAGCTGTCATCGCAGAATCATCCGTTAAACGGCAGCCCTCGGAAAAAAGAGGAAAGTCTTTTGTTTTAATACCCTTAAACTCATATTTTGAACCCACCAGATCGCCGATAATCGCACCTAACATTTTTTACCCCTCTTAACAATTAATTATTTAATTAATACAGAGCCAAGCGGCACATAAAACAAAACCGACGCCCCGTATTTTTTACTGATCAGTCTTTAAGCATTTTTTCAAATTGCTCAATCGGTACGGGCTTACTGAAAACATAGCCCTGAACTATCGAGCCACACAGATCCTTGAGCATTTTAACCTGCTCGTCGCTTTCCACTCCCTCGGAAACAACCTGTATATCAAGAGCCTTGGCCATATCGATAATGGAGTTCAGCACTATACGGTGGCTTTCCTCATTAAAATCCCCCTCCATAAACTGCCTGTCGAGCTTTAAAACATCAACCTTGATATCACGCAGCATATTCAGTGACGAGTAACCGCTGCCGAAATCATCAAGCGAAAATAAAAAACCCTCCGATCGCATTTTGTCCATAATATTTTTTAACTCTTCAAGGTTTTCGGCAAGCATAGATTCGGTACACTCCAGCTCGATAAGGCCGTCAGGAATTTCGTATTCTTTTTTTAAATTGATATAGCGTTCGCAAAAATCATTCTGCAAAACAGAAATGCGTGAAACATTGACCGAAACGGGCACAAGCTTTTTATTCCCTTTAATTCTTTTTTGCAGATAACGACAAACCTCCTCAAAGGCAAAATGATCAAGCTCTGTAATAAAACCGTTTTTCTCAAAAACAGGAATAAAATCGGCCGGCATAATCAAATCGTCGGGCTTTTTATACCAGCGCGCTAAAGCCTCCGCACCGACAATTTTATTACCGTTGTTAATATCAACCTTAGGCTGAAAATATATGCAAAACTCGTGGTTGACCAAAGCGGTGTACATATCGGCCTCAATGGCCTTCTCGCGAATGACCTGCCGGCGCATTTCATCTGTATAAACAATCAAATGGCTGCCCGCAAGCTCCTTAGCCTTTTTCTGAGCCATAATGGAGCGGGCCAGCATATCGTCAACACATAAAACATCCTCCTGCTTTTCAATACAATAAATGCCCGAGCAAATTTCCAAACGGAATTTTTTACTGGCCAATTCCTCATAGTCGGCAAGCAGGTTTTTAAAACGCTCAAAATGCTCGTAAAGCTCTGTTTTGCATTTATATCTGCGCAAAACAACAAAATTATCAGCCGCAACGCGGGCAAAGGTTTCGTCGGGCCGCAAAAAAGAGGTTATGCTCTTGGCCCAAAACCGCAAGGTTCGGTCGCCGACATCGTAACCGTAAATATCGTTGATAAATTTAAAATTTTTTATATCCGAATAAATCAAAGCATATTTACAATCCCAGCGCTTTTGCAATAGCTTAGAAACCTGCTGCTTAAAAGTATCGTAATTTAAGGCGCCCGTTAGGCAGTCGTTTTCGGCGCGAAACTCCAGTGTTTTTAAATCCCTCGTTTGGGCATCTACATCATCAACCGTCATAATGGTACGGCGAACCGCCCCATGACGGCTGCGAACAACCGTTATAGTAACCTTGCACCAGATATAAGAGCCGTCGTTTTTTTTCAGGCGTACGGTAATCTCCGCATAACAGCTGCCCTGTCTGATAGCCTGTAAAAAACTTTGAGCCTGCGGCCAATCCTTTAAATGTACCGAAGAGGGCGTTAAGATCGCCTGTCTGATGTCCTCTTCGTCGCTGTAAACATTATTTTGCTCTTTGCCCATAAAAGCAAATTGCCAGGCAGCGGGAGAAGCATAAAACTCATCGCCCTCGGCCTTCCAGTCTAAAACAACAGTACCTGCCTGTTCGACAATGACCCGATAACGCTCGTCATCATCGCCAATGCTGCAGCCGGAGGGCTGCCCCGCAAATGAGGAGGTCAGCTGCTTTAACGATAAAGCCACCTCCGTATGATCCTCGGCAGGCAGTTCGCCCCTAATCTGCCATTCACCGCTTTGCATCAGCGGTTCGTAAAAGACAAAACGGTTACGGCCGCTTTTTTTAGCGGCATAAAGAGCCAGGTCAGCCTTTTTGTACAAGTCTTCAAAATCACAGCCGTCGTGAGGATACATAGCGATCCCCATACTGCCGGAGGTAAATAAACCGCCGCCGAAGTTTTTAGCCAGCAGCAAACAAATGCGTTCGGCGCGTTTTTCCAAAGCCTCGCCGCGCGGCAGATTTTTCAGCAAAATCATAAACTCATCGCCGCCGATTCGTCCGATCAGATCATCGGCGCGCAAAGCTGTCTTTAAACTTTGAGAAATATCGACCAAGACCTTATCGCCCACCAAATGCCCCAGCTTGTCGTTAAGCTGCTTAAAATTATCCAAATCCAACATAATAAAAGCATGGCGGGCATTTTCGTCACTGGCGGCGGCAATGGCCTTAAACTGATCTTTAAAGGCATTGCGGTTCAGCAGGCCAGTCAAAGAATCTGAATTAAGCCGTCTGTGCAAAGCCAGCTGTTCGCGTTTTTGCTCGTCGATATCCTTAACAAAGGTGTTACCCTTAATATCATCCGAGTAAGGGTCGGGCAGCATTTGTGCCGAAGCGGAAACCCATTTTTCCTGACCCGCAGAATTGATAATGCGCACCTCATATATCAGGTCATTTTCGCCCATATGATATTTAGCCAGCAGGTTCTCGCGTGAAAATATCGCCAGAGCCTGCTCTTTTTCTTCGGAATGAACCCAGGTGTTGATAAAATAGCTGATCAACTGTGAGCAGCTTTTATTTTGGGCGTTGGGAATACGGTTAAAAAGTCCGCCCTCAAAAATATCTACTTTGTCCTGCGTTAAATTATATTCTACATATATTATTTTATCTTTGTCCATTTGCCTGTGGGTATGCTGCCATTTAGCGTAGGCAAGTTCTTTTTCACGCAGCTTGCTGATATCCTCCAGCGAAACAATTGCGCTGACGGGCTGTTTATAATCCTCGTAAATCAAGGAATAGTCCGCTTTATACCAGGCAAGCCTGCCGGAAGAGTTTTGCATTTTAAACACAGCCGAGCCTTTATCCACACCGCTTTGAATGTGATTATAAAGGCCCATAAAATTATCCACGGTTTCGGAAGCGATAGCTCCGGCCGCTGTAATATGCGTAAAAAATTCAGGCACCACCAAAGGCAGATCCAAGACCTCGGCATCTCTTTGGTCAAAATAAGCTGTTGCGGTTGCGATATTATAACGAAAAAAAAGCTTGCCCGAATGCAGCACAGCCAAACGGTATTGCTCCTCGCTGATTTGCAGCCTTCGCTCGGCCTCCTTGCGGTCGGTAATATCCAAAACCGCGCAGATCAGCATTTTTGTCTGCGTATCGTAGCTGCAACGCGACAAGACCCAAATCAAATACCCGTTGCGGTGCCGTTGACGCACCTCCAGCTCAAAATGATAGTCGCCCTTACGCAGGTTGTCGGCAATAATCCGGCGGGCTTGGGTAAAGTCCTCCTCGCTAAGCAAAAAAGCCACATCTTTTAAACCGGCTGCCGCCGCGTTTAAAGGAGTATAACCGCTTAGTTGATAAAAAAAATCATTGGCATAAACGATGGTCAATCTGTCGTCTAGCAAGCATTTGCAAATACCGCTGGGAACAGTGCGATTGATTTCGTCGTACTCATTGTTTTTATTTTGTAATTCCTTACGCAACATTATCATATCAGTAATATCTATATAAACAGAAACGACCAGTTGGGTACCGTCTTCTTTGGTAACCAAACGGCCGCAGTCGCGCACCCAAAGGATTTCGCCGCTTTTTTCCTGCAAGCGATACTCGGTTTTATAGCTGTCGCTGACTAAAAAGCCCCGCAAGAACTCTTCGGAGGCAAACTGCCTGTCCTCGGGGTAAATACAATTTATAAACTTCGAGTCTATGGCCTGCAAATATTCTTGGCTGTCATTATAGCCCAGCATCTGCGGTAATCGTTCGTTGACATAAATACAAGGGAAATCAGGATATTGCGGCGAATGGAGGCATACCGTAACCCCTGCCGAAATATTATCACTTAACAGCGACAAGACATTTTTACGCAAAAATTCCGCTAATACCGGGCTTGAACTTTGCAAACTACTGCTCTTTGCGCCTTTCATAATATCAACCCCCTGAAACCTTTTGCCAAAATAATCCATCTTGTTATTATAGCACAACGGTCGTCTGCCGTAAAGATGGATATATCCCGTAAAATTTGCTCTACCTTTAGGCAGCTTGTGCCCGGCCTTACTTTACCTTATCCTGTCTTGTCCTCTTCCTGATCATTTTTTAATGCCAAAAGCAATCCTTCACCTTTGCCCGCGGCTCGATGGCGAATGGGAAAATAAATCGAAAGCATAATAATCGTCGGTACATTTGCCAAAAAAAATAAATAAAAATCGCCGCCGACAATCCCACCAGGCCCCCCTAAGTGAAAAATCAAGCGGGAAAACCCAATAAAAAAAGAAATAATAAAAAAAGCAGCCGGCAAGAGCCAACCCCACAGCTTATTTGGTTTGCGGGATAAGACGACCTGTAAAACTACACAAATTAAAACCGTAATCACCACGGCAATAGCCGTAAATGCCAGTTTAAAAGGTTCGTTCATTCAAGCATCCTCTTCTTGTTCCAATATTTACCGTATTTTTTATTTCGCCATCAAAAGGCTTTTTCCCTTTTGTTGTTTAATACTTAAAAACACACTTATTTCGGAGGTTAGCTTTTATGAAACAATTTCTTCGCCATAATTTACTTATCAGTTGGCTATTGCTGATTATTATGCTTTGCGCACCCTGCGCTTTGGCCGCTGAAGGTTCGATAGGCAATTTTACAACAGATGGCAGCTATACGGCAGGCCAATTTGCCGATGTTAACGAAAACAAGTGGTACGGTGTTAACGAACAAGGGGTTATCGCCAAGGCCTGCCGTTTAGGCTTAATGCAGGGAACAGGCTACGGCTTTGCGCCCGAGGGGCAGGTAACCTTGGCCGAGGCCATAACGATTGCCGCCCGCGTGCATAATATTTATTACGGCAGCAGCAAGGTTTTTGTGCAAGGTGCTCCCTGGTATCAGGTTTACCTTGATTACGCGGCCGAAAACGGTATCATCGCCTACAACCCCAAGAATAATTATCAGCTTGCCGCCACCCGCGCCCAAATGGCCGAGATTTTTGCCCGCGCCTTACCCGCAAGCGAATTAAAGGCGATCAACAATATTACTTCTCTGCCCGATGTCGAAAAAAGCTCTTCTAACGCCGACAGCATCTTTTTGCTTTATAACGCAGGTGTTTTAACGGGCAACGACGCAGCAGGCAGCTTTGCCCCCAACTCTTACATCAGCCGCGCCGAGGCGGCGGCAATTATTGTGCGCGAGGCTCTGCCCGCCGAACGCAAAACCCTGAAGCTGCAAGAAGCTTCCGCAGACGCTTGGTCCTCTGTCTATAAGGAAGCTATGCGGGTAAATACGCTTAATGAGCTTTACTCGATCATGGATTTGGCCTGCGACAACCTTATCCCTTCTTTTGAAGTAACGACAAGCCGCACGGTTTACGACCAGTTTGCCGTTAAAAAGCTGCCTTATTTCCGCGTTTTTACCAATATCACCACGACCTATAATCAAAAGCCCTCGGTGCTTAAAATCACTATCAGCTACGAGCTGCTGCACGAGATGTCCGTCCTCTCCTTTAAGCCGGCAGCTTCGGTATATGCCTCCAACGATGCCAAATACTATACCGAAAAGACCGATGAGCTTTACCAAAGCCTTGCCCCCACAGGCAGCGAGTACGAACGGGTTAAGACCATTCATGATTATATGGCCAAAAATTACAGCTACGATAACCGCCTTTACAATGACCCCAATAACAGTGATTATCAGGAATCCTACTATTTTACCAGCTTGCTCAATTACTCAACAGGAGTTTGCCAAGCCTACTCCGAGCTGTTTTATTTACTGTGCATCCGCGCTGGCGTGGATTGCCAAATTGTTTACGGCGACAGCAACGGAGTCGGCCACGCCTGGAATTTGGTTGAGCTGGACGGTGACTATTACCATATTGATGTGACCTTTGACGACCCGATCCCCGATCGCGCAGGCCGCGTTTACTACGACTATTTTTGCCTGACCGATTCTGAGCTTTCCGCGGATCACAGCTGGGTTAAAGCAGATTACCCGGCCGCCAACGGCACTAAATATTAGCTTAAAAATCAGTAGGGTATTATAATCTTTTTTTCACAAAATATCAACAAACAGACTAAAAAGAAAAGGCTGAGGACAAGTAAAAGGCAAAAGGGCAAGCCCATGTACACCATAAGTACATAAGGGCCTGCCCTTGCAGTCTTTTACGCAGTAATCAGCTTTTTGTCTTCGGTCTGAGACGGGACTTAAAAGTCCCGTCTGTTTTATTCTTGACAAACGGCTTGACCCTATGATATTATTGTACCATACAGTACAATCCGCTCGGTACAAATAGATAAAGGATGCACAAAATGTCAACTTTTCAAACCAACCCCAAATTCAATTACCAGGCTATTTTGGGCGCAAACAATCCGCTTTCGCGTTATCCGCAGCTATATGATGCCGCTTTAAGCGAATTTTCCCAGAACAATTATCAGAGCGCCTCTTTAAATCGTATTCTAAAAACGGGCGGCATGGCTAAAAGCTCGCTGTACTACCATTTTGGCGATAAATTCGGCCTTTATCTGGCCATGCTTGACATAATTGCCGACCACAAACAGGCTTATATTTTACCGCGTTTAGACGAATTGAAGCAAGAGGGCGATTTTTTTACCTCCATGCGCAGGCTTTGCGCCGGCACTACCGCCTATATGCTTGCCGACCCGCGCATGCTCGAGCTTTCGTCGCGGTTTTTGGAAGAGGATCCCAAGCTGCCGGAAACTGTTTACGAATACTTGCTGCCCTCCTACGACAACAGCCTTGACCGGCTGATTACTGCCGCACTCAAATCCGAACAAATCGACCCCAAATATTCCTGCGAATTTTTATCGGGGCTGATAATGCTGCTTTTTTCCAGCCTGACCAAGCTGACGGCTTCTGCCGATTTTGCCGAGCTGGAAAAAAATATGTATTTAGTGCTTGATATTTTAGAAAACGGTATCAAAAAGCGGGAGGTGCGCTAATGCCGATCTTAACCGTTGATAACCTCTGCAAAACCTACTTAATGGGCGAAGTGGAAGTCCACGCTTTAAGCAACGCTTCTTTAACTGTTGAGGAGGGCGAATTTGTCGTAATTTTAGGACCCTCCGGCTCAGGCAAAAGCACGCTGCTAAACATTATCGGCGGCATGGATACAGCCACTTCGGGACAGGTGCTTGTCAACGAAAAGAATATAACCTCTTTAAACGAAAAGCAGCTGACCAACTACCGCCGCAATCAAATCGGCTTTGTCTTTCAGTTTTATAACCTGATGGCCAATCTGACCGCCGCCGAAAATATTGAGCTGGCCACAGAAATAGCCCCCGACCCCTTGACCCCCGCCGAAGTCTTGGAAGCCGTCGGCTTAAGTGACCGCGCCGAGCACTTTCCCTCACAGCTTTCGGGCGGCGAACAACAGCGCGTTTCCATCGCCCGCGCCATTGCCAAAAATCCCCTGCTTTTACTGGCCGACGAGCCAACGGGCGCGCTGGACTTTAACACAGGTATCGCTGTTTTGGCCTTACTGCGAAAAATCAACCGGCAAACAGGTAAAACCGTCATTCTTATCACGCACAATTTGGATATTGCCCGTATGGCTGACCGCATAATTAAAATGAAAAGCGGCACAATCATCGAAAATGCACTCAACCCCGCGCCGATTGCCGCCGAAGAAATCAGATGGTAGGAAACTGATATGAAAAAAACGGATACGATGCTCTATCGTATGGTTAAAAACTCCAAAGGCCAGTTCTTTGCCGTTTTTATGATAGTTTTTATCGGTATTTGTGTCTTTGTGGCTATGAATATGACGGCACGCAATATGCGCGATACGGTAAACGAATACTACCGTGACTACGGATTTGCCGACCTGTTTATCGAGCTTGACGCAATTCCCGAGCAAAAAATCGCCGAGCTGGAGCAGTGGCCGCAGATAGCCATCGCCGAAGGGCGCATCGTGATTGACGCCACTTTAAATACAGATGACCCCGAAAGCCGTGTCAATTTGACCCTTATTTCGCAAAAAGATGGGCAAAAGCTCTTACTGCCTTTTCCTTTAAGCGGAGCCAAGCAAGTTAAAGAGGCAGGTGACGCTTTGGTTTTAAACCAGTTTGCCGCGGCGCGCGCTATCCAAATTGGCGATAAGCTGCAAATCCGCACAGGCGGTCTGCTCTATAACCTTAAAGCGACGGGCATCGGCGCCAGCAGCGAATTTATTTATCTTATGGAATCCGCGCAAAGTATGCTTCCCGACCCGCAAGATTACGGCGTGCTGTTTATCAGCCAAGCTTTGGCGCGTACCATGGCGGGTGCCGATAACCAAATCGCTATTTCCTACTCCGATGCAAGCTTTGACGAGGAGGAGTTGATCAGCGACCTCAAAGAACGCCTCGCCCCCTACGGAGTAACAAACATCATCAAGGCTAAAGACCAGCTTAGTAACTCTATTATAACGCAAGAATTGGATAGCTTAGACACCGTTTCGCAATATGTACCTTTGCTTTTTTTAACCGTAGCAGCTTTGGTGCTGATTATGCTGTTGGCTCGCCTTGTCAAAAACGACCGTGTCAAAATCGGCATTTTAAAAGCTGTCGGTTACACTAACGGCGAGGTATTCCTACATTATATCAAATACGCTCTCGCGGTCGGCTTTGCGGGCGGCTTGACGGGAGCTGTGGCAGGTACGGCCTTAGCGGGAGCAATGACGCGGATGTATCTGCAATATTTCAATATCCCGATGATAGTTGTCAGCTACTACCCAGCGGTAATCGGCGGAGCCGTGCTTTTCTCCTGCATAATGTGCGGCGCGGCGGGATTGATTGGCGCCCGCGGCGTGCTTTCCGTTACTCCCGCTAAGGCCATGCAAAGCGAGGCTCCCAAAGTGGGCAAACGGATTTTTTTACAAAAGCTGCCTTGGCTTTGGCAGGGCCTGCCTTTTTCGGGCAAGCTGGTTTGCAAAAATCTTTTCCGCAATAAAAAAAGAACGGCCTTCGTTCTGTTCGGAGTGGCCGTCACCTTTGGAATGATGCTCTTTACAAGCTGTATGCCGGGAGCGATTGACCAAATGGTATTAAAGTTTTACAGTGAATTTCAAAAAATGGATTATAATATCAGCTTTAAAACTCCCATTAAAGCCGCCGCGGCCAACGATTTAAAGCATATTATCGATATAGACTATATGGAAGGGCGCGTGGAATTTCCTTTTGAATTGGAAAGCGGCCATAAAAAGGAAACGGCCAATATTATCGGCATAGCCAAAAACAGCCGGGTTTACAGCTTTAAAGACACTGACGGCAAACCGCTTGCCCTGCCTGATGACGGTCTTTTGCTATCTACAAACCTGGCTAAGCTGCTTAATGTCAAACAAGGCGACATTATCAAAGTTAAAAGCTATTTACAAGGCCGACCCGACCGTTATTTGCGCATTGAGGGTCTGGTGCAGCAGGCCTTGGGCATCAATGCCTATATGAATATTCAACAAATGGGCGAGCAACTTTGGGAAAAAAATGTCATTAACGGCGTTTACATTTTAACGGCAGACGATGAGGTCAACAGCAAGCTGCGCCCCTTAAGTAATATCGCTTCAGTGCAGTCGGTTCGTGAGACAATGGCCATGTACGAACAATATATGCAAATGACCTATATTTCCATTTTTGTCATGCTTATTTTTTCAGGCATCTTAGGCTTTTGCATCGTCTATAATTCCACGGTCATCGCCATCGGTGAACGGCAAACGGAGTTTTCGGCGCTGCGAATTTTGGGCTTTAGCAGGCGAGAAATCCTTAAAATGATTTTGCAAGAAAACAATATCATTACGATTTGCGGAATTATAGTGGGCATTCCCTTAGGGATGTTGATGTTGTCCTACACACAAGCAGCTTTTACTACGAAGATCTATACCATCGCTCTTAATCCCGGCCCGCTTGCTTTTTTGGCTGCGACAATCTTTACCGTACTGTGTGTAGTTGGCGCAGAACTGATGACCTACAAGAAGATTAATAAACTGGACTTTTTAGATGCCTTGAAAAACAGAACAAATTAGCAAATAAGGGAGAAATAACTATGGCTGAAAAAAAAGGCAAGAAAAAATTATTATTGATAGGCGGGGCTGTGGTTCTGCTGATAATTAGCGCCGCGGCTTTTGCTGCGCTGACAGGCGGAATTGCCGTCAAAACGGCTCAAGCCGACATCGGCCTTGTCGAGAAGACCATCTGCGAAAACGCCCTTGTGGATGCTTATAACACAGTTCTGATCAGCAGCATGGCCAATGGACAGATTGAAACCGTATCCGTCAGCGAAGGGCAGACCGTTGCTAAAGGCGACAGACTCTTAAGCTATAAGGCCGGCAGTGCCTCCCTTGACCTGCAAGGCCTTAAAGCCCAGCTTGCAGCCGCGCAAATTCAAGCTAAGCAGGCGCGCGAGCTGGCCGCAAAAAGCCAGACCCTTTATGAACAAGGCGTAATCAGCTATGAGGAATACCGCGGCAACCAAGTGGCGGCCGAAGGGCTGACTGCACAGGCTTCGGCCTTAAACTATTCTGTGCAAAGTGCCAAAACCGCCGCGAGTTTGGACGGTCTGAATGCCCCCGCAAGCGGCGTAATCACCTTAGTAAAAGCCCGAGCGGGCGAAACCGTTGTCGCAGGTACGCCACTTTTTGAAATCAGTGATTTAGCCTCCGTATATATCAAAGCCGAATTGGTAACAGACGATGCCGATTTGACCGCCAAAGGCCAAAAGGTCCGCCTCTTTACCACCTCGGGCGAACTGCTTGATGATAAGGCTGCCGTCTTCAAGGTGCATTTAAAGGCTCAAGATGTCCTCTCCGACCTGGGCGTTTATCAAAAGCGCGTTACGGTAGAGATTTCCCCCTCGGTCAACTCCCTGCGCTTAGGCAGCGAGCTGGAGGCGGAAATCATCGTCGCCGTGCAAAACCAAGTTCTACGCATTCCGACCAAGGCTTTAATTGAGACGGACGGTCAAGATGCCCTCTTTACGGTAACAGGCAGCAAGGCACACCTTTGCTTTGTCACCATCGGCCTTAAAGGTGATGATTTTTGCCAAATCAGCGAGGGACTAAACGAAGGCGATACGGTCATACTCTCCCCTCCCGCCGGCTTAAAAGAAGGCAGCAAGGTAAAGTAATTTTATATAGCGCAAGGCAGATAAAACAAGCGTAACAAGCATTTACTTGTTACGCTTTATTTTGTGTTTTGATAAAACAATTTTAATTGATTTTTGGTCTGCTCATCCAAATCACGCCAGCGAATACCTCTGACAGCACCCTCCAAGGCCAGCAAAAGCATAATGCGAGCCGAAGGAGTAGTTTTTTTTATTCGCAGCCAAGCCTCGCGGCTGCCGACAGCAATTAGCTCCTTTGGAGACATAATTCCCACAGCAACAAGCTGTTCTTCCAGTTTTACGCCAATATTAGCCATCTCCGTCAATCCGCCCATCTGCTCAACTCCTATCTAAAATCTAACTCTTTTTTAAAAATTAAGCTATTTATTTTAACATCTCATAAGTTTTTTGTCAAGAATTATTTATAATTGGTAAGCATTTTTTATACAAAAAGCAGTCTGACTATTTATGACAAATTATTGACGGATTATTGTCAAATTTGTTGCTATTACTTGCTTTTTTGCTTGCTTTTTGCAAGTTTATTGTATATAATCAATTTTATAAATCAGTTTTTTGCAGCCGCTTAATCAACGGAAAAACACCTATACAAAAGTCACAAAAGCTATAAGATCAACATAAAATCTTTTAATAAAAAAGGTGAATGTATGAGCCTTGACAATACCGACGGACTTCTTTCTAAGCTGTCCAAAACAAACAATATCGGCCGTTTTATAAAAAACAACTGCGAAGTCATGCTGCCCCCCTTGCACGAGCATCTGCACAACTTGCGCGCCGACAAGGGCGAAAGCGCCGAGGCAATTATCAAACGCGCCGAAATAGAACGCTCTTACGGCCATCAAATATTTAAGGGTACAAAAAAACCCTCGCGCGATAAGGTCATTCAACTGGCCTTTGGCCTTGAGCTTAATTTGTCGCAAACGCAAATATTGCTTAAAATGGCAAATTACGGCGAGCTTTACCCCAAAATCAAGCGGGATGCGGCAATTATTTTTTGCCTGAACCAACATAAATCAGTTTTAGAAACACAGGAAATTCTCCACGATTTGCAATTAAACCTTTTAGGCGGTGAAAAAGAGTGAGCGATCAAGAAGTCTGTGATTTTTTAGACAGTTATGAGGGGGATTCCTACCCGGCGGAGTTTTCTGCCCAATACGATGTTTTAGAATGCCCCTCACACAACGAAATCAGCGAAACACTATTGGTTTTAGACAAAACAACAGGACAAAAAGCCATCTGCAAAATTTATCCCAAAGGCCGCTTTGCTTCTTTATCCACAGAACAAGAGATACTGTCGCAATTAGAGCATACCGGTCTGCCGCGTTATTTACAAAGCTTTGAGGATGCCAGCCGTCTTTTTGTTCTGCGCGAATACATTAACGGTCAGCCCTTAAAGCTCTATGCGCAGGAAAACGATCTTTCCGATAAGGATATTATCGACATTGCCTCGCAGCTTTGCGATATACTGAGCTATTTACACGAACAAAAACCGCCGATCATTCACCGCGATCTTAAACCTGACAATATCATCATCGATCAGAACAAGGTTTGGTTAATCGATTTTGGTATTGCCCGCCACTACTCGGCAAATAACGACAGCGACACGGAAATATTCGGCACGCGTGATTACGCCCCTCCCGAGCAATACGGTTTTTCACAGACCGATGCCAGAGCCGATATTTATTCATTGGGCGTTGTACTGCGTTTTTTACTTACCGGCTCTGCAAAAAAAAACAGCACAAAAATTAAAAATAAGCAGCTTGCCCATATCATTGATAAATGCACACAACTGGACTCAGCTGACCGTTACCAAAATGCCGAATCCCTGCGCCGCGCTCTGACCTCTGCCTTACCCACAGTACGCGGGCGTAAACGAGCTATGATAATTTTAGCGGCGCTGGTGCTGTTTACAGCTGTTTTTTTCGGCTGGCAGTATTGGCAAGCCCACCAACAGCAGGGTTTTGATGCCACTGCCGACCCGCAGCTTTTTGCCAGCGCAGAATCAATGAGCGCAGCGGCCGAGTATATGAATAACGCCTATAACACCAAAATCTTTGCCGCCTCTGACGAGCGCGCCGATTTTGCTTACTTAAAACAAATTTTAGTCGAGGTTTACGGCCTGCCGGCCGACTATGTTAACGCACCGCCGGAAGCCGATCCTCCCTACCCGCACGAAGCGGACGGCAATTTCTTTCCCTGGAGCTTACCCGACAGCGACCCGCTGCCGCGGCCTGTAGTGGCTTACTCAATCGGCAAAATTTACTGGCCCGAAATTATTATGGATCTGTCAAGCCTAAAGGACGACAACGGCATGTATCCGCATGTCCGTATAGCCGATGCTTACAGTATGGAAAGCGGCCTTTACGAAGGGGTTAAAAAAATTGATGACTTAACCCTTGGCGAGTTGGCAATTTTATTTGCCAACGCCGAAAAATTTTCACAAAAAAACTGACTTAAATCGTGTCAAGGTGGGCTGTCAGCCCACCTTTTTTATATACCAAAGGGCATATAATAAATGTTATCAATATATTACCCCAAATTATTATAAAAGCACAAAAAGAACTTTTAGCCGACAAAAGGAGGTACTTTTTAATGACAAGAAAATTTTTGCTGTTTGTATCCGTAATTTTGCTACTGCTGCTTTTGCCATCGGCGGCATTGGCGCAGGATTTCAGCGACCTTCCCGAAGGCCCCTACGGAGCAGTCTTGCAAAAAGCCGCAGATAACGGCCTACTGACCGGAGCAAACGGCAAAATTATGCCCGGCGGTGAATTGACCCGCGCCCAAATGGCGGCGGTGATCAGCCGCGCCTTCGGAGCTGCCGAAAAGGCCGACATCAGCAGTTTTGTTGATGTCAAGCAAGCGGCCTGGTATTACCAATACCTGCAAACGGCCGTAAAAATGGGCGTATTAAAGGGCGACGGCAACAAGCTCAATCCCCTTTCCGCCATCAGCCGCGAAGAAGCCTTTACGGTGATCGCCCGCGCGCTCAAGCTGGACGAGGCGCAAACTGCCAAACGCCAATTTGCCGACCTGTCAGAGGCCTCCGCTTGGGCCAAAGGCAGCGTTTACGCACTGATCAACAACGGCTATGTCAACGGCGACGGTAAAAATCTGCATTTAAAGTCCTCCATTACCAGGGCCGAGTTCGCCACAATTTTTGATAACATCATTAAAACCTATGCCTCCAAGGCAGGCACTTATACTGCGGCAGGGGCGGGTAATTTTATGATCAACTGCGATAAAGTCACCTTAAAAGACCTGACCGTCAACGGCGATTTAATTATCGGCGACGGTGTGGCCGCGGGCGATGTCACCTTGGACAATGTAACGGTCACCGGCCGCGTGGTTGTTCGCGGCGGCGGCCAAAACTCCCTGCATATTATCAATAAGAGCAAAATCGGCACCTTGATTTTATCTAAAACCGCCTCCGGCGCGGTGCGCGTGGTAACGGAAAACGGTGCGCAAATTGAGTTTGTTTACATTAACGACGGCAAAGACGATGTAATTTTAGAAGGCAGCTTCGACAATGTCGAGCTGAACAGCAATATTCCGCTGATAGCGCAAAACGCACAGGTTAATGAGCTGCAATTAAATGCCCCCTCGGCAAGCGTTTCTTTAACCGCGGGCAGCAGTATCCAAAACTTTAATATCAGCGAGCAAGCCGCGGGCAGCAGCCTTTCCGTCGGCGCGGGCACAAGCGTCAGCAATGTCAACAGCACGGCGGCCAATGTGCAAATAGCAGGCTCAGGAACGGTTACCAACGCCCAAATCAGCGGCAACAACACCAAAGTAGATACCAAAGGTACTGCATTAACCGTCAGCCAAGGCACAACGGGCGTCACCAATAACGGCCAAAGCGTCAGCAGCGGCACTACCGTTACCGTACCTCCAGTCACAGGCGGCGGCGGTGGCGGCGGATCCTCCAGCTACATAGCCAAGGTAAGCAGTGAAGCTGAGTTATTGGCTGCTTTAAACAACAGCAACGCCAGCAGCGTACAAATCAACAACAATATTGAACTGACGGCCGATTTAACTATCAGTAAACCGGTCGATGTGCTGACAGGCAAAACCCTGACGGTAGCGGCAGGTAAAACCTTAACCCTCAAAGCCGATTTAAAAATTATCGGTACTTTAGAAAATAACGGCTCAATTATTGTTGCGGGCAAAACGGCGCTTGCCGCCAATGGTGGCATTTTTGTAACGGGCGGCATTCTGACCAATAACATAGGCGCCGCGATAACCCTTAAAAAAGCCGAGGCCGAGCAGGCCGGTTTCCGCGTTGCCTCAGGTATGATGATTGCCGAAGACAACGGCAAAATCAGCAACTACGGTACTATCACCTCCGAAGCTGATGTCAACTCGCCTGAATGGAGACCGGGCGGCTTTTTCTCCGTCGAACGCGGTTCGAGCTTTGATAATTTTGGCACTCTTAATATCAACGGCCTGGACTTCATTTTGGGCAGCGACGATTTGGCGGGTACGCTGACCAACAAAGCAGGCGGAACAGTGAACCTGGCGGCAAAAATTAACATCAACGGAAAAGGCGTTTTAGTCAACGAGGGCACCTTATCTCTTAACACCAACGGCGATATTATCGTCCATAATATTTTGCGCGCCGACTCTGCTCAAGACAGCAAAGGCACGCTTACCGAAACCGTTCCCATTTTCGTTAACGGCGGCCGTATTACACGCAACGCCAACACCTATTCCGAAGCCCGTCTGAGAGAGGCTTTAAGCTTAAGCGCGGCTTATGATAACATCAGCTGCCTATCTACCGTTACGCTGACGGATAATTTAACCGTCCCCGCCGGCAAGGCTCTGCTGATTGAAGATGATAACACCGATGATCAGAATTTTGTCTTCTTTACGGTGCCCGCGGGCTTTACCTTGAC
>JAQVWQ010000075.1 GCA_028709615.1 Clostridia bacterium | reverse complement strand
AAAGGGGTCAGATGCAGTTAAACACGCAAGAGATAGAATACGGACCGTTGCTTTTAAAAAACGGCCACCCGTTTTTAGCTCCTTGTTTGCGTTTAAAGCTGGGTGATATTGAGCAGATACTGCAACGGCTTAGCAATAAAAACGGAAAAGAAGTGGCGGCTCGTGTGCGTTGCTTGAAGGATGAAGCTGAGCGAATTAGAGAGGTTTTATCTAATATGCCAAAGCTTTAAGGTTGATTTACGGGAGGAGAATTAAATATGAATAATTTGTACCGTCTGCAACAGATAGAACTGGAACAGGCTAAGCTGCGCTCGGACGAGTTAGCTATTAACGATTATAACGAGCTGCGCAACATAAAGGCCAATTTTGCCTGTAAAAAGGATGCTTTTTTACGGGATAAGGCCCGTTTGGAGCAATTTACCGCTAAACAGCACAAGTTGTCCTCCGAGGAAGGTAATTTACGCGCCCGCATTGCTGCCGAGGAAAAAGAGCTTTACGGCGGTACAATTTCTTCTCCAAAAGCGGTGGCCGCCAAGGAGCAGCAAATAAATTCTTTAAAAAATAAGCTAAACAAATGCGTTAGCGATGCCGCTAATCAACGGCAGGCCCGAGTTGATTTGGAAATTGCGCTTGAGGCTCAGCTGCGTGAATTAAGTGCAATTCAGGCAGAGTTTAATGCAAAAAAAGAGTTGTATCAACAAGGCGACGAGCGCCGCGCAGCACAAATCGCTGTGCTTGAGAAAGAAAGGAAGAAGCTTTTAAAACTGATACCCGACGCTTTTTTAGAGTGGTATCATAGCACAAACAACCGTTTTGAAGGCGCTCCGCTGGCTAAGCTTAACAATAAAAATGTTTGTATGGGTTGTAATACGATCGTTACCCCTGCACTGGCCCGAAAGGTGGCTAATGCAGCAGAGGATATTGTTTGCTGCGAAAAATGCGGCAGAAGGCTGTTTATTGAAGAGGAATAGTAATTTTGTAAAGGCAAGTCTTTTAAGGCTTGCTTTTAAAATTTTGATTAGGACTTGAAAATTTATTTTTATAGTGTTATAATACTAATTCAGTATTGCCGAAAAAAACCGAGTATGTCGGATGAACGCAGGCGCAGCGCCGAAAGGCCGCGTCTGAGGAAAGTCCGGGCTCCATAGGGCAAGGATGCCGGCTAACGGCCGGTGAGGGCGACCTCAAGGATAGTGCCACAGAAATGCAGACCGCCGTGCAAACGGCAAGGGTGGAACGGTGCGGTAAGAGCGCACCAGCGCGCGGGAGATCGCGCGGCTAGGTAAACCCCATCCGGAGCAAAACCGCATAGGAAACAAGGGGCTGCCCGTCCCGTTTCCGGGTTAGGTTGCTAAAGCTTGCGGGCAACCGTAAGCGTAGATAGATGTTCATCTATTACAGAACCCGGCTTACAGACCTGCTCGGTTTTTTTCGTCAGATTATTGTCGGAGGAAAAATAAATGGCTGTTAAAACAATTGAAGAAATGTACCTTCTTATGCAGGGCTTTACGCAAATGACGGAGGAGCTTCCCTTTAACGAATTTGCAGACTATTATCAGAATGTGATGGATACCTTGCAGGCTGATTATCAAAAGCTCTCTCAAGAGGATTTAATTCGCGTTAAGGGTATTTGTACTATTATGGACATTAATGCTCAATCCCGCGCCGGTTATAAAGACGATAAACGCAAACGCTTTCAAAAAATGAGCGAAAAAAGCCGTTTTTGGGGCGAGGCCATTAAAAGCCGTTTGCTTAAAGAGGGTATGACCTCCGATCAAATTATGCAAGCCGAAGCTGCGCTTTGGGCTGATCAGCAATAAGCTATGCATTTAAGAAAAAAACCGCAGGCCGAGGCTTTTGCTTTGAATCATGCGGCGGTAATCGCTGCGTTACAGCCGCCTGCGGGCGGTTTTCGCACTTTGCTTGCTCTGCCGTTGCCTGCGCTTAATTTAGAAATCGGTATGGGGCGGGGCAGCTTTATCTGCCGGACAGCGCAAAACGAGCCCGAACAACTATTTTTGGGCCTGGAAAGGCGCGTGCAGCTGGTAGCTGAGGCTATTGAGCGTAATACCCCTTTACCGCATAATGTGCGTTTTATTGCGGCAGATGCCCGGCATTTAGAGGAGCTTTTTGCTCCTCAGGAAATCAATAGAATTTATTTGAATTTTTCTGACCCCTGGCCCAAGGCTCGGCACGCCAAACGGCGGCTGACCTCACCGCAATTTTTAGCGTGCTATCGCAGACTGCTGGCAGAGGGCGGAGAGCTGGAAATGCGTACGGATAATCGGCAATTATATGATTATTCGTTGGCAACATTAGAGGCAGACGGTTGGCAGCTCATAATACAAAACGAAAATCTGCCGCCTCAAGAGGCAGCAACTGAGTATGAGCTGCGTTTTCGTAAGCAGGGCTTGCCTATTTATTACTTGCGGGCCAAATGCCCGTTGGAGGAATAGTTATGCTATATATCAGTACAAGAGGCAATTATCACGAGTCTCAAGCAGCCGAGGCAATTTCTTTGGGTATGGTGCCCGGCGGCGGATTGTTTGTGCCGGAGAGCTTTCCCCAATATTTTCCGCAGCATATCGGCGCGCTTTCTTACAGAGAGCTGGCAGAGGCAATTTTAGAAAAATATTTAAGCGATTATACTTCCGCGGAGCTGGCGCAGATGGTAGAGGCGGCATATTACAGCGGCAATTTTGATCGGCAGCAGGCTCCCGTAGTCAGTATCGAAAAAGCGGATATTATGGAGCTTTGGCACGGGCCGACGGCAGCTTTTAAGGATATGGCCTTGCAGCTGATGCCGCATTTGTTGGTTGCCGCCGTTAAAAAAACGGGCGGCGGGCGCGATACGGCAATCTTGGTTGCAACCTCAGGAGATACCGGCAAGGCCGCTTTAGAGGGCTTCAGCGATGTCCCCGGGGCGAAGATCATTGTCTTTTATCCTGTCGGAGGCGTCAGCCGGGTACAGGAGCTGCAAATGCTGACCACCGAGGGCAAAAATACGGCTGTAGTCGGTGTTTTCGGTAACTTTGACGATTGTCAGACGGCCGTAAAAAGAATATTTGCCGATGAGCAAATGAAAAAAAGGCTGGATAACGGCGGTTACCGCTTTTCTTCCGCCAATTCCATAAACTGGGGCAGATTGCTGCCGCAGATAGTTTATTATTATCATGGTTATGCTCAGATGGCGGCTCAGGGTAAAATTAAGGCCGGAGATAAAATCACCGTTGTTGTGCCGACGGGCAATTTCGGTAATATTTTGGCTGGATATTACGCAAAGAAAATGGGCCTGCCTATCGGCAAGCTGGTTTGTGCCTCTAACCAAAATAATGTGCTGACGGATGCTATCGAAAAAGGCTTTTATGATCGCCGCAGACCGTTTTACCGCACGACAAGCCCTTCGATGGATATTTTGGTTTCGAGCAATTTTGAGCGCTTTGTATATGAGCTATTGGAGCGTGACGGAAAAAAATGTGCCGAGCTTTATCAAAAGCTGGATAACGACGGTCTTTTTGCGCTGGACGAAAATGCGCAAAAAGCCTGTAAAGAGGTTTTATGGGGAGGCTGGGCCGCAGAAAACGAGGTGGCTGCCACTATCGGTGAAACATATCAAACCCAAGGCTATTTGCTTGATCCGCATACGGCCGTTGCCGCTTGTGTTTATAATAAATATCTGGCTGCTACGGGCGATGATAACCCTTGTTTAATTGTTTCTACGGCTTCGCCTTATAAATTCCCGGCTGCCGTTTTGCAGGCCTTGGGGCAGACTCCCGTTGCCGACGCGGCTTTGCATGCCGAGCAGCTGGCCGCTTTTGTTGGCGGCAAGGTCCATCGGGCCTTGGACGGGGTGGCCAAAAAACCGATTTTGCACGGCAGACAAAGCGAGGTACAAAATTTGCCCGCTTTAGTTGCGGAAATTTTGGCAGTATAAAAAGCAAAAAGGCAAGACCTGTTGGGATTCAGGTCTTGCCTTATTATTAAGTATTATTTAAGCGCCTTTAGCCGGTCGGCCCAAAGACAAAAATCCTGCCAGCTTCCGTGCTTGATATGGTCGTAAGGGAGGTCTTCTTTATTTTCTGGCCAATCGGTAACAAAGTAGGTGTCGCAGCCCAGCTCAGAGGCGATGCAATCCTCTTTAATATTGTTGCCGACCATTAAACACTCACAAGGCTTTTTATTGATTGAAAGCATAATTTCACGGTAATAATTTAAATTCGGCTTGCAGTAGCGGCAGTTTTCATAATGGGTCAGGTGGTCAAAATCCTTGGTTTTAAGGCCTATCCATGCAAGGCGGGCGGTTAAGGCGGTGAGCGGAAAAATCGGGCTGGTGGCCAGTACAAGGGTATAGCCTTTTTCTTTAAGCTTATAAATCAGCTTACTGCGATCCTCTTTGAGTTGAAAAATTTGGTTGAGTTCGTAAAAATCATTACAATAAAAGTCGTCTATGGCCGCCAGCAAAGCGGGATCCTTTTTACCGAGTTTTTGCCAAAAAACAGACCAAAAACATTCGTCGTTGGTTTTGGTACCGTCGTTGCCGACCATTGCATAGGTTCCCTTCCAAACTGCTTCGATAAAGGGTTGGGCTTCATAACCTAAAGGCGCGGCCTTGGCAGAAAGAGCCTCCATATATTTTTTGATAAAGGTATTTAAATCAAGCGGCAGTAAGGTTCCGTCTAAATCAAATAAAATTGTATTTAACATATGAATTTATCCTTTAAATTTGTTTATCAAAGCATAATATGGTGTTGCGATAATTATATCATAAGGGCTTAAAAAAAGCCACAAAAAAACACCGATTGTTAATCGGCGTTTTTTTACAGGCAAAGTTATTGTTGTCCTCTTATTTTTTGGTAACAGTCGCGGCAGTAAACCGGACGATCTTCGGTCGGCTGAAAGGGTACCTGAGTTGCGGCTCCGCATTCAGCGCAAACGACTTCATACATTTGGCGTTCGGAACGGCTGCTTTGCCGTTCGCGTTTTTTTGCCGCGCGGCATTCATGACAACGAGCCGGATCGTTTTGAAAGCCCTTTTCCGCATAGAATTCTTGTTCGGAAGCGGTAAAGGTGAAATCAGCACCACACTCTTTGCATTTTAAGGTTCTGTCTTCAAAAGCCATTATTATATCCTCCTTACTGGATTTGACCTAAAGTTTTATGCGTAGGCCAAACCCAAAAAGGATAATAGGGTGGGGCGCAAACATTAGGTAAATCTTATTATATTAAGCTTTAGAACAAAATGCAAGCTTATTTTGCATTTTTGACAAAAAAAAGACAAAATAAATTCACATAAAAAAATTTTTTCATAAAAAATATTTGATTTTACACTTGTTTTATTATAATAGCTGTGCTATACTAATGTAGCTTAATAATTTTTTAGGAGGTACCACATGAACGGCAAAGTAAAATGGTTTAACGCAGAAAAGGGTTTTGGTTTCATTGAAAGAGATGGCGGCGAGGATGTATTCGTGCATTTTTCCGCTATTCAGGGTGATGGTTTTAAAACCCTTGACGAAGGTCAGAATGTTTCCTTCGACGTTGTCGATGGCCCTCGCGGTCCTCAGGCGGCTAATGTCGTTAAACTGTAATCTCTCTGATAGATCATTAGATTTATTCATCTGAGACGCAAAACGCGCTCCTTGCGGGGCGCGTTTTTGTTTGCGCTTTTGTGCCGGGCAGGCAGGAAAAATCTACATAAGAGCGAATTTTTAATAGATTAGCTTTATCTTAACCGGAGGTATGCGGATGGCTTATACAGCTTTATACCGTCGTTATCGGCCAAACAGCTTTAGCGAGCTGGTCGGACAGATGCATATAGCCAAAACCTTGACTCACGCTGTGGCTCAGGGCAGTTTTTCGCATGCTTATTTGTTTTGCGGTCCGCGTGGCACCGGAAAGACCTCAACGGCGCGTATTGTTGCCAAGGCTATTAACTGTCTTGATCCTCAAAACGGCGAGCCTTGCTGCAAATGCCAGGCCTGCTTACGAATAGCCGGCGGCGCAAGTATGGACATTACGGAAATAGACGCCGCTTCTAACCGCGGTATTGATGAAATCCGCGACCTGCGTGAAAGTGTTAAGTATGCCCCCGTACAGGAAAAATATAAAATTTACATTATTGACGAGGTTCATGCTTTAACAGGCGATGCCAATAACGCTTTTTTAAAAACCTTAGAGGAGCCTCCCGCTCATGTGATATTTATTTTGGCAACGACCGAGCCTCATCGTTTGCCTGTTACTGTGCTTTCGCGCTGCCAGAGGTTTGATTTCCACCGAATTTCCGAACAGGATATTAGGCAGCGGCTTGCTTATATTGCCGAGCTTGAGGGGTTTACCGTAACCTCGTCTGCTACGGCTATTCTTGCCAAAAAAGCTGAGGGCGGTCTGCGTGATGCCGTCAATTTGCTTGATCAATGCGCTGTTTTTGGCGACGGAAAAATAGATGAAATAACGGTTGCCAAGGTTTTGGGCTTGGTTGACGGCTCCTTTACCGCTGCGTTGGCAGAAGCTGTTTTAAAGGGTGACTTGCCTGCCCTATTAAAAATGCTGGATGAATTGAACAGCTCGGGCAAGGATTTAAGAGC
>JAQVWQ010000008.1 GCA_028709615.1 Clostridia bacterium | reverse complement strand
GCGTTTTCCATTAAAACCACACCGGGTATTTTATATGTATTAATGGCCGTACTATCCGCCAAACGCATTTCTTCTGCTGTTAAAATCCTCATTGCAACCCCTCCTTAACCCTCGGCTACCACAAATGCCAAAGCGTTTTCCTTAGTATGTGATATAGTCAAATGCCAGTTTTTAATACCCAAGGCAAGGGCGCTTTCCGCCGTACCGCCCTTTAATACCAGTATCGGCTGGCCTGAATGTAAATTACAAACCTCAATATCATGAAAATTAAATGCGGTGATTTTACCGCCCAGCGCTTTATAAACAGCTTCCTTAGCTGCCCAACGGGCGGCTAAGGATTGATCGCTCAGGCTGCCGCGGCCGTCACAGCAGTATTTCAGCTCATCTTGGGTAAAAACCTTATTTAAAAAATTTTCGGTACGCGACAGGGCGCGGCGTATTTCTGCTACTGTTTGTATATCACAGCCTACACCGATAATCATTTTTTACGCCCTCCCCCGGTTTTTTTAGCTTGCGTAGCGTTTTTTAGCTTACTTTTTTGTGGTTTGGGATTTAAAGCTGTGGTCTTTGTTTGAGCCTTTGTTTGCTTTACAGCCCTTGCTTTTTTATTTTTATTATATGTCACACTAGGTTTTTCCTGCAATTTTTGCGCTAAATTTTCTTTATTGCATAGCTTTAAGGCCTGAGCGGCCAATTCGGCGTTTTCCGGCAAATGAGCCTGCAATAAAGCGCGCTGCATAGCCTTGTGCTTGCCTTTTGCGACATAAATTTTTTCCATTGTATATGGATTCAATTCGGTATAATACATACAGGTACTGCAGGTACCGGGCGTAGGGATAAAATCCTGCACCTGCTCCGGATGCATATTCATTTTATGAAAATACTCGGCTAATTCTGCCGCATCCTTTAAAGTACAGCCGGGATGGGCAGACATAAAATAAGCTACCAAATGCTGGTTTTTATTTAATAGTTTATTAATTTGCTTATATTCACGAATAAAATCAAAATAAGAGGCTGCCCCCGATTTACCCATATATTTTAAAACGCTGTCGGAAATATGCTCGGGCGCAATTTTAAGCTGACCGCTAATATGATAACGGCAAAGCGTATGCAAAAAAGCACGGGATTTTTCCGCCAATGCGTAATCAAAACGCAGGCCGGAGCGGACAAAGACCTTTTTAACTCCGGGGATTTTACGCAAATCGGTTAAAAGCTTTTCATACTCGCTGCTGTCTTTGGGCAAGCGCGGGCAAATATTCGGGCTTAAACATTGGCGGTTACGGCAAGGCCCGACTTTAAGTGCTTTTTGACAAACCTGCCCGCGAAAATTAGCCGTCGGACCGCCGACATCGTGAATATTACCCTTAAAATCGGGCATTTGAGAAATTATTTGTGCCTCACGCAAAACCGATTCACTGCTGCGGCTTTGAATAATCCGTCCCTGATGAAAATTGATTGAACAAAACGAACAGCCGCCAAAACAGCCGCGGTGAGAGGTCAAAGAAAAGCGCACCTCAGCAAAGGCGGCAATACCGCCTGCCTTATCATAACAGGGGTGCCAGAGTCGTTCATAAGGCAATTCATAAATATTATCTATTTCCTGAGTAGTCAAAGGCCGTTGCGGACGGTTGACTACCAAATATTTTTCGCCGTGTTTTTGTATCAGCGCTTTACCGTCAAAAAAGTTCTGCTCCTGTTCCTGCAAACGATAAGCTTTGGCAAAGGCTCTTTTATCTTTGCTTACTTCAGTAAAAGAAGGCAAAAATATCCGCTCAGATGCCGGCGGCAGGTCTTTTTCCTCCTCAAGCAAATAAGCCAATCCGGCAATATCGCGGCAATCGGCAGCCGTACCTCGGCCGCTAAGGCGGGCGGCAATTTGCTTGCTTGTCAGCTCACCCATTCCGTAACACAATAAATCGGCGCCTGACGATACTAAAACCGAGGGCAAAACTTGATCCTGCCAATAATCATAGTGAGCAAAACGGCGTAAAGATGCTTCAATACCGCCGATAATTATCGGAGTTTTATCTCCAAACAGCTTACGGGCCTTTTGGGCATAAGCAGTAACGGCATAATCGGGACGGCGAAATTTGCCGCCGGGCGAATAGTCGTCCTTGTACCGGGGATTTTTATTAGCCGTATAATGACAAAGCATAGAGTCCATATTACCGCCGGATATCAGCACAGCCAAACGAGGTCTGCCCATCTCTAAAAAGCGGCTGTCGTTATTAATATCGGGCTGAGCCAAAACGCCCACACGGTAACCCAAATGCTCCAAATAACGGCTGATAATAGCCGCCGCAAAGGAAGAATGATCAACATAAGCATCGCCCGTAATCAACAAAAAATCAAGATAGTGCCAATCTCGGGCATTCATATCACTGCGATTGATAGGTAAAAACATTCTAGTCCTCCCACAGCAGCAACGGCGTAAAAGCCAATCGGTCACAACTGACATTATATAAATCTATCCCGCGAATACGCCTATAATAAGAACTTTTTGGGCAGATACCGTGTATATGACCGTAAACGCATAACGAAACGCCGTATTTCTCCAGCAGATCCATCATCTCTCCCTGATCATTCTCATCATCAAAGGGCGGATAATGGAGCATAGCCACCAAAGGCAGTCCGGTACTTGCCCCCGCTTGCAAAGCCATCTCCAGCCGCAACAGCTCGCGCAAATATATAGCCGTATCGGTAGAGGCCTTCCACTCGGAACACCCGGGCAACAGCCAACCGCGGGTAGCACAAACCGCCCGCCCCGCCACGACGGCGCAATCGTGGTTTAAAGGCACAACATTAGCGGGCAATACCGTCCGCAGCTTTGTTATGCCGCCCCACCAATAATCATGATTGCCGCGGCTTAAATAAACAGTACCGTTAAGCTTGCCCAAAAAATCAAAATCATACTTAGCTTCATCTAATGTCATCGCCCAAGAGGTATCGCCGCACATTAAAACAGCATCCTTAGCACTGACTGTCTTTTGCCAGTTTTCTATCAAGCGCGGCAAATATCCCTGCCAATGCTCACCGAAAATATCCATAGGCTTTTGCACGGCAAATTCAGCTCCGCTATGCAAATATGCCGGAGCGGATAAAGACAAATGCAGGTCGGATATGGCAAAAACCTTCACAAGCTGACAACTCCCGTTTTAATTAAATAACTCCAGAATAACAGGTGAGCAACCAAAGCAAATAAGTAGCATAAAGAGAAAAATGGCTTTTTGGTTTTATGGCGGAAGACCAGCATTCCCAAAAATCCGCCCGCAAAGCCTCCCAAGATTCCCCATAAATAAAGAGTTTTTTCGGCAATGCGCCGACCCTTGCGTTTGGCTTGAGCCTTATCAAAACCAAAAAGCACAAACAAAAGCAGGCTGAGCGCAAGATAATAAAGCAAACAGTATTCCATATTCGTTCATTCCTTACAAGAGGGGCAGGCATAATGCCCGCCCCTCTTGGTTTTTAATCATGTTTAACAATCAATGCAAAATCACTGTTTTTTAATTGAAAAGCATTGGCCTCATCCGTATCCATATGCAAATCTTTCTCATGGCCTTGACCAACCCGGCAAACAATATTAAACAATGCTCCGCTTTTTGTCTTGCTCTTAAAATAGACATCTACCAAATCCTGATCTTTTATACCCATTTCTTGTGCTTGCTGATCACTTAAATGAATATGAGGAATCGGGATAATTACTTTAGACCTTGCGTTAACTATACCTTTAGGGCCGATCAAAACACAATCAGCACTGTCGGCCAAATCACCCGATAAACGCACCGGCGCTTCAATACCTAAACGACGAGCATCGGTCTGTGCCAGTTCTACCTGAGTTTCTTTACGCACCGGGCCCAAAATACGCACATTATCTACAGCACCCTTAGGGCCGGCAATTGTTACGGTTTCTTTAGCTGCAAACTGTCCCGGCTGCGATAAAGCACTTTTTTCTCTTAGTTGATAGCCTTCACCGAAGAGTGTTTCCAAATCAGCCTGTGATAAATGCAAATGCTTATTGGAAATGCCAATGCCAATCAAAAACGGGTTATTTTTATCTTTAAAATCAATTTTATGCAAATTCAAGCAAACCATAAAAAACCTCCTTAAAAATCGCGTTCTTGGCCTTTAAAGAATAAAGCCAAAACTGTTGGGCCGGTATGACAACCGATCACAGGCCCAATGCGGTTGATTTTTACATCCTTAACGGTAAAATTCTCTAAAACCATTGCTTTTAAGGTCTCGGCATCTTCAAGGCATTGCCCGTGGCTGATAAGTATAACCTGCTCTTCGGGGTTTTCTATGCGTTCTTTCATTTCAGCTATCATGGATTTTAATACTTTTTTACGGCCGCGCTCTTTTTTATAGGGAATTAAACGGCCTTCGGTATCAACAGTCATTAAGGGATTAATGCTTAAAATATCACCCCAAAAGGCTGCGGCAGCTTTAACTCTGCCGCTTCTTTTCAAAGACTTTAATTCGCTGACCGTATAAAAGTGATTATATTTTAAATGATTATTTAAATACCACTCTCCGGCTTCCTCCTTGCTCGCCCCGGCATCTCGTTGCTCCAATAAACCTGTAAGTAGCTGGGCCTGGCCTGCGCTGGCAGCGTGGCTGTCTAATACGGTAATGTCAGCCTCCGGATTATTAGCGTTGATTCGTTCGGCCACAGCTTTCATAACCGAACAGGTATTAGAAAGCGCTCCGGAAAAAGCAATGTGTATAATCGGCAGACCTGCTGCTAATTGTTCATTAAAAAACTGCTCGGCCTGCACCGTATTGATCCCCGTCGTAGAACAGGCTACTCCTTCTGCCTGCATCGCATAAAAACGGTCCGTTTCGCTATCAATGCCGTGATCAGGCAACACCTCTTCACCGCAAATATAACAAATCTTTATTCTGGGTAATTTGAAATGTTCAAAGAATTCTTGGGGCATATCACAGCCCGAATCGGTAGTAATCAAAATCTTGTTTTCAGCCATAGTTTTCACCCTCTTAATGTAAATTTATTCTGTCGCTTCCGCTGCGCGTAAAACGCCTGATGAATTCATCTCACCATTATCAACAATAAACAAAAGCCAATCATTAAGAGCATCCGTCAACATTAAATTTAACTCTTTCAAGCTATCCTCAAAAGATGCAAGCTGTTTAATGTAAAACAAGGCGGCGGATAATGGCGAACTAAAATAAACCGGTATATTCTCCGCTTCTACCAAATTATTATTTTTTAAATAAGCAATTACCTCAGCAATTGCAAAATCCAAACGCAATTGCGGATAAGGACGAGCAAACCCCCGGCCACGCGCCGTTTCCGGTATCAGCTCTTCAACGGTTTCGGGAAAGTATATCTGTGAAAAACATTTATTATTTGAACCGAAAGCGGTCTTTATCCTTTCCTCAACAACCCTGATATCAATAGCGTTTTCTTTATAAACAGAGCTTAAAAACTCTGCTAATATTTCATTCATTAAAACCATATTTCCTCCAAAATGCTATTCCAATTCATCTTTCTTAGGTAAACTGCCCGTTTGAGGGGCAATCATTAAATGTTTTCTTTTAATTTCCGTACGGCTGTCTAACAGCTCGCGCAAATCTTGAGCAACCTGCTCGGAAAAACAACGCTTAGGTAATAAAAGGGCACGGGTTTGATCTAATTGTAAAGCAAAAACCTCTTTGGTCTCTTTGATTCCGTATAAATCATTCCAAGAATACCGACGCCCGTTAGAGCCGGCAGAAACCACAATACCTTTTTCATTAAAACGGTAAAAAGGTCGCCCTGATAAGATCACATCCTGCTCTAAAACCTTGCGAGCTTTATAATTAAATACTGAAGGCAACAAATAAGTAGGCATTAAAAGCATAAAACCCAAAAATACCATATTTTGCCAAGAAATGGAACCGAACATTTTCCATTCCCATAAAATACTCAAAAAAACCACGGCTGTCAAGGCATAAATAATTATCATCATCGGTCTGCGGTTAATAGATGAATTTGTATATTTTAAATATTCATCGGTAGTTAAATCAACCCTTACCTCCAGATGATAACGACTTGATTCCTTTTCTTGCTGCAAAGACACTAATAATACACTCCGATCAATTATGTAATGATATTTTAACTAATTAATATTCTATAAATACTATCAATATCCTCTTTTATTATGTTATCCCCAGACCATTATCCTGCCTTTTGTAAAAGAAAGCTCTGCTTCTTGGCCGCAAAAAAAATTGCTGATTCCCCTGCCTGCTCCTAAGGGCAGCACCTCGTTATTAAGAGGATAACGCATACCTTGAAAACAAACGCCCTCGGCATCTTCCATTATAGCCAGCAGGCTTACAGTCAACCCAGCCTGACCGTATAGCTGGTAATTACCTGCAGGCAGTAAGTACAAAGTGTTTTCGCCATTATCAAAACAAATAGCGGTAAAATGTCTTAGCTCTTTAGCTGCAACAAAAATATTGGCCAGCATATGGTCGAATCTGCCGCCCATACCGCCAAGAATATAAAGCATACCGCCAAATTCGCGGGCCTCGGCTAAAGCCAGTTCTCCATCCGTAAAATCTTTTTCTTTGGAGACAAAACGCAGGGCAATACAATTATCTGAACACCATTTTAAGTCTTCCTCACTAATAGAATCGCCGTCACCGATAATTAAATCGGGTCTTAAGCCGCATTTGCGTGCTAAAGCGGCCCCGCCGTCAGCGCAAATGACCACCGCCGTATCGTTTAAATCCATAAAAGGGGGGTTAGGCTCACCTGCTAAACAAACCACCGTTTTAGCAGACTTATCTATTAGTTCGTTTTTAATTTTAAGCATTTTTCACCCCCCCCCGATTTGTCATTATAAATTGTCCGCGACCCCGCAGGCTCATATCGACCTTACCATCCTCGGCCACTACTTGCCCACGGCTAACGGTATAAGCAATTGTATTATTTACTGTTAAGCCTTCAAAAATTTTATTATTAACCGCCGCTTTAGAGTACATCTGCTCAATGCTTAATTGGCGGGAAACACTGGGATTGATAATTGTAAAATCTCCGTCACTGCCGACGGCAATTTTGCCCTTTCGCGGATAAAACCCAAAAGCCTTGGCCGCATTTTCACTCAGCAGGCGTACCATTTGCTTTTGACAAAGATGCCGCTTGTGCCACTCATTGACAATTAAGGTAACCATTACCTCTACTCCGGCAATACCCGAAAAAGCCTGCCAAATATGATGCTCACCGCTTTTCTTTTCATCAGCTAACAACGGCGCGTGGTCAGAACCCAAATAATCAATGGTGCCGTCAGTCACATACTTCCATAAGGCCTCAACATTTTGAGCAGAACGCAAAGGAGGGTTGCATTTTGCATATGGCCCCAAACGGTCGATATCGGCATGAGAAAAAAGCAAATGATGATAACAGGCCTCAGCAACTATATCCAGACCATCGGCCTTAGCTCTTTTAATCAGCTCCGCAGCCTCGGCCGTACTGACATGGCAAATGCCAACCTTAGCCCCGGTAGCGCGGGCAAGCTCAATAATCGTAGCAACCGACTGAGCCTCAGCAACATTCGGGCGGGAATTATAATGAAAATCATAACCTTCTTTGCCCTGTTTGTGAAGTTGCTTTTCCAGTTCATTAATTAGGCTTTCGTTTTCGCAATGAAAGAAAAACCTTCCGTCAACCCCCGCCGCTTTTTGTAAAACAGCAAAAAGCTCACCGGTGTTTTCTGCCGTTAAACCCATAAACTCCGCCTCTCGCCCCTTGGGAGGCGCATGAAGAAAGGTCTTAAAGGCACTGATTCCACAAGCCTTCATTTCGTCATAATTGTTGCGGTTATCATAACCTGCCGCTGCATAAAAAGAAAAATCAATCAATGATTTTTGCTCGCCTATCGCAATACGCTTTTTAATCTGCTCAGCCGAATAAGGCGGCGGTATAACATTGGGCATTTCGATAACAGTGGTCACTCCGCCGGAGGCAGCCGCAACAGAACCGCTGGAAAAATCCTCACGGTCACAGCGGCCGGGATCACGAAAATGCACATGGCTGTCAATTACACCCGGCAAAACAAGCAGGCCCTTCCCGTCCAGCACGCGCTCCGCCGTACCCGTAAAGCTACCCGGAGCTTCAATTTGACTGATTATATTATTATTAACGATAATATCACCGTTTTTAAATGTTGTGCCCGCAAAATAAATAGCGTTTTTTATGATTAATTGAGCTTTAACCATCGTCAATATCCTCCAAAAATAAAACTAAACCTGTATTATTTTATAACAAACGACAGAAAATAGCAAATTATTTTATCGACTATAAATCTCATTTTCCAACAAACACAAGAAATATTAACATTATTTTGTCGATAAAAGTTTTTTTTCAACGGGTTTCATAATAAAATGTCATTTATCGACACAAAAACAGTATTTTTTTTAAAATAATATTAAAAACAAAATAATCTGATTTAAAATTATACTAAGCAGGAAAGCGTTGTTTTAAAAACGAAATATACAAAATGAATAAAATCAAACTGCCGCTGGGCAGCGCGGCGGCTATTGCCGCGCTGGTTTGGAGTATAAACTCGGTTATTGTCAAAACAGCATCTGTTGACAGCTTTACACTGGTTTCTCTGCGCTCGTTGATAGCAGGGTTATTGCTCTTGCCTTTTATCAAGCGCGGCGGCATTACCTGGAACAAAAATATTATTTTAATGATTGTTTGTTACGGGTTTTATAACCTGTCCATCGTTATGAGTTATCGTCTGACAACTGCCATAGTAGTAGCAGGCTTGACTTATACTGCAGCAGCTTGGCTCTTTATAATTAACGCTTTTTGCAGCAAAAAATTCAATTTCTTTTTGTTCATTCCCCAAATATTTTTGCTGTTGGGTGTAACTGTTTTTATTTTGGAACCTACAGAAACAGCGGCCCACCCTTATGGCAATTTATTTGCCGTAACAACAGGCATCGGCCTGGCCCTGACAACCTGGTTTACCGCTAAGGTCGGTGCTTACAATCCTTTGGGCGTAACGGCAATAGCCAATTTAGGAGCCTTCCCGCTAATTTTTTTGTTTATACCCGATAAAGCCGCTTTGCTGACAATGACAGCAAGTGACATCGGCACAATTATTTATATGGCTCTGTTCCCCGTTACTTTATGCTTTGGGCTTTACAATTACGAGCTGACCCGTCTGCCGGGGCAAAAGGTTGCTATGATTTGCCTGCTTGAGCTTGTCTTTGCCCCGATTTTTTGCTTTTTATTTCTGCGGGAAATCCCCACTGCCTACGGATTTATCGGCTGGGTAAGCGTCTTTTTCGGCTTAGTGCTTGATGCAAAAATAAATCCCGTAGGTAAGCTATCACCTCAAGAGCTTAAAACAAATTAAGATTAAAGGAGGATATTTTTATGTCAAAAGTTGAGCTTGCCAAAGGAGTTTATTGGGTTGGCGCAATCGACTGGGATTTACGCTATTTTCACGGTTATGTAACGCAACGCGGATCCAGCTACAATTCTTATTTAATTGTTGATGAAAAGGTGGCCTTAATAGATACCGTCAAAGCCCCCTTCGTGCCGGAGCTTTTATCCCGCATTAAAGAAATCATTGATTTGGACAAGATTGATTATCTGGTTTCTCTCCATGTAGAAAACGACCATGCAGGCGGTATTCCCGCTGTTTTAGCAGCCTGCCCCAACGCCCGTTTAATCACCAGCGCCCCTGCGGGCATTAAAGGCTTAGAAGCTCATTTCGGCCCCTTAGAAGCCGATTTGATCAAAACCGGCGACATTTTAAATTTAGGCACAAAAAGCCTGCATTTTGTTCAAACACCCATGCTCCATTGGCCGGATAATACAATGGCCTTTTTGCCGGAAAACGGCATCTTATTCTCCAGCGATGCTTTTGGCCAGCATTATGCCTCCGGCATCCGCTTTGCCGACGAAGCTCCGCACGAAAAGCTTTTCCACGAGGCCGCCAAGTATTACGCCAATATTGTCATGCCCTACGGCGCACAAACACTCAAGGCTCTTGATGTAGCGGCAAAATTGGCACCCAAAATCATCGCTCCCGCTCACGGTTTAATATGGCGTGATGCAAAAAACATCAAGCAAATAGCCGCCTGCTATGCGGATTGGGGAGCTTATAAAACAAAAGAAAAAGCTGTGGTTGTCTATGATACTATGTGGGGCTCAACAGCACAAATGGCGACAGCAATTACCCAAGCCTTTATAGATAATAATATCCCGGTAGAAAAGATGGCGCTGCAACAAAATCATATGTCCGATGTGGTGGTCGAAATGCTGGAAGCCAAATATGCGGCAATAGGCTCACCGACCTTAAACAACAATATTCTGCCTACCGTAGCCGCCTTTTTATCTTATATTAAAGGCTTGACCCCCCAAGGCCGTGTCGGTCTGGCCTTTGGTTCTTACGGTTGGAGCGGACAAAGCCCTGCTCAGATCCAAAAAGCTATGCAAGAAATGGGCTGGCAAACCCCACTTGCACCCTTTAAGCTTGTTTACCGTCCCAAAACAGAAGATTTATCATCATTGCAAGAAGCTGTTAAAAAATTAATAGAATAAAAATCCCGCCGCCTTTAAATAGGCGGCGGATTTTTTGTTTAAATAATAATTCATACAATAAAAACCCGCAACCATTATAAATTTATTGCCCGCCCCATTCATCGGAAATGGATCCTGTCCATAGCTCAACATCATAATGATAAGAGGCTTTAGCAATCATATGAGCGCCCACAGGATTGGTCAGCATAATAAAGACAATCACCAAAAGATTGCGTGCCGAAAAACCCAAACCTGCAACATAAAAGAAAATTATCGAGGCCAGCATAATGCTCATCATACCCAAGGTAGCGCCTTTGGTAGCAGCATGCAAACGGCAATAAATATCAGGAAAACGCACCAGGCCAATGGAGCCGACAAGAATAAAAATTGAACCTAAAAACAAAAGAAAGCTGATAATAACCGCTATAACAACACTACCGATACCGGTCAATAATATCACCCCCATAGATGAATTTGGCAACAATTACCAGACCTACAAAACCTAAAATTGCGATAACCAGCACAGCCGAAAGATACTCTGTAGTGCCGAGTCTTAAAGAATACAGGCTAATGGCCGCCATTACGCCTACTCCCATCGTATCGGCAGCAACCGCACGGTCAGCCGCAGAAGGCCCGACTATAATCCTGTACAAACAAAACAGCAAAGCCAGGGAAACTATTCCCAAACATATATCCAATACCAGCGACGGTACAATGCCTGTCATTTGGAACACTCCTTGATATTATTTTCGAATTTAGTACGAATGTCGTTTTTAATTGCTTCCTCATCACCTATATCCAATACATGAATATACAAAATTTTATTATCAGGAGAAATCTCCATTGTTAAGGTACCCGGGGTCAATGTGATCATATTGGCCAGCAAAACAATTTTCAAAGGAGACCGCACATCGATCGGCAGTTGTATAATTCCGGGACGCAAATATAACTTAGGCTTTATAACTAGAAAAAAGACCTGGAAATTAGCCACAACAATTTCTTTTAAAAAGATAAACGATAATTTTAACACTTTTAAAATTTTACGCAGATAAAAATCCTGTCCGAAACGGCGTTGAAAGATATAAAGCAAAATCGCGCCGATTACAAAACCAATAAAAAAGTCTTTAAAAGTATATGATGTATGCAAAAACGCCCAAATTAACGCAATGGCGATATTTGCAAATAATTGCCGAGCCATAATTTCCACCCCCTTTTTTAAAAAAGCCTGTTAAATAGCGGCAAATAAAACAGTATCAATATATAACTGCGGATTCATCAGTTGTTCGGCAGCCAACAAAACAAAATCGCAAACATACGAGGCTCCCAAGCCCATACAAACGGCAATACCGCAAAGGAGCAGGCAAGCCGGCATAATTTTTTTATAATCAAAATCGGGCCTCTCCGGCACCGGTTTTTCTTCACCCCAAAAAGCATAAAGAAAAATCTTGATCATCGAAAACAAGGTCAAAAAGCCTACGCCCAAAACAGCGGCAATAGAGTAATAATTGCCCAGCTCGGCGCCCGCCTGAATCAACATAAACTTACTAAAAAAGCCCGAAAGAGGCGGCACACCGGCCAAAGCCATTGCGGTTACAAAAAAGGTCCAGCCCAGCCAGGGGTATCTGTGTAACAAACCGCCCATTTTGTGTAAATCAGTAGTGCCCGTAACCTCCTGCGTTATACCGGAAGCTAAAAATAAGCCGGTTTTAACAATAATATTGTGCAGCATATGAAAAATGGCTCCGGCGACGGCCAAAACCGAAAACATACCCAAACCCATTACCATATAACCAACCTGGCTGATAATATGGTAAGACAAAATCATACGAAAATCTGTCTGACTGATGGTAATGATCACACCGAAAAACATAGTCAGTACACCTAAAACAAATAAAATGCTGTGCGTAAATTCCACATCGCCGATAAATATCAGCGTAAAAATACGGATTAGAACATACACGCCGACCTTGGTTAAAAGCCCGCCAAAGATGGCTGAAATTGCCGGCGGCGGCTGATGGTATGAATTAGGCAGCCAAAAATAGAGCGGGAAAATAGCTGCTTTAACACCAAATACAAGTAAAAAGAGCATAGCCGACATTGTTACCAAGCCTTGATTTGGCGCTTGCGGCAATTTTACGGCCAAATCGGCCATATTCATTGTGCCGGCCAAAGAATAAACCACACCCAAAGCTACCAAGAAAAATGAAGAAGAAACAATATTGATAATCAAATATTTAAAGCCCTCGCGCAACTGACCGCGCTCACTGCCCAAAACCAGCAACACATAAGAGGACATCAGCATAATCTCAAAAAAGACAAACAGGTTAAAAATATCCCCTGTAATCAGCGAACCGTTAATACCGACAAAGAACATTTGATATAACGGAAGATAAAAATTGCGCAAGCGGCCCTCGTCCATAGTAGATAAGGAATAAATCATACAGACAAAGCCCAAAATGCCGCTGGCTGTCACCATCAGGGCCGAAAGCATATCAATAACCATTGCTATACCAAAAGGCGGCACCCAGTTGCTGGCATAAAACAATAAAATTGTACCGTCAGAAGCCCGATAAAGCAAATAACAGGCATAAAGTAAGGCAAACGAAACGGATATGATACTGATAATTTTTTGCGCCAGCATACGACGATGAAAAATTATTAAAATTATGGCCGTTGCAAGAGGAATCATTACAGGGCCGATAACCAGATTAGTGTTCATCATCTATCCCCCTGCATTTCTCCAAATTATCAGTACCCAATGTCTGATATGCCTGATATGCTAAAACTATTGAAAAGGCAGTCGTGCCAAAACCAATAACGATTGCCGTTAAAATCAAGGCTTGCGGTAAAGGGTCAACATAAGGCCCGCCCGCCGCCGTCAAAATCGGCGCGGCCCCGCGTTTAAGCTCTCCCATCGTAATCAGCAGAAGCAAGGTTGCATGGGAAAGCAAGGATGTGCCGAAAACAATCCGCAGCATCGTTTGCGATAAAACCATATAAATACCGCCGGCAAAGAGCATGCCGATTAAAATTGACATCATTACTTCCATAAACCCTTACTCCTTTCTTTAAAATTTTTAATTTTCGCCTATCGAGGTAATAATAGTCACCGTACCGCCGACGACCACCAAATAAACGCCAAAATCAAAAATAGTAGCTGTTGCCAGTTCTATATGGCCCAAAAGCGGCAAAGAGCCTGCAAAAAAGGTGTGAGTTAAAAAAGGCAAACCAAACAGCACGCCGCCCATACCGCAGCCAAAAGAAAACAATAAGCCAATACCCATCAAAATTCTAAAATCATAATATAGCTGACTCTGCAAAAAATTAGAACCAAAGGTCACATAAACCAGCACGATAGCAGCCGCCGTCATTAGGCCGGCAATAAAGCCGCCGCCGGGGGCATTATGTCCGGCAAAAAAGAGGTACAAAGAAAAAATCAAAACCAAATAGACCATGCGCGTAGCCACATAAGTCATTATCAAATTGTTTAAACGCTTTCTACTCATCTTTGTTATCCTCCTTAAACAAGTGTTTTTTGCCTAAGGAAATAAGAGCGGAAACGCCAATAGCCGCTATCACAATTACGGATATTTCACCCAAAGTATCCAAGCCACGGAAGTCAACCAAAATAACATTAACAATGTTATTACCGCCCGCCAAAATCTTGGAGCTGGCTACATAATAATCGGAAATAGGTTCGTAGAATTTATTAGAATGAGCTATCAGGCAGGCACAAGTCACGCTGAAGCCGACTGCAATAGAAATAAGAGCGTTAAACAGCTTGTATTTTTTTGAAAGCTGAGAGCTGATTAAATCCTTAGGCAGATATTTAAATGAAAGGAAGAATAAAACCAGCGAAACGGTTTCCACTAAAAGCTGAGTTAAAGTAAGATCCGGGGCGCGGAAAAGCACAAAAAAGAAAGATACCGAATAGCCAATGGCAGATAAAGCAAACAAACCCGCCACCCGTTTTTTGCTGCTAACCAGAGTAAAAATAGCTGTAACCACCAAAACAAACCAAGTAATTTCAAAAGCTCCTATCGGGGCTAAGTTATCAAAGCGCACAATAAAGATATCCTTATAAATAACCGTCCCCCAAAACAACAGCATAAAAAAGCAAAGAATATAAACAAGATAATCACGCAGGCTGCCGTTCATATGAGTTTTACCTACTCTGCCGCCAAAGCGCACCAAAGCACCACCGGGAATCAACCAATCATAAAAATGATTGGCCGAAGGTCTGCCGGGCATAGCAGCCAAAAAAATACGGATTTTATCCAGGCGCCAATAAAGCAGGCAGCCGATCCCGATAACTATCGCTGACATCAGTAAGGGCATATTAAGTCCATGCCAAAACGAAATATGGATCTGCGGCAGGCTGCCCGAAACAGCTTTAGCCGCAGGTGCCAAAAGCCATTTGGCAAACAGATTAGGGAAAAAAGCAATCACCAGTGTCATAGATGCCAATAAGGCGGTAGGGATTAGCATCCCCTTTGCGGGTTCATGCGGATGATGCGGCAAATCATCGGGGATTGGGCCACCGCGAAAAACGCGGAAAAAAATCATCATACAATATATAAAAGTAAAAATGCTGCCAATTACGGCTAAAACAGGAAAAGCCCAAGACCAGATGCCAAGCGCAAACGAGGAATTTATCGTTTCCAAAGATGAGGCAAAAAACAGCTCTTTAGATAAAAAGCCGTTAAAGGGCGGCAGCCCCGCCATAGCAAAAGTACCAAACAAGGCCAGAGTGGCCGTAATCGGCATTGCCTTTGACAAGCCGCGCAGTTTTGTAATATCGCGGGTACCCGTAGCATGGTCAACCATACCTGTTACCAAAAACAAAGAACCTTTAAAAACCGAGTGGTTAAGCAAATGAAAAACAGCGGCAAAAACAGCAGCCTCGCTGCCGTAACCGAACAGAGCAATCACCAGACCCAACTGGCTGACCGTTGAATATGCCAAAACAGCCTTCAGATCCTTTTGCTTTAAGGCCATATAACCGCCCCAAAACAGCGTTACTGAACCCACAATAGAAATCAATAAAACCCAAAGCATGGTGCTTCCTAAAATCGGGGTCATGCGGGCCACCAAATAAATACCCGCCTTGACCATTGTCGCGCTATGCAAATAACAAGAAACCGGTGTAGGGGCCTCCATGGCGTCCGGCAGCCAAATATGAAAGGGGTATTGAGCCGATTTAGTAAAAGCTCCCAATAAAACCAAAATTACAATACCCGGATAAAGAGGGCTATTTTTAATTAAAGCAGCCTTGGCAATAACATCTGATAGTTCATAGCTGCCTGCTATTTGTCCTATTAAGCCAAAGGCGGCCAAGGTGGCAAAACCGCCTAGTACTGTTATCAGCAAGGCTTTTTGCGCTCCGTAGCGTGAGCGTTCTTTATCATACCAAAAACCGATTAACAGAAAAGAAGAGAGCGATGTCAACTCCCAAAATAAATAAATAATCAAAAGATTGTTAGCCGTCACCACACCGAGCATAGAACCCATAAAAATCAGCATAAAAATATAAAAATTGGCTAACCTTTCTTTGGCATCCAAATAAGTTATGGAATACCAAAAAACAAGCGAGCCAATTCCACTGATCAATAAAGCAAATAATAAAGACAGTCCGTCCAAAGATAAGGACAGATTTATGCCCATTTGAGGTACCCACGAGGCAAAATATATAGGGTAATGTTCACGGGCAGCCGAGGGAATCTGTAATAAAAAATAAACAAAAACCATTACAGGTATGGGCAAAGCAAAATAGCCGATTTTATTACCTATCGGTTTAGCCAAGACTATTAACAATAAGGCAAAAACAAACGGCGCTAAAACAGCAAATAATAGCATTATATCACCTTAATATACGAATAAATCTTCGCCCCAATTTATATCAAAATATCATCATATCAAATATTATACGCTTACCATAAATAAATGTCAAGAGCAAATCAAGCAAACAACAAATGTCTTTATAGATTAAAGACCAGCTAAATGAGTTGATAATATATATATTCTATATTATTTTATAACCCGGGTGCTGTAATATATTTTTCCGCCTGCCGGCTCAATACCCCTTGTGACAAGCATTTCTTCAACGGTAACAAACTGATACTCCTGCTCTTTTAAAGCCTTTATAATCAGTGGAATAGCTTCTACTGTATTAAAATAACAATCATGCATTAATATTATTGCTCCGTCATGCGCGCATTTTATTACCTGATCGGCAATAATTTTTGTATCATTATTTTTCCAGTCTTTGGTATCAATATCCCATAGTATAATCGGCACGCCTAATTTATCGGCAACCTCTTGATTAATCGAGCCGTAGGGAGGACGAATATAAATACGGCTTTGGTTAACAACGGCTTCGATTGCACAATTTGTATTATTCACCTGAGCCTCCAAAGTCGTATCATCCATTTGCGTAAATTCGCCGATATGGTTATAACCATGATTACCGATTTGACAGCCGGCCTGCACCGCGCGGGCCAGCGTCTCTTGGTAAATCTCCGCTCGGTTACCTAAGACAAAAAAAGTTGCACGCGCATCGTACTCCTCTAAATAGTCAAGCAGTTTAGGAGTATAAATACTGGGACCGTCATCAAAGGTCAAAGCAATCATCGGTTTATCGGGGTCAGCCTTTGGATGCCGGTTTGCGGAAATATAAAGCAAATCGGCCTCATTAAAGGGCGGAAGCTGACCGTTTTTTAACAAAAAACAATCTCCCAAGGCAGAAAAAGGAATTTCGACTTCTATGGTTTGCATAATTTTTGTCGATAAAGTACCAACGGGAAAATACAAGCATAAATGCTTTTTCGCTAAGGCAAAACAAGAATAATTATCATTTATAGCGGTCAAAGTATTATTAATCAGGCCCTCTTCTTTTATTTGCTCATAATCCTCCCGCTGCGACAAGCTATTTTTTGTCAGATAAGCCAGCAAGCCCAGGTAATCATAATCATTAGCAAAAAGACGGCCTAAAACTATCGGTGTTTCGGTTTTTAAATCATAACTGCCGCTAAACAAGCGCGTGCTTTCTTCTTTATCCTTTGTTAAGCTGTATTCAAACACAAAGGATACGATATCCTCACTATGGCGCACAACAGTAAAATCCAAACCCAACAACCACTTTTCATCTTGGGTAAAACGCTCCGATTGTTCATGTGCTTTGACTAAGCTTATAAACGAGTCGATTTCCTCCTGTGCTAAAAGACGCAGATCTTCGTCAACCTTTTTATGCCCTGTTTGCGGATAGTGACAGGCTATTTGATAATGATCCCCATAATCTATTACAGAGGCCATACTCAACCCAATCAAGGCAGAGCTGTGTTTTCCGATAGCAAGCTGAATTCCGCCTTCATTCTTAACAAAAACACTGTTAATAATTATGGTGGCAATTATCACAGCTATAAAGCCCACGCAAAAAAAACTCATAATGTTTTTCTTTTTGCGGCTCACTATCTCACCTCCGTAATGATATAATACCCCTCCTTTAAATATAATTGGCTTTGATTACCTTTTCCCCTGCATATTTAACTAAAATAATCAGCCCTCTTGTAAATTGCGGCTAAAACACGAGCATGGTTTTTTTCATCATTAATAATAAAACAAACCAGCTCTTGATGGCGCAAGCATTTCAGGCACGCTGCCAGCTGTTTATAAAAAGCAACTGCCTCCAGCTCATCACAGATTGATGTTTTCAACATTTGTCGATAACCTTGAGGCATACTGGCTGCTATACGCACTTCGGGCGGCATAACGCCAAAAAGCTCATAATACAGCGATTGCAACAACAAAAAATGCCTGCTTTCCTCACAGGCGATAGTAAAAATGCTCTCTTTGTCGGCAGGCGGTGCAGCCTCCTGCATAAGCAGATAATTACTTTCAGCCATTTTTTCCCCGGCTAAGGCCTCTTTTAACATTACCTGCAGCCGATAATCGCTCTCTTGCACAGTTTTCGCCCCCTAAATCCGCTTTATTGCAATTTATTGACAATACAAGCTTAATATGACTTTTACGCGGAAGTTTTTACCTTTGCAATTCATGCCCGTCTGTGTTATAATTTGTTTAAAAGGAGGGATTTTTGATGAAAATTAAACAATTAGTAGCTCTTGCCAACAATAATGTTGCCGATTTTTCAATTCGTGACTGGTCTGTTTTTAAAGCTACTATGATGCTTTTTGGTGTAATAATCGGCTGCTCCTTCTCCGATACTTGCCGCAGTTTAAGACCGGTATTATTTGCGTTATGGCTAGCGGGTATAATCTACTTGTTAAAACGCGTGTATAACCTGCCCGTGCTTTGCGGCCGAGGCAATAAAAACAAACTGACCTTGGAACAAAAAGCCCCCGCCTATACCGACCAAACCGCCGAATAACTAAATTTAAAACAGCCTCATTAATGAGGCTGTTTTTTTGTTTAGCAGCATTAAGTCACTGCTTGTAATAATTTTTTATAAACCTTTTTTATAAAAACATTCCGCAAAGCATAGCTTTACGGAATGCAATAAAAAAACCTCTTTATTTAAAAATAATAATAACCATTAACTCACAAAACCGCAAATTACTCGCTTTTACCCATCACATTGGTTTCCGGCAGGGCTGCGCCGCCGTCGATGAGAAATTCCGCACCTGTGATATAGGCGGCCTCATCGGAAGCTAAAAAGGCCGCCAAATAACCAATTTCTTTAGTTTCTCCCAAACGCCCCATGGGTACTGTCGCGGCGATACCGTCAATCACCTTTTGCGGATTTTCGGGATTGGTTTCATGTGCGCTGTGCTGTACCATCGGCGTTAAAATATAACCCGGCAAAATCGCGTTAGCCGTAATGCCGCATTTAACGCCCTCCATAGCGGTTGCCTTGGTAAAGGCCAGCACCGCACCCTTACTCATTGCGTAGCCCATCATTCCCGGATCGACCACGCGCGGCCCGGTAACCGAGGCCATATTGACAATACGCCCATATTTGTTTTTCATCATCTGCGGCAAAAAGGCCTTGGTACAGTTCCAGGTACCGATTACATTTATACGGTAATGCAGGTTAAACAGCTCGTCGTCCATTTCTTCAACACGAATACGGCGGGCAATACCGGCATTATTGACTAAAATATCAACTCGACCCAGTTTTTCCAGCACCTCAGCGGCTACTTTTTGCACCTGCCCATAGTCGGAAATATCCGCAATATAAGCCAAAGCTCCGTTTCCTATATCCTTAGCAACCTCAAAAACACGCTCGTTTAAATCGGCTAAAACCACTGTCGCACCCTTTTCGGCCATCACGCGGGCAATACCCTCGCCGTTACCCATAGCCGCACCCGTAATAAAGGCGATTTTTCCCTCTAAAGTTTTCATAGTTTGGTCTCCTTATTTATCCACATATTTTTTAAAGGCTCTCCAGGTTGTGGCAAAGCGCTTGGGATCGGTTAAGCCCTCGCCGTCTATCTGCGTGGCTAAGGCAGCCTTATACGGTGCGTTTTTAACCAGTTCCGGGTTATGCCGTGCCTCATCGGCAATAGAGGCAAAGGCGGCCACAAACTCATCAATATCAGCTTTAGAATAGGTTTCAACAGGCTCGGGGGTAAACGGCTCGGGAATTAAACGCGGATGATGGCTGGCAAAAAAGCATTGAAAGCCATAATCAACTATCCGGCGGTCAATATCGTCCGTTCCCACACCCGTTTGCTCATAGAGCTTGTTCCAGCTTAAACGGGCTTGCTCCAGACGGCGTTTGCCGGGAGCCAAGGGCAGCTCAATGCCTTCTATCTCCAGCATCTTCTTTAATAAATAATTATTATTTAGGATTGACAGCTCGGCAATTTTCTTCATTCCCTCGGGGCCCAAGCTGCGGATATAAGCATAGGTGCGCAAAATAACCTGCGGTACGCCCCAAAATTTGCGCAGCTTGCCAATACTTTGCTCGCCGTTGTCCTGCAAATAATATTTTTCGCCGTCAAATTCCACTGTGGGAGTGGCTAAAAAGGGAGCCAGCTTTGCCACCACGCCCTGGGCGCCCGCTGCCGGCCCCTGACAGCCATGAGGAGAAGAAAAGCTCTTGTGTAAATTAAAATGGCACATATCAAAGCCGGCCTCTTTAGCGCGTGCCAAACCGAAAACGCCGTTGACATTAGCTTGATCGTAAGAGCAAAGTCCGCCGACGGAGTGAACTAAATTAACAAATTCTTTAATTCGAAAATTGTATATCCCTGTATCCTCAGGATTGGTAATCAGTAAACCGGCGGTTTTAGGGCCAACGGCGGCACGCAAAGCCTCAATATCCGGGTAGCCGTCCTTATCGGGGTAAATAGTAATAACCTTATAGCCGGCCGTAGAAGCCGCCGCCGCATTTCCGGGGTGAGATAAGATCGTCGTAATAATCTCATCACGATAATCCTCACCATTTGCCTTATGATAGGCGCGAATAACAGCTACATTTCCATAAATAGCCTGTGTTCCGCCCGAAGGCTGCAACGAAAACTTATCCATACCGGAAATTTCCTGCAAATAATTATCCGTTTCATAAAGAATCTGCAAAATACCCTGTACGGTGCTTTCGTCCTGCAAGGGATGCAGCTCGCTCATCTTTGGAGAGCGAACAAACTGCTCATGTACCTTGGGACTGTATTTCATCGTACAGGTGCCTAATCCAATATCAATATTAATATCCGTACCGATAGTTTCCTGCGAAAGACGCAAAAAGTGGCGCAACACCTGCATTTGCGACATTTGAGGCAGCTTGGGAGCGTTTTTGCGGCGCATAGCGGCAGGAATCAGGCTCTGGGCGCTGCCGACGGCATCGGTTACCCGTTCTTCGGCCAACGGCATTAATACGCCTCTTTCGCCTTCGCTGCCCATTTCCATAATAATCGGTTCGTCCCAGCGAGCTTGTTGGAAGTTTCTCATAATTATTTAATCCTCCCTTCGCCTGCAATCGCGGTTAAAGCAGCGGCCAGTTTTTCGATATCCTCGGCCGAGATCGTTTCTGTTACGCAGTAAAGTGCACTTTGCCCCAATTCAGGGAAATTGGTACTTAAATCCAGTCCGCCAAAAATACCTTTTTTAAGCAATTCGGCATTAACCTCGGCTACCGTTAAGCCAATTTTATCAAAATTGACAATAAACTCACAAAAAACAGGTCTGTTAAATATGTTTGCCTTAAGGCCTTTAATTTGCGACAACAATTTTATAGCATAATTACAACGGCAAACAATGGTTTCACCCAGCTCGCGCAGGCCCTCAGGCCCCATAGAGGCCAGATAAACCGCGGCTGTGATAGCCCAAAGTCCGGTTTCTGTGCCAAAATACTCTTTGGCCTTTTCGCGGCTGATATGAGAGCAACGCTCATTTAAAGCGCGGCCCCAGCCGTACTCTCCGGGATTGTGCGTGGTAGTAATGCCGTACATATAAGTAGGATATTCAGCGATAATTTCCTCCCGATAGTCCGAAGCAATATAGCCGGCGCAACCGCCGCCGAAAGATTGGTGCATACCAAGACCCTGAATATCGCCGCAAACGATATCTGCGCCTAAATTGGCGGGGCTTTCCAAAATGCCCAACGCCGAAGGGTCGGCATAGGCAACGACCAAAGCGCCCGATTGATGTGCCAGTTCGGCGATTTTTTCTCCTTGGGTTTCAATCGTCCCCAAATACGAAGGGCTTTCCCAAAAAACGGCGGCAACCCTGTCTGAAAGCTTGCCCTTTAAATCATCTAAAGCCAGCAGCCCTGTTGAGCTGTCATAATCAACAAAAGTTATAGTTGCAACATGCTGGCAGTATTCTTTAATTTGCGAAAGGATATCGGGATTCATTGTCTTAGGCAGGAGCAGCTCGGTGCGGCCCGTAATTCGCAACGCCATCCGCAAGGAGGAAGCGGCGGCCTGACCGCCGTCGTAATTGGTATAGCTGACGACATCTAAATCAAGCAGCTCGGCCATCATACTGCAGTATTCAAAAATAGCCTGCATTTTACCATGATCAGAATAGGTATCACCGCAATAGGCCGTTAAAAACTCACTGCGTCCGTTGATCTCATCACAAACGGCAGGCACAAAATGACGATAACAGCCCGCACCCAAAAAGCTGATTGCTTCATCGCAGGAGATATTTTTATCCATTAGTCCCTCAACATGCTTTTTCAGCTCCTGCTCGCTTAAAAGCGGCTGCGGCAAATCAAGCGGCCTGTTTAAGCGTAAATCCTTAGGGATAACATCCTCGTAAAGCTCCTCTAAAGAGCCAACGCCCAATTCATCCAGCATCGCCTTTTGCACTTGAGGAGCGCTGTTTGGCATATAGGGATGAATAAACGGTTTTTTCTCCATAAGCATCCTCCTTGATTATTAAATGATTTTGATCATTGCTTCCGTACCGTAACCCGTTAAAACGCGACAAAAACCACGCAAGCCTTGGTTTACAGCCTCATTGCCGGTATCGACGATTAAAGCCTGCTCGGGCAAAGATATAAGCTTGTCTATAACGGCAATCACGCGAATTTGAGCCGCATTTATAAGCAGCTCTGCGCTGATTTGCTGATTACCGCGGCCAAAAATATAGCCTTGTCCGCCAATCGGCGTTACAAAAACATAGAATGATTTGTTCTGCGTAATTCGCTTTAAATCCTGCTCGTTACAGTCAGCGGCAATAACTTCTTTGTTGCTCAGCACATCAACGCCCAACAAGGTTTTATTTAAACCCAGCTCGCCGAAGACTGCCGCCGTCGTTGTTCCGGGGCCAAAAATAAATAATGTGCCGACGGGAGCAGCCTCCATTTCGGCAATAACTCCCCGCGCCAAATTTTGCAGGGCGGCGGCTTCCCAGATTACACCGCTGTTTTTTTTGCCCTGCAGCAAATTTTCGTAAACAGGAACCATAAGATAGCCGTAAAGCTTGGCCGAAACCCTGCCGCTGCGAAATTGCCCCTCGTCGATATCCATAATCTCGCGGGGTAAGATCTGACATTGACCGTTAATAAACCTTTTAACAACTTCGCCCGCCCTGCGCGGCGTTGCGGCAAAGCAAGCCGAATGCATTTTTACGCCGGAGGGTATTCCTAAGCAGGGCAAATCGGCAACGGCAGCGGCAATATCCCTGGCCGTACCGTCACCCCCGCCGAATAAAATCAAGTCACAGCCTGCAGCTTTTAACTCGGCAGCCAGGCGGCTTGTATCTTCCGCAGTGGTTTTAGCGGAACTGATTTTACCGATTACCCGCGGGGCAAAGCCTTGTTCTTGGGCTATTGCCTCACCCATAACAGCAGGGGCGCTGTATAACTCAAAGCTCCCTTTAATATCCTGCAATACTGCCAGAGCCTCCCCAATTCTTTGGCGAACAGGAGAACTAAAGCCCTGCTTTTGAGCGGCCGCAACCAGAGCGCGGTCATCACTGCCTTTAAGCCCGGCCGCCCCGCCGATACCTGCTATCGGGTTTACAATCAATCCTATACGCAACTTATAATCACCTCAAAATAAACAAAAAGCAACCTATTATAATATAAACCAATAGGTTGCCTTGTTTTTATTCGTCCAACATCCGCCGCAAAAATTCTTGTGTTCTTTTTTCTTTAGGATTGAAAAAAATGTTTTCCGGTTTATCTTCTTCCACAATTACGCCTTGATCCATAAAAACTACTCTGTCTGAAACATCGCGGGCAAAGGCCATTTCGTGAGTGACCACCAGCATTGTTAAGCCCGAGCGGGCCAGGGTTTTCATTACCTTTAAAACCTCGCCGACCATTTCGGGGTCAAGAGCCGATGTCGGCTCGTCAAACAGCAAGGCCTCAGGTTCCATCGAAAGGGCGCGGGCAATAGCCACACGCTGCTTTTGGCCGCCCGAAAGCTGCCGGGGCAGAGCATCGATATAGCCCTTCATTCCAACCAGCTCCAAATAGCTTAAGGCAATACTTTCGGCATCTTCTTTTTTGCGTCCCAGCACGCTGGTTTGTCCGACCATACAATTGTCAAGCACGCTTAAATTATTAAATAAATTAAATTGCTGAAAGACCATTCCCAGCTTGGCGCGATAAGCAGCTCCCGACATTTTTTTCTTTAATATATTTTCGCCATGATAAAAAATCTCGCCGTCGGTAGCTGTTTCCAACAAATTTATACAGCGCAAAAGCGTACTTTTACCGCTGCCGGAGGCGCCGATAATACAGACGACCTCGCCTTTTTTAACATGGAAATTGATATCCTTTAAGACTTCATTTTTGCCAAAGTTTTTGCGAAGGTGGCAAACCTCAATAACATTTTCCTGTGTAACGGTATTTTTGGTCATTTTGCCTCCCTCCTATTCACGATGCCCTTCAGTTACCTTAAATTCTGTTTCTACCAAGGTATGGGAGCCATGAATTGTATAAGTGTCTGAGCCTTCCAGCTTCTTTTCTATAAGTTTTAAAATTCTTGTAACGGTAAAGGTTAAAATAAAATAAACTACACAGGTGATAGTAAAGGCTTCAAAAAATTTAAAATGCGCACCGGCAATCGAACGCGTAGAGAAAAACAACTCGGAAACGGAAATCACGCTCAATACAGAGGTATCCTTGATATTGATAACAAACTCATTACCCGTAGCGGGTAAAATGTTGCGGATCACCTGCGGCAGAATTATTTTTTTCATTGTTTTATAGTGAGTCATACCAATAGAATGTGCTGCCTCAAACTGGCCTTTGTCTATTGATATAATACCGCCGCGAACAATTTCCGCCATATATGCACCGGTATTAATCGACACGATTAATACACCGGCTAATATTCTGTTTAAAAAAACACCGGCAAAGGCAGCGCCGTAAAAAATAATCATAGCTTGTACCATCATCGGCGTGCCGCGGAAAACTTCGATATAAGCTGATAAAATAACATTTATGACACGCAATAAGCCCCGTTTAAGAGCTGAGTCATTAGCTCCTACGGGTATTGTGCGAATTACGCCGATAATCAAACCGATTACGGAACCGATTAAGGTACCGGTAATTGCAATTAAAAGAGTTATTCCCGCTCCGCGTAAAAACATTGGCCAATAGGTAACCCATAAATAAGCCACCCATTGCCAAAAGCCTGAATCCGCATCAGCGGTTATTGCCAACACAATGCCTGTCATTTAAGCTCTCCTTTTAAAGGCAGGAAATAAAAATACAGGTATAGAGCGCGCTATATGCGCGCTCTATACCAAAAAAATAATAATATTACTGCTCGGCAGGCTGATTAGCAATTGCCTGATCCATAATGGTGCTTCTGTCTTCCTCGCTGATAGTGGCCAAAGCGGCGTTAACGGCTTCCATTAATTCCGTATTGCCTTTCTTTAAACCGACAGCAATAGCGGTATCGTCATCGCTGGTGGCAAAGCCTTGTCCCTCTTCAAAGCTGACGAAGGCAAAAGCGCTGTTAGCAGCAGTGGCCGAAACAGCTTCGGGGCGTTCGGAAACATAACCGTCAATAACGCCGGATTCCAAGGCTACGCGCATGGCGGGGAAATCGTCCATAGCGATTTGCTGGTCAACGCCTTCGATTTGAGGGATAACCGTATAGTGAAAGGTATTCAACTGAGCGGTAATTTTAGCTCCGGCCATATCGCCTAAAGTGGTAGCGGCAGCAAAGGGGCTGTCGGCTCTGACAACGATAACCAGATCGGATTTATAATAGTTGTCGGAAAAGTCAATGGAAACCTTGCGTTTCTCGGTGGGGCTCATACCGGCAATAATTAAATCGATCGTGTCGGACTGAACGGCGGGAACAAGACCATCCCAGATGGTTTTAACAATAACTAATTCGCGGCCCATAGACTCCGCAATGTGTTTGGCGATCTCCACATCATAACCGCCGGCAAAACCGCCGCCTTGAATGGCTACTGCGCCGTTGCTGTCATCATTTTGCGTCCAGTTAAAGGGAGGATAACCGCATTCCATACCGACCAACAGGGGCTCGGCCTCAGCAGCAGGCTCTGTTGAAGAACAGGCCGCAAAGGTCAGCATCATAACAACCGCTAAAACAACCAAAAGAATAAGCTTGAATTGTTTTTTCATTAAATCTTACATCCTTTCTCTATTTTATACTTAATAACAAAAAAATCTATGCCTTCTTATTTTCCCTCAAAAATAGCATTTTGTCAAGCTAATTTACGGTATTTACCGTAAATTTTAGAGCCTTGCCGCTTTTTTCTCCGGTTATCTTGCCTTTAAAAACAGCAGGCCGGCCGTTAACAAATACATAATGCATCCCCTTTGATAAAACCATCGGGTTGCCGCGCGTGGCCAAAACCTGTAAATCCTCAAGCTTAAAAACTGCTATGTCGGCAAAGCTGCCTGTCTTAAGCAGACCCCTGTCTTTAATGCCCATTCTGCGTGCCGGCATTAAGGTCATTTTTTTAATCATTGTTTGAATGTCAAAATATTTGCCGTCCCGCAGATATTTTGTTAATACATAAGTTGCATTGGCATAAGCGCGAGGATGGTTTGCTCTGCCCCCTGCATAAAGCCCGCTGTCACTGATCACCATAGCATACGGCAAACGCAAAGCGGCAATTATATTATCTTCAGATATCGGGTTATTATTTGTATTAAAATCCCAGCTTGAAAAGGTATAGCCATGAACATCCGTCATAATATCCACCCCGCGGGCGCGAGCCTCAGTCAATAATTGTGCAGCCTGCGGCTGCTTGTCCCAATTAGCTTGGCCATAAGCCTTTAAATGGCTGTATTGAAACTTTACACCTGTTGTTTCTGCTATTTGCACAGCCTCGGTAACCGCGGCGATTAAGTTATTACTTTCACTGCGCGAATGGCAGGTTAAAATCGCTCCCTTAGCGGCTACAACCTCGGCCAATTGCTGCATTTGTTCGGTTGTTGTCTTATTTTGAGGATAATATTCCAAGCCAACGGACAGACCGAAGGCACCGGCATCTATAGCTGCGGCAGTTTGCGCACAGATTTTCTTTAATACG
>JAQVWQ010000074.1 GCA_028709615.1 Clostridia bacterium | reverse complement strand
TACTTTTTAACCAAGGGAATAATCAAACCCCAGCAGCTGCATTTAAACACGGTATCCGTAGTACGCGCTCCCAATCAGGCAATTATCAGCCACCGTATCGAAGACGAGCTGACTGAAACCGAGCTGGACTTTTTCCGCCGCGGCCGTAACGCTAAAAGCGGCCACCAGCCTCCGGGAGCCACCGTCGGAGAGTACCGCCGTGCCACAGGCTTGGAAGCTCTTTTAGGTTACTGGTATTTATCAGGACGCAACGAACGCCTTAATTGGTTTTTTAATAAAATTTTTTCTGCTTAAAATGCAAAATAAAGGGGTTGTTTAAAATAAAAGTTACGCTCTTATCTCATACTCCCGAACCCGAAAAGGTAGTGGCCTCTGCCGCACGCCTTTGTTATTCGACAAAATGCGGTGCAGAAATTATGGACAACTTTTCCGCTGAAGAAATTGAAAAATTTTTAACGCGTCTGCGTTCTTTAGGTCATCTGTCGCCATTTGAACATGCCTCCTTTACCTTTGCTATCGATGGCGTCAGCCGGGTGCTTTCGCACCAGCTTGTGCGCCACCGTATCGGGACCTCTTACAGCCAAAAATCCCAGCGCTATGTTAAAGAAGGCCAATTTGAATATACTGTACCCGATTCTATCGCAAGCAACCAGCAACAAAAAGCTGTTTTTGAGCAAACAATGACCTATCTGCAAGACCGTTATAACGAGCTGCTTGCCGCGGGTATTCCCGCCGAAGATGCACGCTACCTGCTGCCCAATGCCTGTACTACCAATTTGGTTGTTACTATGAATGCCCGCAGTCTTCTGCATTTTTTCGAGTTGCGCTGCTGTATGCGCGCACAAAAAGAAATCCGCCAGTTGGCGGATTTAATGTTAGCCGAGGTGTCAAAAATCGCACCCCTGCTTTTTGTTAATGCCGGCGCCCCTTGCAAGTCCATCGGTATTTGTTTTGAAGGCGATTTAAGCTGCGGAAGGGCAAAAAACATTAAGCTAAGGCGTTAGCTGCTATACAAATAATAATAACCAATGATGAGCTAATAATACTGACTTGAACCACGCGTTTAGCTAATTTTTGAGGATCATTATAGGCGTAAAAAGCATTTCGTAAAGCATAGCTCATAACCGTTAAAATAGAAAAATAAAAGCTGGTAAAATTAGATTGAAAAATAAATAAATAAACTATAAACAAGCCAATTAACGAATTAAAAATATCAATCAGCATAATACGAAAATGCATTTGACCGATATCCTCCAGGCCGCTGCGCTTAACCCGTAAATACTTTCTGATTGATAAAAAAGTATAAAAAAGCAGCGCCGCCGGCACAGCGCAATAAAATATGTAAGCTCCGATAGGCAAACCCAAATTCATATGTGTCGTCAAAACTTTTCAACCTCCTTTTTAACAAAAACAAGTATATCACATTTAAAAAACAATAGCAATTATTTTGGAGATAATAAATATGAATAATTTTGTTTGCGGAAAGAATGCCGTACTGGAACTTTTAGCCGCCGGCCGTGAAATCAACCGCGTATATCTCGACAAAACAAAAAAGGGAGATTTTCATCGCCAAGTTATCGAGGCCTGCCAACAACGAAGCATCCCCTATTCTTTTGTTGATAAACAGCACTTAGATAAACTGGCAGACACAGAAAACCGCGGCGTAGTCGCCGCCGTTGCCGGGACAGAATACTGCGAAATCGCCGATATTTTAGCGATTGCCGCCGAACGCGGCGAACCACCGCTTGTAGTAATCCTTTCCGAGGTAGAAGACCCCCACAACTTAGGAGCTATAATGCGCTCCGCACTCTGCGCAGGCGCACATGGTATAATTATCCCTAAGCGCCGTGCTGTCGGTGTAACGCCAACGGTTGCTAAAGTCGCCTCTGGTGCCGCCGAATACCTGCCTGTAGCCAGAGTTGCTAACCTTGTGCAAGCCGCCGAGGAGCTGCAAGCAGCCGGTCTGTGGCTGATTGCCGCCGATCTGCATGGCGATGATATTTTTAAAATTGACTTTTCCGGCCCGCTGGCAATAGTAATGGGCGGTGAAGACAAGGGTATAGCGCCTTTACTTTTAAAAAAATGTGATTTTAAAGCAAAAATCCCCATGAAAGGCAAGCTTGGCTCCTACAATGTTTCGGCTTCTGCCGCAATCTTTCTTTATGAAGCACTTCGTGCCAGAATTTAAATTATTGTTATTTCCTTTTTTTTCAACTAAAAAGACTAATTTCAACCATTGACAGCGCCAATAACAATACAGTATAATGGATATACTTAGCAAAATATCAAAAACCATATAAAAAGGTACTCAGGATGTGAAAAATAATGTCAGTAGCCCCCGGAAAAAATGTCTGGGATGATTTTCCTTCGATGGAGGACGAGCAAATTGTCGAACTTGCCAAAACCGGCAATACCTTCGCCGAAGAATATCTGATCAATAAATATAAAAATTTTGTCCGCGCCAAAGCCAGGTCCTATTTTTTAATCGGTGCAGATAAAGAAGACATCATTCAGGAAGGAATGATTGGCCTATATAAAGCAATTCGCGATTTTCGCAGCGATAAACTGGCCTCTTTCCGCGCCTTTGCCGAATTATGCATTACACGACAAATTATTACAGCCATTAAAACCGCAACAAGGCAAAAACATATTCCGCTAAATTCTTATATTTCATTAAACAAACCCATTTATGACGAAGATTCAGACCGCACCTTACTGGACATCATTTCCGGTACACGCATCACCGATCCCGAAGAACTGATTATTGACCGTGAAGAATTTTATGATATAGAAGAAAAAATGGGCAAAATCCTCAGCTCATTAGAGTGGGAAGTTTTAATGTATTATCTTGAGGGCAAATCCTACCAAGAAATTGCCATCGATTTAAACCGCCATGTCAAATCTATTGACAATGCCCTTCAGCGCGTTAAACGCAAACTCGAAAAATATTTAGAAACCCGCGAAGCAAGCAGGTAATTTAAAACTCAATAATGCAAACTGCGTCCCAATTCTAATCAAAGAAAGGGACGCAGTTTTTTATTAAATTTTTTTTTACTTATTATAAAAAAACCGATAGCTGCTTAATTAAAGACTCGGTTTTAGCAATAACCATCTTTCGGTTAGCTCTGGGTGTTTTGCTGGTATCTACCAAACGGTTAAAATAATCCCAAAACGCACTTGTCAAATTGCTCTCATTAATTTTCAATGTAATTGTCGGGTTGGTCTCTTTGGTAATAATCACACCGATTTTTTCTTTAATATAAACATTACAAGGCTTCTTAAAGGCTTTATCATCAATTAAAAACACCTGATAATTATGATATGTTTGCAACAAACGCACAATATTTTTTAAATGAGCAACATATTCTTCTACTGAATAATTAAATGGTTTTTCGCATATTAAAGAAGCGTTAATCGGGCTGACCTTACCACTATGCACAGACCTGACATCGGATAAATAAATCAGATCCTTGACCGGATATTGTTTCAGGTTCTTTTCAAACAAATCAACCCTTTCACCATGCAATCGTGAATAAACTTCCGCATTTTTCATCAAGCAGCGGTTGTTAATGCTATTAAAAACCTCTAATGGCATTGAGCAAAGTGACAGACCGTCAGTTTTTTTAACAGCAGCAGTTTTATGCTTTTCAAAGTCAAGCAGTAACGAAAACTGCTCTTGATTCCAATTATCCACTAAAATATTTATCATAGGGCAGCAAAGAGTTAAATAATTATTAAATTCTCTATAAAAACTGTCAACCAAGGATTTATTTACTGCTAAAAAAGCATCTGCATCGGCTGACTTATTACCAATAGAAGATACGGCTAAAGAAGCTACACCCGGGGCAACAAATAAAGTTCTTTTAAAGACCCGGTCTTTTTGTTTAGGATAATAATAAGGTTCAACCATACCCGTCAAATAGAGCGGCAGCCAGCTCTCGATAGCCAAGAGCATTTCATCAATATTGCGGATAATGGTATGGATAACCTTAATTTTATGCCCCCGCTTAACTGCTTGAGCTAACAGATGTGGCCAAACCTTCATAAATTGATTATTTTCTGTTAACCAGTCGCTATCTTCATCACTTGACAGATATATTGTAACCGGCTCTTTTTGCTTTAAAACCAAAGAAATAAAGACTAAAGCCCCCTGCCGTTTTCCTTCAATACCATTATATACAAATAACTCTGATTGCTGTACACGCAAAGGCTCATCGACATAAATCGAAGGTGAAAACCCCGTATCTTGCTCTGATATATGAGAAAAATTATTTAAAAAACTGCCAACTGTATGTGTTTTTAAAGAAGAGTTATCTAAAAGCCAGGCTAAAAGAATTCTTTCCGTTTCGGCGCTTGTGGTATCCTGTTTAATATACTCATGCTGCATTGCATCATTCAAAGCCGCTTTTTGATAATCAGTATCGCATTTTTTAACAAAATACTCCGCCATCAGCCGTAAGTAATCAGCGTTTTTTGCCAAATTACGACCACCACTGCGCAAACGGCTGACATGTGATGGATCAATAGCAGTGTATCTTGCTAAAACGCTGTTAGATGTATTTGTTAAATTCATTAAAAAATCTAATTTCTGCGAAAAATTCATATTACCTCCTCCTTTTCAGATATTTTTGCGTGCCTATTAGCTAAGCCCAAGTATATAATTAACAAAAATTAATGTTTTTATACTATCGGTCTGCTTATTATGCATAAGAGGACGCTTCAATATGATGGTATAAGCCCTATATAACACTAAGATTCATATAAAAACACCTTGTATCAATAACATATACACGCCGGTCCCTACACAAATGCTAAGCAAATTATTTTTAAACCGCCTGTGCAAAAAAGCCACTAATGCAATACAAAAAATTTCGGGAACAGCATAGGGGTACTCCCAAACAAGATTGCCTTTTATACAATAAACAATCAGCATAGTGATAATTGCGAAAGGCAAAACCGTTCCTAAATAGTTAATTGCCTGCGGCGGCCGCTTACCCTTAGGAAAGAGCACAAAAGGCAGCAAGCGCAGCAAAAATGTTGTAACGGCCACCAGCACAACAACCATAAAAATCTTACTCAAGGCCGCCACCGTCCTTTTTGATTTTTACTATTCTCTTTTGCAAAGCAAAAAGCGCAATAATAATCAAAATGACCGCAGGTAGAGTAAAGTTTTGCGGGCCGACAATCAATAGAGAAAACAAGGAAATAAGCACTCCTAAAACGGCAGGTAGATGACTATCTGTTTGCTGCCATTGCTCAACGGCTACAACTACAAACAAAGCGGTCATCGCAAAATCTATTCCTGCTGTGTTAAAAGAAACCAAGCTGCCCAAAACGCCGCCTAAAGTACAGCCGACAACCCAATAAAAATGATTAAGGGCGGAGATTGCCAGGGCAAAATCCTGCGAATCTATATCCGGCGGAGCTTTAACCAAACAATGCAAAGAATAGGTTTCATCAGTTAAAGAAAAAATCATATACCACTTGCGCTTACCCATTAAGCTAAATTTATCAAGCATCGAAATACCGTAAAACATATAACGAAAATTAACCAATACTGTCATCATAATAATATACAATGGAGAAAAATTACCAATCAACAGCGTAATAGAAATAAACTGCATAGCACCCGATAAAATGGTAACTCCCATAATAAACGCCAAAAAGGGCGAATAGCCTTTTTCCACCAATAAGATACCAAAGGCCATTCCCATAAATAAGTAACCCAGTAAAACGGCTAGCGTATGCGGAAAAGCGGCTTTAATTATTTTAACATTCTGTTTCATAAATCCTTCATCTCTAGTTAATTTTTTTCATAATTAATATTTTGGTATAATATATAATAAAATCGCCAGGTAATGAAAAATGCTGCCGCCAAAAACAAAAAAATGCCAAACCATATGCATATAACGGCGCTTTGTAGCCAAATAAAAACACACACCTGCCGTATAAAAAATACCGCCAATTAAAAAAAGCAACATACCCTGTAATGGGATCACAGCCAATAAGGGTTTAGCAACAAAAACCATAGACCAACCCATCAAAATATAACAAACTAATGCTGCTTTATGTGATTTTTTTACACTGATAGAAGTAAATACTATGCCAACCAAAGACAATGCCGTGTTAAAGCCTAAAAAAGGCCAGCCCACCGTATCGCGTAAAGATATTAAACAAATTGGCGTATATGTACCGATTATCAGTAAAAATATTGAAGAATGATCAAATACCTGAAAAACCTTTTTAACGGATGTTTTTGTAAACGAGTGATAGAGGGTGGACATAGAATAAAGAATTATAAGACTGCCGCCATATATTGATGAGCTGACAATTGCCCAAATATCGCCATATAAACAAGCATTTATTATTAAAACAACCGTTCCGGCCACAGCTAATAATGCTACTACGCCATGCGTTACAGCGTTACCGATTTCTTCTCCTAATGATTGATTGTTAAACTTAGACACATCGGTCATTTAGTAACCTCTTCTATTTCTACTGTTACTTTGATAAATGAGTTAATCAATACTCTTACATTTAAGCAGATTTATTTTATTGAGCAGTTAATGCTACACTTATTATAAAAGCCTCTTAGCAGCGCTAAGAGGCTTTTAAAAAGGTTGGCTCCCCGAGTTGGATTCGAACCAACAACACCGCGGTTAACAGCCGCGTACTCTACCGTTGAGCTATCGAGGAACAAACTTATAAATTTACTCCTGGCAACGACCTACTCTTCCGGGGGCTTACGCCCCAAGTACCATCGGCGCAAAAGAGCTTAACTGCTGTGTTCGGAATGGGAACAGGTGTGGCCTCTTCGCCATCGTCACCAGGAA
>JAQVWQ010000073.1 GCA_028709615.1 Clostridia bacterium | reverse complement strand
GCTTTTAATTCGCCGCCGACTAAGGTTTTAAACCCTTGGGTAATATCGCGGCCTACATTACGGCACTGTACTGTACTACCTTTTACCAGCCCCAGCATTTGTAATTCTTTTCCTGTAATATAGTCAGTATTTACTAAGATCATCTTCTTCTCCACTCCTTATTTCTTTTATTCTTTCAGCTAGCATGGCAATCATTACACCTATTAAAGCTAATAAAACAATTCCTCCGATAATAATCAAGGATATTGAGGGTGCTGCCCAAATAAGCATTGTTAAATAACCCAGTAAAAATAAAACTGTGATAAGACTTATGATTATAGGCGCCAGCATTTTTGTTTTTTTATTAATAAAAATCACCTCTAAGCTGACTTTTAAAAAATATTGGTATTTTGATATACAGGGTATTTAAATTATGAAAACTGTTTAACATTAAATATTCTGTAAACAGCTCCTTTATCCTGCTTTGTGTGTTGAGAATATTGCAGTTGAGTTGTGTTATAAGAGGGTTTACAAAAACGATTTATAACAGTTTATTAATCAGGAAGCGTTTTTTATACTTAATTGAGGCAAACTCTATTACCTTGTTATAAACGCTTAAATTGGTTATACCGCCAACGGCTCCAACTAAGGGTAAGCCTTGAATAAATTTGGCAATTAACAGGGCATTTGTAAGAGCAGCAGAGGTGTTTTTGATTTGCTGATTTGTGAATATCCTCAGCATTTTTTTCGGTGGAGCAGCTGCAAACTCGTCAATTTGGCGGTTTAAGGGCACTGATTTTTTGTTATCGCTTAAAGCAGCTTCAATGAGCATTAGGGCATAGTACTTTTCTTGACGGGAGGCGCAGCTAAAACCGTAATTAGCGGCTTGCTCGTAAACGCCGCGTAGTAATAGCAAGCAAAATACCGGTATATCAGGCAGACCAATGCCTAACAGCCCCAGACCTGCTCCTTCTATAAAAGTAAGACCAGATTTTAAAAGCCTGCCGCGGCCCGAATTTTTATCAAGGTATTTAAGCTGGTGCTTACCTGTTAAATCGTATTTGCTGTTTTTGGTTGTTTGTTTTACTACACCGGATTGCTTTTCAACAATAAATTGAAAACCTTGGCAAAAAGCCTCATTTATTGATGCTATTAAAGCGGCCGGGGCCTTTTCAAATATTTTTTCGTTAAATTGGGCTGTTTTCAGCATAGCCGAAAAAGAGGCTTTGTCATTAATAAAAGCCTCTTCTTTTTTTATTATTTTTTTAAGCTCTTTTTCGTAAATTTTCATATAACTATAATATCATATTATATTACTGTTTTCATCCATAAAGATAGAAATAATCGCTATTTTGTTCAACCAAAAATAACAGCCTTAACCAAAACTTTAGTTAAGGCTGGGTGCAAAAACGCTTTAAATAATAAGACGACGGGGGCAACGGCTGCGTTTTTAATTTTATTTATTCAGTAAGGCATACAATAGTTGTGATATTTTATTTAAAGGTGCTTGTTGTTCGACCGCACCGATAGTATAGGCAGCTTTTGGCATACCATAGACCACGGACGAATGCTCGTCCTGTCCGATGGTTCTTGCTCCCGCCCTTCTCATTGACAATAAGCCCTTGGCCCCGTCGCAGCCCATACCCGTCAGGATAACGCCGATCGCGTTATTTTTGGCTTCCTTGGCAACAGATTCAAAAAGCACTTCTACCGAAGGGCAATGGCCGTTGACTTTATCACCCGGGAATACATTAATTTTGTAACGATCCCCGATTTTTTTGATAATCATATGCTGATCTCCCGGGGCGATCAGAACCTTCCCCGGTTCGACATAATCGCCGTTTTGCGCTTCTTTGACATTTAATTGTGTTTGAGCATTGAGCCTTTCTGCAAACATTCGAGAAAAGATGGGAGGTATGTGCTGAACGATCACGATCCCCGGAATCCTAGCAGGCAAACATTTTAAAATATTAAATAAGGCCTCTGTACCCCCGGTGGAGGCCCCCATGGCGATAATCTTTTTCATATCCATTTTGCAGTTATCGCCGATTTCCCCTGCCGGTAAGCTTGGGGCTACTGTTACCTTGGCAGTGGCTGCAACTTTTATTTTAGCAATCAATTCATTAATAAATCTCTCAATATCTTTAGGATTACTGACATTTGGCTTAGTTACGAAGTCGATGGCTCCAACATTCATCGCTTCAAATACGGCATTGCTGACGCTGCTAACCACAACTACCGGTAAAGGGTATTGAGGAAGCAAGCGGCGAATAAAATCAATGCCGTTCATTTTCGGCATTTCCACATCACAGGTCATCACATCCGGTTCAAATTCTAATATTTTGTCCCGCGCATCAAAGGGGTCTGTCGCCTTGGCGACTACCTCTAAAAGCGGATCGGCGGAAATAGATTTGGATAAAACTTCCCGAAAAACCAATGAGTCGTCAACAATCAGTACTCTTATTTTCTTGTTTGCTCTCATGGCTATACCTTCTTTTTTTTGGATATTATTCCTTTCTGTATATAGCAGGCTTAATGTATGTAAGCCCTTTGATCTCTTTGCTGATGGATTCGGAATGCCCGACAAAAAGGTATCCCCCGCTTTCAAGAAAATCGAACATTTTTTTGACCAAAGCGTTTCTGGTCTCGGCATCAAAATAAATCATTACATTACGGCAAAAAATCACATGAAACTTTTTTTTAAAGGGAAAGACCGGTTCCATCAGATTAAATTTACGAAAAATGACTTCATTTTTAATTTTATTGTTTATAACATGGTTGCTATTATCAATCTTTTGAAAATAATTCACCCTCCAAAGTGATGGCAGCGGACTGATGCGCTCGCTATTATATACTCCGCTTTTGGCTATTTCCAGTACTTTGCTGGAGATATCGGTGGCCAGGATCTTGCTGTCCCATAAAAAATTATCTTTACCCAGAAATTCATCGATGATCATAGCCAGAGTGTAGGGTTCTTCCCCAGATGAACAGGCCGCGCTCCAAATCCGCAGATCTTTGTTCTTGACATTTTGGACCAAATAGGGTAAAACAGAGTCCCTGAAAAAATAGAAATGATCCGCCTCACGCATAAAAAAAGTGTGATTGGTGGTGACTTGATCGATTAAAGTGATGACGGCTTTGCCGGATTTATCGGCCAGCAAATGATTATAGTAATCGGTAAAATTATTAAAGCCCTGGTTAACCAGAACCCGTTGCAGACGGCCGGTCAAAATGGTTTTCTTTTCTTTTTTCAAAAAAATCCCGTAATGAGCTTTGATATATGTTGAGAGCTGCTGAAATTCCTGATTTGTGATTTCGATTGCATTACCGGTTGCCATATCATCACCTTTTTTCTTAATGAGAGGGCCGAAGCCCTCTCACTGTAAATTGATCCATTCTGATCAGCTGTTTCCGCTGCTGATGCTTAATATTTGCCGTAATCCAAATTACTTAATTCAATTTTTTTATTACCGGCGGCGGGCTGGTGTTCTGTTTTTTCCTCGTCCTTAGCATCTGCCGCAAGTTTTTTACGCTGTTTTTCAATAACTTTAAAGACTTCGGGACCTACTTCATCGTTACCGCTGAAAAAACCGTCTTTTTTCAGTTTGAATTTTTGAACCTGTTGCTTCAGCAGTTCCGCCTGGCCGGAAAGTTCTTCACTGGCTGCGGCGCATTCCTCAGAAGTGGAGGAATTGGTTTGGATGACCTCGGATACCTGGTTCAGACCCTGATTGATCTGCTCGACACCGATAGACTGTTCATTGGAGGCAACCGCGATATCGGCAATTAAGGCTGAAACTTTAGCGATGTCTTTGACGATATTGTTAAGAGTAGCGGCGGTATGACCGGCGATCTTCATTCCGGATTCGGCTTGTTTGACCGAGCCTTCGATCATTTCGGTCGTTTCCTTGGCGGCATTGGCGGATTTGGCAGCCAGGTTGCGGACTTCCTCCGCTACTACGGCGAAGCCTTTGCCATGCTGGCCGGCTCTGGCTGCTTCAACAGCGGCGTTAAGGGCCAGGATATTGGTTTGGGAGGCGATATCTTCGATAACCTTGATGATCTTTGAAATATTAGCAGAAGACTCGTTGATTCCCTCCATCGCATTCAGCATTTCGCCCATTTGGCTGTTGCCTTGTTCGGCGTTAGATTTTGCCTCTTCTGCCAGCTTATTGGCTTCATTGGCATTTTCGGAATTCAGTTTGGTATTTGAAGAGATCTCTTCGACGGAGGCCGTCAGCTGTTCGATGGAGCTGGCTTGCTCGGTTGCACCCTGTGAAAGCGCCATGCTGGATTCGGAAACCTGCTTGGCTCCGGTAGCTACCTGATCGGAGGAGGCGTTGATATTGGACATAATTTCATTTAAATGATTGGTCATTTTTTGGAAAGCTCTGGCCACATCGCCGATCTCATCTTTGTTACTCGTATTAATTGAGATGCCCAGGTCGCCGTCAGCGACAGTTTCGGCTACCGTGCCCAGGGCTTTAAGCCGTCTGCTGATAAAACGGGAGATGGCGATTCCTAAAATAATCGATAATAGGATACCAACGACCAAGATAACTAACATCATAAAGGTAGTCTGTTTTGCCATGGCGGCATTGGCGTCCGAGGCCGCTTTAGCGCCGCTGACCATTACTTGAATTATATTCTCAATCGCTTCTTTTTCCGCATTGCAGGTTGTCAGCATTTCACCATTCATTAAAGCCAATGCTTCTGCATCGTTATTAACCCGGCATAATTTATACAGCTCATTTAAAGATGAGACATAGTCCTCTCTGTTGTCTATAAAAGCTTGAAATAATTGTCGCTGTTCTTCGGTCTCGATGGTTTTCTCAATTACGGTCTCATTATCGGTTATTTCGCTGGATAAATCTTTGATTTTAGCATAGATACTATCAACTGTTCCCGCATCGCTAGTCATGATCATATCCCGGGTATAGATACGCGCTAATTGGAAGTTTACCGCGATAATATTGATGTTCGCCATTGGTGCGGTAATGTTTTCGTATGAAGCCTGTTCGCTTTGCTGTATTTTACCTATATTTATAATTCCGATCACGCCGATCGCGACGGCAATAATAACGACGGCGATAAAGCTTGTTAATAATTTACCTGCTATTTTCATATCGCTATACCATCTCCCTTAAGCAGTTATTAAATTTTATTCTAAATTGGTAAGCTCGTTGAGGTCGTCTTCATTAAGGATCTTTTTGCAATCCAACAATAATTTGACTTCGTTGCCGATTTTACCGATGCCCTTGATATACCTGTTATTTACCTGTTGCAAGCTGGGTATAGGCACGATATCTTCGTCGGGGATAGAAATAACTTCCGAAACGCTATCGACAATCAAGCCAATAGATACATCATTGACATCGATCACAATCACACAGGTCCGGTCATTATATTCCATAAAGGGTTTACGGAAGCGGATGCGGGCATCCATTACCGGAATGATCTTGCCTCTGAGGTTGATGATCCCTCTAATATATTCCGGCAGTTCAGGCACCTGGGTAATCGGTTGTATGCCAATAATTTCTGTCACATAGCGTATCTCAATGCCATAGGATTCGTCGCCCAGGGGAAAAGTCAGGAACCGACCCTTTTGAGTATCTTCCTGTTGTCCTATAAGGTCTTCTTCAATAGTTTTTGTCATTCTTAGTGCTCCTTTCTGATAGCTGATGAGGAGAATAATAGCTGAAGTTGCGTCAGTGGCTAGGCGCCTAAATCCGAACTGACAAACCAACCCACATCCAAAATCAAGCTGATGCTGCCGTCGCCTAGTAAGGTACACCCGGATAAGCCTTGAACATTATGGTTATTTTTGATATAGGCAGGCAATGCTTTTACCACTACCTGCTGTTGACCGACCAGCTCGTCAACAAAGATACAAACAGTTTTTTCGTATTGCTCTGCCATCACAAAAATACCCTGTTCAAAATCTGTAATTTCGGTTTCTACGCAGAAGCATTGGTGAAGCCTGTTAATAGCATAACATTGTCCTCTGACCATAATCATCTCGTTGCCGTCAGGATCGACGATCAGGTCTTCTTTCCTTGGCTTGAACGATTCTTTGATACAGATGGTCGGTATGGTATAAGTTGACTCGCCTACCCGTACATTCATACCGTCAACGATAGCTAAGGTTAAAGGAATTTTGATAGTGAAGGTGGTGCCGGCGTTTTCCTTACTGTAGATGGAAATCGATCCGCCCACCTCGCTGATATTTTTGGCTACCACATCCATGCCGACTCCGCGCCCTGAATATTCGGTGATCTCTTCGTTGGTGGAAAAGCCGGGTAAAAAGATCAGGCTAAATATTTCTTTGTCCGTCATTTCCGACGAGTCTTTTTTTAAAAGGCCGTTTTTCTTGGCTTTGGCCAGTATCTTTTGCTTATTAAGACCCTTTCCGTCGTCCTTGACAATAATTGAAACATCGTTTCCGGCATTCATTGCCTCAAGCGTTATGGTTCCGGCCTGGGGTTTTTTACTGTTTAGTCTTTCGGCGCTGCTTTCGATGCCATGGTCAAGGGAGTTTCGCACCAAATGCATAAGCGGATCGGAAAGATGGGTTATGATATTTTTATCCGCTTCGGTTTCTTCGCCGATGATCTCCAGGCGTACCTCCTTGTTCAGTTTTTTACTCATATCCCGCACGACACGATGCATTTTTTGGAAAACATCGGCCAGTGGAACCATTCGTACCGACAGCACAATATCCTGTAATTCCATCGTGATTTTATGTAGCTGCCGGGAAGCTTTATCAAAATTACTCAGCCCCAGACCTTTCAGGTCAGGGTTCTCAATTACCATTGCTTCTGAGATAACCAGCTCTCCTACCAGATCCATCAGTTTATCCAATTTAGCCACATTAACATTGATGATGGTAGTAGCAGCGTTATTATGGTTATCCTGAGCGGGAGGCTGGTTT
>JAQVWQ010000072.1 GCA_028709615.1 Clostridia bacterium | reverse complement strand
TTTTTTCGCTGTAATGCCAAACGGAGCGCGCCAAAAACAAGGCCGCCGAATTTTTGGGGCTGGCGCCGATGGCCTCTACCGTAGCCAGCTCCGCCCGCTCCAGCCAGCTTTGCAAAAGGCGGGCGCGCTCAGCACGGCGGGCGGCATCGCGGCCGCGCAGCTCCTCCGTTTGCAAATACTCCTCCAGCTGCTGCGCTGAAATGCCCAAGGCCACGCGGATATGGGCAGGTGTCATACCCGCCCCCCTTTGCAGGCAGTCGTTTAAAACGGCGCGCAGGCGGCGGTCGATTTCCTGCAGCTGCTGCGCTATGGGCAGCTGACTGACAGAAGACTCAAATTCAAACGCAACGGACATTTTTATCCCTCCCTTTTGGCGCCAATTATAACAGCCAAAAGCGCTTATAAACGCTCAAGCGAGCCCTTTAGTGCCGATTTTTTAAGGGTCAGCTCAAAAAATTTGCTAAATTTAAAACAACCTGCGCAAAATACCCCCTAATCAGATGCTTCTGCTTGCCATAGGGATTTTTCCCCGCCATTTTTATTTCCACGATTGCAAACGATGCAAAATTTCGCTTTCAAAGCGGCGAACGGAGGCCTCGGAATAATTGAGGCAGCGGGCAATATATGTCCAATTATGCCTTTGTATGTAACGCAGCCCCAAAAGCCGCTGATGCAGCAGGGGCAAGCTGTTAATAAACTCGTCCATCTGCCGCTTTTGCCGCAGATAATGCTCTGCCTCCCGCCCCAAAAGATCAATTTCCTCCCGCAGTAAGGCGCTGTGAGTACTGCGCCCGCCGCCCGCCGCATCGTACTTGTCCAGCAGCATGGCGGCCTCGGCTAACTCCGCTACCTGCTCAAGCCGTTGTTTTTTAAAAGCTATCTGTGTTGTTGCCGCGCCCCACTCACGCAAGGCCGCCCTTGCCTCACGGTTATTCATCGACCCTCGCCTCCTCTTGCTCGTCTAACGGCACACCCACCGCCTTGATCCACCTATCGATATCGCCAAAGTGGTTTTTTTTCATTAAGCGCCCCTTTTTTTCTTTTTTTCTTTTTTTATAATATGTATTCTTTTTCTTTTCTTTTAGATTATTATCGACATTTCGACAGACATCACTGCCGACATCATCGCCGACATCGTCCTGGTAAAGCGGAATAATACGATATTTGCCGCTTGAGTTTCTGCCGCCGCTGCGATACTCGATCAAACCGTTTTCAACCAGAGTCAAGCGGTTACGCAGCAGCTCCCGCTCAGCCATTGTGCACATAGACATCAACAGCAAATTGGGAATTACTAAAGACACCTGCCAGTGGCTTTCGTTAAAGCACTGCAAAATAGCATAGTATAAATCAGCCTGCCTGCCGGTTAAAGGCTTGAGCCGTCGCTGCAGCCAAAAACCGTTTAATTGTTTTATGTAGTTCACTTTCATCTCCCCTTTATTACGGTTTTATCGTGCTTTTTCTTTTGACAAACCAATATTACTACGGTTTACGCGGATTGTCAACGGAATCAAAAACAAATATTCCGACAACCATTGACAAATACCGTCTTTCTATCGTATAATGTGAACAAAGGAGGTTAGGTAGATGGGCAAATTCGACAATCGACGGGTTTTATCAGCCAATTTAAGGGCGATATTAAACGAAAAAGGGCTGCGCCCCAAAACCGTCTGTGATGAACTCGGCATCGCGCCTACGACTTTCTCGGACTGGATTAACGGCAAAGCCTATCCGCGCATGAGCCGCATTGTTGAGCTGGCCGATTACTTTAACCTCAGGCCTATACAGCTGATCGAAGGCCCCGATGCCTGCGAAGATAAAACCGCCAACCCTCCGGCCAACATTATCCCTGTTTTAGGCCGCGTGGCAGCCGGCCCGTTAAACACGGCAGCGCAGGAGGTTATCGGCTGGGAGCTGGTCAGCGAGCGCGAAGCTCAAAGCGGCGAATACTTTGCCCTGCAGGTCGGGGGCAACTCTATGGAGCCGCGTTTTTCGGTCGGCGATACGGTGATTATCCGCCGCCAAAGCGATGTTGACAACGGTCAGATCGCCGTCATCATCACCGGCGACGACGAAGCCACTCTTAAGCGCGTGGTTAAGCAAAATGAGGGGCTTTTCTTAATGTCGCTCAATCCCGCTTATGATCCGATTTTTTTTACCTGGCAAGAGGTTTACGATTTACCCGTAATAATACTCGGACGCGTAGTAGAATTACGCGCCCGCTTTTAACGAAATAACCGTAGGAGGAACCGTTATGACACAAATGACCGTCAAAGAGCTTTTTTGCGATACCTTTCGCCGCGAATTTACCCGCTGCGATATTTCCCGTTTGCTTAACTGGCTTGAACAAACCGACTTTTTTACCGCTCCCGCCTCGCGCAACAACCATTCGGGCTGCCGCGGCGGCTTGGCTTTTCACAGCCTTTGCGTTTATTATTTAATGCGCGAGCGCCACAAGCCAACCGAAAATGAGCGCGGCAGCTTTGCCATCTGCGCCCTGCTGCACGACCTGTGCAAGGCCGCCTTTTATGTAGAGGCCACCCGCAATGTTAAAAACGAGCAAACCGGCCAATGGGAAAAAGCCTCGTTTTACAAAATTGACGATCAATTCCCCATGGGGCACGGCGAAAAATCGCTCTGGCTGATCGAGCGCTTTATCAAGCTGACGGCCGACGAGGCCATCGCCGTCCGCTGGCATATGGGCGGCTTTGACGATGCGGTCAAGGGCGGCAGCTTTGCGCTTTCGCAGGCCTATGCCAAATACCCGCTGGCGCTTAAGCTGCATCTATGCGATATGGAATCCAGCTATTTAATCGAACGCTTTGAGGAGCTGGCCTTCGACAATTTTAACGCCCGTTTTGGCGCCGAGCTGGGCTTAACGCTGATCGACGGCTATTAAACCTCTTTACTTTTAAAAAATCGCGGCGGTTTTATAAATCATAATTTTGCTAAATTTAAAACCAAATACCGCCGAGCCAATCAAAAAATAAAAAAATTGAGGCCTTGAGCCTCTTTTTTTATTTAAATTAAAACGCTAGACAATATATTGACTATATGCTATAATTGAATTATCAGAAATATCTATATTTTATTGACAAAACTGTGATATTCTATTTTAATCGTCTTTTGGTAAAAGAGCTTATTTTAAAAAAGAGGAGGTAATAGGAATGCAAACAGTTTTTGATCAGTTTACCGGTCTATATTCCCTATCCAAAACCCTGCGCTTTGAATTAAAGCCCATAGGTCAAACCAAGGAGCTGCTTGAGGATTTTTACAAGCATTGCGAGGGCAACCCCATTGTTGTCGATGAGCAGCGCATCTGTCAATATCCCAAAATGAAAGCCCTGCTTGACGACTATTATCGCCTTTTTATTGATAAAACCCTCTCTCGGCCGATCTTCTCCGCCGAAGAAATTACCAAGGCCTACGAGCTGTACTGCGCCGCTAAGCAAAGCCATAATAGCAAGCAAAAAGAAAGCAAATACCAAAAAGAATATACAGCCGCCAAAAAAAGCCTGCGCAAAAAACTGGCCGCCTGCTTTGCCGAGCAAAAAGAAGAATTCGGCCTGGATAAATACAGCCACCTGTTCGGCAGCGAGCAGCTGCCGCTTAATTGCTGGTTACAAAGCAGGCTGCAGGGCGGTCAAATTACCGCAGCCGAATACGAAGAAGGCTTAGCCGCCCTCAAGGCCTTTGAGCGCTTTACCACCTATTTTACGGGCTTTAAAGAAAACCGCGACAACCTCTTTGCCGAGGTTGACAAGGCCAGCGCCATCGCCAACCGCGTTATTGAAGAAAATATGGAAAAGCATTTTTTTAACTGCCGCGCCCTTGCCGACTCAACTCAAAAATACCCACAGTTGGCCGAGGATCTGGGCAGTTTTTTGTCTTTTTTTATGCCCGCATATTATGGCAGCTGTCTCAGCCAGCAGGGCATCGACTGCTACAATCAGGCGATCGGCAAAGAGCTTAACGGCGACAGCACAAAGGGCGTTAATCAAATTATTAATGAGTACCGGCAAAAATACAGCTTAAAGACCAAGGATCTGCCAACGCTTATTACCCTTCATAAGCAGCTTTTAAGCAAAAAACCCGACTGCCCCGTCAGCGAAACGCTCACCACCGATCAAGAAATGCTGCAGCTGGCCAAATATTGCTATACAACGGCCATCAGCCGGCTCAACGAGCTGCAAAAAATTATGAGCGATTACTTAAACGACGAAAACCTGCAATTTATTTATCTTAAAACCAAGGATTTAAATGCGCTCTCCAAAAAAATGTTCGGTGAATGGGATACGATCCGCAACGCTTATTTCTACCATTGTCAACAGCTCACCGATAAAGAGCAAAAACGCTTTGCCGCCAACACTAAAGAGGTAATCAGCCTGGGCCTGCTGCAGCGGCTGCTCAACAGCTACCTGCCCGGCTCAGAAAACCCTCCCCCGCTTGTTGATCCGGCCCTTTATTTTAAAAGCTTCGATCTTACACCCCTCCGGCAAGCCTACGAGGCGGCCGCCCCTGTTTTGGCTTTAACCCAGCTTGATCAGGACAAGGCCCCGCCCAATGAGGGCAATCCCAAAGGCGGCTTAGGCTATCGGCAAACAATATTGGTTAAAAATCTGCTCGACACCATCTTAAGGGCCAAGGATTTTTACAAGCCGTTTTTGCTGGAGCAGGACGGCAAGCCGATCGCGGTTGCCGACAGCAACGAATTGTTTTACACACAATTTACCGCCGCCTTTGCCAAGCTGAACTGCCTTTATAAAAAGTACAACCTAATCCGCAGCTATGCCAGCCAAAAGCCCTTCAGCACCGATAAATTTAAGCTTAACTTTAATAATTCTACCTTATTAAGCGGCTGGGATTTAAACAAAGAGGAAGAAAACACCAATATTTTGCTGCGCAAGGACGGCCAATACTATTTGGGCATTTTAAAAAACACTAAGCTGTTTGCCGATTGCAGCAAATATCTTTGCCAAGACAGTGTCGAGCATTACGAAAAAATGGTTTACAAGCAGGTTTCGGGCGTTAACAAAATGTTTCCCAAGGTCTTTTTTGCCGCCAAAAACCTTGAGCTTTACAAGCCCTCGGCGCAAATTCTGCAAATCAAGGCGCAAAAAAGCCACCTTAAGGAGGCCAATAACCCGGATGCCAAAAATGCCTGGATCGATTTTTGCAAAGACAGTATTGCCAAAAGCGAGTGGCCGCAGTATTTTAAGTTTAAATTTAAGCCGTCCGAACAATACCCCGATGTCAACAGCTTCTACCGGGAAGCCGATGCCCAAATGTACTCTTTGACCTTTCAAAATGTGGCTGGCGCTTTTGTTAAACAGGCGGTCGAAAACGGCGAATTATATCTGTTTGAAATTTACAACAAGGATTTTTCGGCATATAGCAAGGGCAAGCCCAATTTACATACGCTTTACTGGCAAATGCTCTTTGATGAGCACAACCTATGTAATATTGCCGACAACGCCGAGCAGCCTGTTTTTAAGCTCAACGGCGAGGCGGAGATTTTTTACCGCAAGGCCTCTTTAGACGACAGGGTCACCCACCCGGCGAAAAAGCCGATTGACAACAAAAACCCTTTAAACGGCAAAAAGACCAGCACCTTTGCTTACGATTTAAAAAAAGACCGCCGCTATATGCAAAACAAGCTTTATTTTCACTGCCCGATCACGATCAACTTCCGTCGGGGCACGCTGCCGCAGGCTGTTTTTAACTACCAGGTCAACAGCTTTTTGCAAAACAACCCCCAAATCAATCTTCTCGGTATCGACCGCGGCGAAAAAAACCTGCTCTACTATACCTTGATCAATCAAAGGGGGCAGATCCTCAAGCAAGGCAGCTTTAATCAAATTACGGCCGCCGGCAACACCACCGATTATCACAAGCTGCTGGCTAAAAAAGAGCAGGAGCGCGCCCAAGCCCGGCAGGACTGGGGCACGCTAGAGCAAATTAAAGATTTAAAGGCCGGCTACCTTTCGTATGTTATCCACGAGCTAACCTGCCTAATGATTAAAAACAACGCCGTTATCGTTTTAGAGAGCCTTAGCAAAGGCTTTAAAGCGGGACGGCAAAAAATCGAAAAGCAGGTCTATCAAAGGTTTGAAAAGGCGCTGATCGACAAGCTTAATTATTTGGTCTTTAAAGAGGCCGCACCCTTTGAGGCTGGGCATTGCCTTAAAGGCTACCAGCTGACCGCCCCCTTTGAAAGCTTTGAAAAGCTCTACAACCAAAGCGGCTTTTTGTATTATGTAGTGCCCTCCTACACCTCCAAAATCTGCCCGCAAACGGGCTTTGTCAACCTTTTTAATTCCTCACACTTAAACTACCGCAGTGTTAAAGCCTCGCAGGAGTTTTTACAAAAATTTACGACAATCCGTTATAACGGCCGGGCCGACTATTTTGAGTTTGCCTTTGACTACAAAAGCTTTTTTAATGCGGAAGGCAAAACCAGCTGGACAGCCTGCACCTACGGCCGGGAGCGCTATTGCTATCACCCAAAAGAAAAAATATATCAATGCCATAATGTTAGCGGAGAGCTAAAAAAGCTGTTCGCCCAATACGGCCTAACCTACCAAACAGGCTGCGACCTGCGCGGGCAAATTTGCGCCCAAACCGAAAAGAGCTTTTTTAGCAGACTGCTGTTTTTGCTTAAGCTGACCTTGCAGCTGCGCTACAGCAACGGCGGCACAAAAGACAGCGACGACTACATTTTATCCCCCGTTGCCGACCAAAACGGCCGCTTCTTCGATTCGCGCACCGCGCGGGGGGACGAGCCGCAAAACGCCGATGCCAACGGCGCCTATCACATCGCGCTGAAGGGCTTAAGGCTGCTTAAAGGCCTTGACTGCGGCAAAACCCCCACCGCCAAAAACGAAAGGGCCGAATGGCTCAAGTTTGCGCAAGAGCG
>JAQVWQ010000071.1 GCA_028709615.1 Clostridia bacterium | reverse complement strand
CCCCTACACGACGCTCTTCCGATCTTATTAATAAGAAATCCTTTTTTCAACAGCTGGTCTGAAAGCATATTTTTGATGGTTCTAGGAATATAAGTGTGTGATGAGATATAAATATCGTCGGCATAGCGCGAATATAGGTATCCTTGGTCATGACAATAGCTTCGGAAATATTCGTCAAAGTCATACATGACAATATTGGAGATTGCTGGGGAACTTACTGTACCAATACATAAATGATTATTCCTGAAACAGATATGTGCAATTATCTCGCAGGTGTCCTCATACCAATATCCTGCATTTTTTATCACCGAATTATTTGATTCAAGTATTACAGTAAGTGTGTTGGTACATATACTCGGAAAAAAGTCCTTAATATCCGTATGAAAAACAAAATGGGCATCTTTATGATATGTTGCATGACGTTTGATACTATCACCGCGCTTATATGCAAAGGCAGAATTTGATACCGGCAAGCGCATAAGGATGTTTTCTCGTACCCAATATTGTAAAGATTTAAGTTCTGGGCTTGCTTGCGCTATTTTGCGGCGTGTACCGTTCATTTTCGGTATAGTGTAATCCTTATAATAACATTCACTCCGTCGAGTAATAGAAGCAACATATTGTCTATCAAGATTCAGATTTTCTGCAATACGGTCAATGAGTGAATTCATACAAGCCCACCATATCTGTACTTTCTGCAAATAAGCCTATTGCGTTCTCGTTCCATAGCATTGCCGTGGTATTTCAGCATCAGATTCTGAGTTTTTTTATAATTACTTAGTCTTATATGAGAATCTTTTTCTTGAATAATTCCGGAGTTTTGAAGCAATTTTAAAATGTAGCCACTTTTAATTTCACGTTTAAATTTCTCACCAGTCCTTTTTACAAATGTAAAAGATTTAAATCCTTTTATCATCTTGTATAACTGTAATAAATCAGGTACAGAAATGGGCTGTACTATCTTCAGCAGTTCAAGCAACTCAACAATAAATGAGTTAACATATATTATATTTTCACTTTCGTTGACTAAACGCTTATTGATTCTAGATTGTTTCATCTTAATGGTTTCAACCAATGTAATAATTTCACTTCTCAATTCTTGGCTTGCAAGTAGCGCTCCATTTTCAATTTGAGCAAACAGAACCTTGGATCCATTACCTTTTGCCTTTAAGACCGGTCCAGTTGAAATAAAAGAGCGGCTACCACGATATTTTTCATCCATAACAACTATTAATTTATCACTAAATAATGCATCTGCATAGGCAAAAGCGCCGAGCTCACAAAATGAACCCGGACTTTCGACAAATAGAATGATAGCATCACTAACCTCAGCTAAGAACTCTTCAAAAGTAAGTAAATCAATACTATTATCAAATCCATCTTCCCACATTTGCTCAGACAGGACAATATGGGAATCTGGAAGTAACTTGTTTATGTATCGGTGGATTATACCGCGATTAGAGTACCAATAAGAATCTCTAATATTCTTATCAAAGCCTTTACCACATAAAAAGATAAATTTAGGGTAGGTGATATACTTATAGTCTCTCTTTTCGAGATGGCCGCGAATGCTAGAAATACTTTCATCACAGTATATCTTTGTATTCATCCATATCACCTACCCTCTAACGATGGGAAATGCCTACAAATAAGCAGTTGTTGCGACGCGCTTGTAATGAGGATTACAAGCGTGGCGTAGCAACTGCTTGTAATCCTAACAATCTTTCTGGCCCTGTTTAACACAAGGCACAATATGGCTTATACAAGTCATATATTTTACTAAGCATTTCCAAATACAATAATATCAAAAAATGATGGAATTTGCAATATTAAAGATAAAATCGTTTTTTAGCATAACGGATATCACTTATCGTGCTTTAACGATTTTTTACATAGTTAGTACTCTAATATAAGGTTAATTAATACATATAGAAAACAAAAAAATCCTGTAACCGTATTGGCTACAGGTTTTTTTGTTGGTGGAGACAAGGAGGATCGAACTCCTGACCTCTTGAATGCCATTCAAGCGCTCTCCCAGCTGAGCTATGCCCCCTTATTGACTTTTACGGCGGAACAAAAATTATTATATAGTAATTTGTCGTTGTTGTCAATAGCTATTTATTAGATTTTTAAATTTTATTACATTAAGCCAATTATAACGCCTGCTGCTCCATAAATAAATATCAGCAAAATTGGATTAATTTTGACAAAAATCAGCAAAACCAAAGCCAGTACCGCGGCGGCTATTGCCCAAGGCGATAATAAGGCTTGAGCGCCCAAAATAAAGGCGGCGTTTAAAATCAAGGCGATAATTACGGGGCGCATACCCCAAAAAGCTTGTTGTAAGCGAGGGTTTTTTCTGTGGCGGCGCAAAATTATCGCTAAAGCGATGACGATAATAAAGGGCGGCAGCAGCAGGGCAAAGGTAGCGGTGGCCGCGCCGATTATCCCGGCGATTTTATAGCCGACATAGGTGGCGGTGTTGACGGCAATCGGCCCGGGAGTGCTTTCGGATACGGCAATAATGTTAATAAATTCGCTGATAGTCAGCCAGCCTTGCTTGCTGACGACTTCGTTTTGAATTAAGGAGACAATAGCATAACCGCCGCCGAAAGCAAAGCAGCCGATCAGCGCAAAGGAGCAAAACAGATTCCATAAAATCATGGTGTTTCCTCCTTTTTGCTGACTTTATGCAGGCTTTGCAGGACAATGCCGCTTAAAGCCCCCGCGATAATTACTAAAATAGGGTTTAACCCCAGCAAAAGCAAGATTAAGGCAAGGGCCAAAAAAATCCAGTTAGCAGGGGTTTGTAACCCCGATTTACGCAGCTTAAAGGCTGCGTAAACTATTAAAGCCACAACCGCCGGGCGAACGCCGTAAAAAAAGTCATTTAACGCTTTAAGATTTTTGCCGCCGGCAAGCAAAAAAGCAATGAGTAAAATTATCACAAAAGAGGGTATAATAGCACCTAAGGCCGCTACAAGCGCACCCGGCAGACCGCGCAGCTTATAACCGATATAAACGGCCGCATTGACGGCAAAGGCTCCCGGCGCGGAATTTGTGACGGTAACAATGTCAATATATTCGTCTTCGTCCAGCCATTTTTTGTCTTCGACAACGCATTTTTGAATTAAGGGCAGCATAATCATACCGCCGCCGAAGGTAACGGCGCCGATTTTGGCAAATACCCAAAAAAGCTTAATAAGCGGACAACGAGGCTGATTGCCGGACATTTTATCACCAATAATTTGTTAGCTTGCTAACGATAGTTTTATTAACTATACTACAAAATATAAGTTTTTTAAAGGGTTTTTTTTGACTTTTACAGAAATATTTAAAATTAAGATAATAATAACCGACGGGAGGTAAGGTTTATGTCACAAATTTATGATTTGCTGATTTTAGGCGGGGGCCCTGCAGGGCTGGCGGCCGCTGTTTACGGGGGTCGAGCCGAATTAAAAACCGCTGTTTTAGAGGCCGAGTTTTCCGGCGGGCAGGCTGCGCGTACCCACGAGCTGGTTAATTACCCCGGTTTTGGCTTGGGCACAAGCGGTATAGATATTGCAATCAAGTTTGAACAGCATGCCCGCGAGTTCGGTGCCGAGATTATTAACGACCGGGCCGAGCAGGTTGATTTAAAAGCAAAACCCAAAGTGATTACAGGTATCAGCGGTACGCAGTATTTGGCCAAAGCGGTTATTATTGCCGCGGGCAGCAGGCCGCGTCAGCTGAATATCCCCGGAGAGGAAAAGTTTACGGGGCGCGGTGTTTCTTACTGTGCTACCTGTGACGGAGCTTTTTATAAGAATAAAGAGGTCATTGTCATCGGTTCGGGCGACAGCGCTTTGATTGCCGCCGTCTTTTTAACCCGTTTCGCCTCCAAGGTAAAAATCGTCGTCAGTCATGCCGAAGGCGGGTTGGTTGCCAATCACAGGGTAATTGAGCAGGCCAATGCCAACGAAAAAATCGTCTGGCTGTGGCAAAGCGTTTCTAAGGAGATTGTCGGCAGCGATAAGGTTGAGGGAGTGGTTTTAGAGAACCCCGCAACCGGCGAACAGCATACCGAAAGCTGCGACGGCGTGTTTTGCCTGATCGGCAGCCGGCCTATGACCGAAATGTTCGGCGATACAATTGAGCTGAGTGAAAGCGGCCATATTATTACCGATGAAAAAATGCAGACCAATATTGCCGGTGTTTACGCAGCGGGTGATATTCGCGAAAAATACCTGCGGCAGGTGGTAACCGCCGCCGCCGATGGGGTTATAGCCGCCACCGCCGCCGAAAATTATCTGGCTATGCAAAGCACCTTAGCCGAGCTGCAAAGCAGGGACAAGCTGCTGATTACCTTTTGGCTGCCGCGCGCCGAGGACGCGGAAGAAATTGTATCCGCTCTGGAAGAGGCCGCAATTGCCAAATACGGCGAGATGGCCAAAGAGCGCAAAAGCACTTCTCAGCAGGGCGAGCTGCGAGCCGAGCTGGGCGTTGACAAAAATCAGCCCTTTGCCGCCGTTATTTTACAAAAGGGCACTTTAATTGACCGTATCTATCCTTGAAAAGCTTAATAATATATGATATAATAAAGTATTGTTTTTTTATCATTATATTTGCAAGCGGAGGGTTTAGACAATGGATGCAAAATACGATATGCAAGCAATCGAGAGCAAATGGCAGCAAAAATGGGCTAAGCAGAAGCTTGGCCATGTAACGGAGGATGCGGATAAGGAAAAATATTATCTGCTGGAAATGTTCCCCTATCCGTCCGGCAAGCTGCATATGGGTCATGTACGCAACTATTCTATCGGCGATGTGGTCGCCCGTTATAAAACAATGAAAGGCTTTAATGTCTTGCACCCCATGGGCTGGGATGCCTTTGGCCTGCCCGCGGAAAACGCAGCTATTAAAAATGGCGTTCATCCCGACCCTTGGACAAGAGAAAATATAATCAATATGCGCGAGCAGCTGCAAACCTTGGGTATCAGCTACGACTGGGACAGAGAGGTGGGAACCTGTCTGCCCGATTATTACCGCTGGACACAATGGCTGTTTTTGCAGCTTTACAAAAACGGTTTGGCCTACAAAAAAAAGGCCGCGGTCAACTGGTGCCCCTCCTGCGCAACGGTTTTAGCCAACGAGCAGGTCGTTGACGGCTGCTGCGAACGCTGCAGCAGCGAGGTTACCAAAAAGGATCTGGAGCAATGGTTCTTTAAAATTACCGATTACGCCCAACGATTGCTTGACGATATCGAAAAATTGCCGGGCTGGCCCGATAAGGTTAAAACAATGCAGGAAAACTGGATCGGCCGCAGCGAGGGTATGCAGCTGGAATTTAAAACAACAGGCGGCGAGCCGCTGCCCGTTTTTACTACCCGTCACGATACGGTTTATGGTGTAACCTATCTGGTTTTAGCTCCCGAGCACCCGCTGGTTGCCAAGCTGATCGCCGGTCAACAGCAGGAGGCCGCCGTTAAAGAGTTTGTGGCTAAGGTGCGCAAGCTTTCGCAAATTGATCGAACCTCCGCCGAATTAGAAAAAGAGGGTATGCCGATCGGTGCTATGGCAATAAACCCCGTAACCGGCGAGCAGGTGCCGATTTGGATTACCAACTATGTTTTAATGGAATACGGTACGGGCGCGGTAATGGGCGTACCTGCTCACGACCAGCGCGACTATGATTTTGCCAAAAAATATAACCTACCGATAAAATTTGTCATTGCCGATCCCGCCGACCCTGATGCCCGTGATATCGGTCACGCGTATGAGGATGACGGCGTAATGATCAATTCCGCTCAATTTACGGGAATGAAAAACCGTTTAGAGGCGATGGCCGCCATGGCCGATGATTTTGAGCAAAAGGGCATCGGCAAGCGGGTTATCAACTATCGCCTGCGCGACTGGCTGATTTCCCGTCAGCGCTATTGGGGCGCGCCGATCCCCATCGTTTATTGCCCCAAATGCGGCGAGCAGCCCGTCCCCGACGAGCAACTGCCGGTGCTTTTACCTACCGATGTTGAGTTTACCCCCGGAGGGGAGAGTCCCTTAAAAACCAGCCCCAGCTTTAAACAGGCAGTTTGCCCCGTCTGCGGCGGACCTGCAGTGCGCGAGATGGATACGATGGACACCTTTGTTTGTTCCTCATGGTATTTTCTCCGCTTCTGTGATCCGCATAACGAGCAAAAAGCCTTTGACAAGGCCAAAACCGATTACTGGATGGCTGTTGACCAATATATCGGCGGTGTTGAGCACGCAATTTTGCACCTGATGTACGCACGCTTTTTCTGCAAGGCTTTGTGTGATTTCGGTTTGGTATCACAAGATGAGCCCTTTACCAACCTGCTGACACAGGGCATGGTTTTAAAAGACGGCGGCAAAATGAGCAAATCCAAGGGTAATGTGGTTTCCCCCGAGGAAATTATCAATAAATATGGTGCGGATACGGCTCGCCTCTTTATTCTTTTTGCCGCTCCGCCCGAACGCGATTTGGAATGGAACGATCAGGCCGTCGAGGGCTGCTATCGTTTCCTTAACCGTTTTTGGCGCTTGATCTTGAATCTGGCCGATTATCCGGCCGCTCCGCTTGCCGGGCTGAACGAGCGCGATAAAACCGCCCGCCGCGCTCTCCATACCACAATTAAAAAGGTATCGGCCGATATCGGCGACCGCTTTAACTTTAATACGGCTATCAGCTCGATTATGGAGGCCGTCAATGCTTATTACGATTATCTCGACGGCGAGGTCAACCCGGCCGTTGCTACCGAGGGCCGCGAAATTTTAATTACCTTGCTGGCGCCCTTTGCTCCGCATATTACCGATGAATTATGGGAGCTGACAGGACATAGTACGAGCGTTCACCTGCAAAGCTGGCCCGTTTGGGACGAGGACGCTTTGGTTAAGGATTCTGTGGAAATAGTTGTTCAGCTGTCAGGTAAAATCAAGGGCCGTCCGACTGTACCCAGCGGACTTTCCGCTGAGCAATTAAGCGATTATGTTCGCTCTTT
>JAQVWQ010000070.1 GCA_028709615.1 Clostridia bacterium | reverse complement strand
ACGGTCTGCAGTTAGCCGAAAAAAATTTAGAGGTCTTAAGACTGTCACAAAATAACGCCAAAACGCTTTACGATAATACTGTTAGCAAACAAAAATTGGGCGTAGCCTCCAAAATGGATGTAATGAACGCCGAATCTGCTTATTTAAATGCGCAAGCAACTTATCAAAACGGCCGTACAAGCGTGCTTTCTGCCAGAATGGCCTTAAACTCGCTGTTAAACCAAGCAGTTGAAACAAGAATAATTATTAAAGACAAGCAAAGCTTTAAAGCTGCCGAGGGGCTTAGCTTGCAAAAGAGCTTAGAAGAGGCCTTAAAAACCGATTTAGCTTACAATCAGGCCAAAACCGCCGAGGCGATCGGCGCCCTGACCTTTACTAAAGTTAAGGATTTTAATGCCGAAAACACTTATGCCTACAAGCAGGGCGTTATTGCTTACGAGCAACAAAAACAGGCTCTGCGTTCAGCAGCCGACAGCTTGGAATCTGCCGTGCGCTTAGCTTATGAAAATTTGGCTGTCGCCGAGGCTAATTACAGAACTTATGCCGCCAGCCGTGATTTGGCAAAGGAGGCTTATCGTTTAACAAGGCTGCGTTACGATAACGGAATGGCAACTATTTATGATGTGCAAAATGCCGAGGCAGCTTATTTGCAGGCCGAAACGGGCTTGATGAATGCTATTAACAATTATAATCAGGCCAAAAATGCCATCAGCTACGGCGTTTATCAATAATAATAAAAAAAGCGGCGCAAGCCGCTTTTTTTGTTTTCTTTTTATATATCTTGTGCTATAATTTATAATAGATGAGTATTAAATAAATTTTGGAGGTAGATAGATATGAAAAAGCTCATTGCCGGTCTACTTGCGTTAATTATGGTCTTTGCTTGTGCCGATCCTGCTCAAGCAGTTGTCAAGCAAAAATTTACTTACGATATGATTGTCAATAAAGATATTGATGTAACAAAGGTTTACGAGGTACTGGGCTCCGATAAGGATAAAGAAATCACCATCGAAGCCAAGTTAATTAAATATATGGCCGAAAAGAACATTAAATTAAGAGTTAAATTCTCTAACAGCAAACAAATTATAACCCTTGACGGCAAGGCTTTTATTAACGAACAATTTAACAATTATGTGGCTACCGGCGAAAGCATAACTGTTAAATTAAAAATTCTGACCGATGCTTCCGCCAATGTTCATAATTATTTTGCTAAGCCGATAATGAACGCGGCAGGTTTGTATTGTGATGAAGAAACCGCCTTTCGCATTAAAGCAGAAATCCTCTCTAACAGCGCATATAAGTATTCGTATTCGAGCTTTGGCGCTTCGTTAAATATGGCCGCTCCTTATGTATGGCTAAGCCGCTCCGGTAACGACATTATGCCTACAACCTGGGATGCCTCTATGCTGCGTTATTATTCTGTTGATGATTACGACCGTCCCGATAACGGGGAGCGTTACAGCTGGTCTTTTGAGGGAGGTACGGTAGATACCGCTAACGGTCTGATTACATTTAGCTTTGATAAGCCCGGCTTTTACTGTGCGTTAGCCGCTAAAAATCACAGCGCAGCTTCAACCCCGACCGAGGAGAGCAAGCCGCAGCAAACTGATTCTTATACGGGCTTTGCTGATATGAAAGGGCATTGGGCCGAAAGCGAAGTGGCATATTTGCAGTCTTACAGAATCATTACCGAGTCCGGCGGCAAATTTGAGCCCCAGGTCAATATTACCCGTGCGCAATATACTGTTTGGCTGACAAGGTTGTTAAAGCTGAGTCAAGACCTATCCGCCGCAGATAAATTCACCGATATTTCCGTTGATACTCCTAATTACAATGAGCTGGTAACCGCAGCTTCCGCCGGTTTGATTACAGGCTATGGTAATGGTCTTTTTGCCCCCGATGCCAAAATTACCCGTGAGGAAATGGCAGCGCTGATCACAAGGGCTTTAGTTATTAAAAATAAAGAACAAAACAGTGACATAGTTAAGCTGGAGAATATGGGCGACAGCAGTCAGATTTCTGTTTGGGCTAAAAATGCCAGCGCAGTATGCGTTAATGCCGGCTTGATTACGGGCAAAGACAATAACCGCTTTTCACCTAAGGATTTTACCACCAGAGCGGAAGCCACTGCAATTTTAGCTCGTTTAGACAGATATTTAAAAAACTAATTATTTGATATTTTAAGGGGAGAATAATCAAAATGCCAACAAAAAGACTATGGCTGATGATGCTAATAGCGGCGCTTGGCCTTTTTAGCGCTTGTGCCGGCGGCCATGAATCGACCGGGCCTGACGGACAGAATCAGCCTGCAGTTAACGCTTCTGAGCCTTCGGGCAATAATAATCCCGACAAGGTGATTATTAATCCCGCCGAGGATGACGACAAATACAATTTTGTTACTATTGATGATCTTGATGCTTTATGTGCATCTTATAATAATCTTCAATATACTCTGGTTCAAGATCGCGGCGAGGGCGAATTTAACTCACAAATATATATTAAAGGAAAAAAGGTTAAAGTTGTGCGCGCGCTCAGCGATGATGACAGTACAGCTTACGAGTATTACGATTTAGCTGCGCAAACTATAACTACTTACAGCAGCGGTGATAGCGAAGCATTATCTTTCATTATCGAGGACGATAGCGAATCCTTGCCTGTACTGGCAACAAAATTCGCTTATGCCGCCAATTTTACTATTGGCGAAACTGTGGAATTTGCCGGCGAAACCTGCAAGATCTTAGAATCTGCCGACGGAGCAAAAATGCTTTGGGTCAATGTCGAAACCGCCTTGCCCGTACAGTATGAGCAGCGTGATATGCGTGGAGGCACCTTGTATTATGCTTGCGAATTCAGAAATTATTCCGTTGGTACGGTCAGTGACGAAGATGTTACCGTACCGTCAGAAATCAAGATAACAACATATTAAAAAATCGTATTCAGGAGGACAGCTTCTTGAAATTTTTAAAAAGCAAACCGGATATTATTATTGCGGTGTTATGTATTGTCATAGCTATGGCTGCCGCTTTTTATGCGGGCTGGCAGCGGCTGATGATCGAAACGACCCATAAACAATCTGTTGTTTTATTGCAATGGGATCAGGTGCGTGACAGTGCAGCCCGCGAGAATAAAACAACAAATGAGATTTTAGAGGCCTTTTCTCCATATGTTGGGGCGATTTTATTTAAAGAGCAAACCGTAGAAGATTTAGAAAATGAAGGCACCGCTGTTTTTTATAGCGGCACCGAATTGCTGCTTGCCGAAAACCCGGCGCTTTTGCCCGGCGGTTTTTCCGAAAAGGATAACTATGTTTTCTTTAAAAATAAAGATGACCTGCAGCGGGTCAAGCAGCAAATTGACCAAAAAACCCAGCCTGAAGCCTGCCGTACCTTTACTACGGCTGATGGCCGTCAAGGTTTGGCATTAACATTGCCGTACAGCGATTTAAAAACAATGGGTGTCGGCTTTTCGTCATCAGGCTTTGATGCCGCCGAAGCTGCCGGCTTAAGTTTAGTACTACAAATTCGCGATTATCCCTATGGCAGCTTTACGACCGATACGGTACGGCTTTATCAAAAACAATTAGCCGGACGGGATTTGCTTGCTATCGGCTTTAACGATAATACTATTCCCGGTGTTAATTTGCCCGATCAGCAGTGGGGCCAAATCCGCGATGTTTGGGCCGAGGTGATTCAGGGCCTTAATGCTTCTTTTGTATATATGGAATTTTCTCCGCAAAAAGGAGCTCAAAGCTTGGGTTTGGCTATGGATCAGCAGGTTTTGCGCCTGCACTCCATTTCCGAGGCCGAAATGAAAACAACCGTTAGCGAAAATACAGCCTTGGACCGTTTGCAGCTGGCGGCTTCCGAGCGCAATCAAAAGCTTTTGTTGGTGCGATTTATCATCGGCGTGCCTTTAGAGCAAAATATTGCTTATACTCAGCATATTCAGCAGGTTTTGTGGCAAAAGGGCGTTATGATGCAAACTCCCGCCGAGGCTCAGCCGCTTTATCCGCAAAACAGCATATTATTGCTTTGCGCCTTAGGCGTCACAGCGGGAGCTTATTTGCTCTACCTGCGCTTTAAATTGCCGCGCAAATACGGTATGGTTTTATTTGCTTTGGCTATGCTGGTGGCCGGCGGGCTGATTATAACAGAAAGAATCAGCCTGTTGCAAAAGTTATTTGCCTTTATGTCCGTTGTAGTTTTTCCCTCGCTTGCTCTTTGCACTTTTCTGCCCTTAAAAAAGCAATCTTTATTAAAGGCAATCGGCTTGCTGATAATTACCACAGCTTGTTCGTTGATAGGCGCTCTTTTAATGGTTGGCATATTGGCCGATGGCAATTATATGCTTGGATTGAATATTTTTGCCGGCGTTAAACTGGCGCATTTACTGCCGATTATGATTGTGGGCGTTTTCTTCTTCTTTGTAATTGATGGCTGGCGCGAGGGTATCAATAAATTTATTGCTTTGCTAAAAAATCCGGTTACATTTGCCTGTGCGTTGATCGGTGTGGTAATTTTGGCTGTGATTGCTTATTATTTAATGCGTACCGGTAATGACAATCCAAATTCTGTTTCTTCTCTTGAAAGGCTGTTCAGGGCCCATCTTAGCGATTTGCTTTATGCCCGGCCGCGTACTAAAGAATTTGCCTTTGGACATCCTTTGTTGTTAATTGTATATTATTATGGTTATAAATATCGTATGTTTCCCGTTTTGCTTTTAGCTTCTATTGGCCAGATTTCTTTGGTCAATACCTTTGCTCATATTCATACGCCGCTTGTTATGTCGGTTTTGCGGACAGTTAACGGCTTATGGCTGGGCATTATATTGGGTATTATGGCAATTTTATTAATTAACATTATTGTTAAGATAATCAATAAGGATCGAAAACGGCTTTTGTCCGAACGGTATCAGCAATGAAAAGATTATTAATAACAGGCTATTATGGTTTTAATAATTTAGGCGATGAGGCGGTTTTACAGGCCATCATTGGCCTTTTGCGGCAGGCGGAGCCTGATTGCCAAATCTGCGTATTATCAAACAACCCCGAGCAAACAACTGCGGCTTATCAGGTTAAGGCCGTTAATCGTTGGAAATTGGGGCAATTTTGGCGGGCGTTAAAAGAAACAGACTTATTTATTTTAGGCGGCGGCAGTCTATTGCAAGATGTTACAGGCAGCCGTTCTTTATCTTTTTATTTATTGCAACTGAAAATGGCGCGTATAGCCGGTAAGCCAACCGTTGTTTTTGCACAAGGCTTAGGCCCGCTTTTGCAAGAAAAAAGCCGCCGAAAAACCGCCAAGGCCTTAAATGAGTGTCTTTATTTATCCTTTCGTGATGCTCAAAGCGCTGAGCTGGCCCGCAAGATAGGAGTTAATAGCGATAAAATTGAAGTTGTCTGCGATCCGGTTTTAACACTTAACAGTAAAGACAATAAAGTAAAACAAAAACACTTATTGGCTGTCGCCTTGCGGCCCTGGTCGGGCTTGCAAGTGCAAGCCGTTGCCGCAGTTTTGGATGAGTTAGCTGCCGGGGGGCAAATAATCAAGCTTTTACCCTTTCACGAACCGCAAGACAGACAGTTGGCTGAGCAAGTTGCCTCTTTAATGCGCAGCAGGCCGCAGATCATGGCCGAAAACCTGACCGCAGCCGAGGTTATCGCTGAAATATCCGCTTGTGAGGCTTTAATAGGTATGCGTCTTCATTCCTTGATAATGGCGGCAGCCGCGGGCACGCCTTTTGGCGGTATCAGCTACGATCCCAAGATCGACAGCTTTTGCCGGCAAACAAACTGTCCTTTGCTGTGTCAGGTAAGCGGCTTTAATAGGGATTGTATAGAAAGCATTTGGCATTTTTTACGCAACAAAGAAAAATATCAATCCCAGCTTATCGAGAATCGGATTGCTTGGCAGACCTTGTCTGCCGAAACGGCGCAAAAGATTATTAATTCGGTTAAATAATAATTTAGGATAATTTGAGGTAGAAATGGCAGCCGGAATTGCGAAAACAACTACTGTGGTGGTTATAATTAATTTAATTGTTAAGCTGTTTGGTTTTTTGCGAGAGGCTTTAATAGCGCATGGATTTGGTGCTTCGGCGATGACCGATGCCTATTTGGTTGCTTATACGCTACCGTATTTTTTGCAGGCGATTTTAGGTTTTGCTTTAATAACATTGGTAGTGCCGATTTTAACAAAATATTGGGCAGTAGGAGACAATGAGGGCGGTTATCGTTTAGGAAGCAGTTTAATTAATCTTACTTTCATTTCGTTGACGGTTCTGTCGCTTTTAGGCATAATCTTTGCCCGCGGGCTGGTTTTTATTACCGCTCCCAATTTGCCTGCAGAAACTGCAGAGGTAGCCGTTCGCCTAACTCGCATTATGTTTCCTTCTGTAATGCTTATGGGTGTGGCAATGGTAATAAACGGTATTAACAATTCTTGTCACCGTTTTGCTGCCGGAGCATCTGCGCCGGGTGTTTCTAATGTAATCATTATTTTGGGTGTCATCTTTTTTTCTTCCTTTGGTATTGATTCACTGGCTTGGGCAACCTTAATCAGCTTTATCGGCTTTTTAATAATTCAAATTATACCTTTGCATAAGCATTGTTTTAAGTATTATCCTATTTGTGATTATCGGCATCCGGCTATTCGTAAAGCATTTAAAGACATTTTACCGATTGTAATCGGCGTTGCTGTCAATCAGATTTATTTTGCTTTAAACAGAGTCTTTGCTTCGGGAATGACTGAAGGCAGTATTTCTGCTTTAAACTATGCCTCAAAATTGATGAATTTGCCTGTCGGCATTTTTGTAGCGGCCATAGCTGCTGTTATTTACCCGGTATTGGCCGAAAATACTTTAGATAATAATAAAACCTCTTTAGCAAGGACAGTTAATAAAGGTTTGGGAATGGTCGCTATAATTGCCATACCCGCTGCTGTTGGTTTAATTGTTCTCAGAACTCCTATTGTGACCTTGGTATTTGAGCACGGAGAATTTACCGCCTATGCCACGCAGATCACAGCCTATGCTTTGCTTTTTTTCTGTCTTGGCCTAGTGGCTGTAGCGGCCAATATGGTCATAACTCGCGCTTATTATGCAACAGGAGATGTGCGAACACCGGTTTGGATGGGGCTCATTTCCATTGTAATAAATGTAATTTTCAGTTTTATTTTATTAGGACCGCTTGCGCACGGAGGCTTGGCTCTTGCTA
>JAQVWQ010000007.1 GCA_028709615.1 Clostridia bacterium | reverse complement strand
AGCGCCTGCCCTGAATGCGGCTATTATAATGGCCGTTTGGTCGTAGAACAAAAGAAATCTGCTGCCAATGCTTAAATTTTGAGAAAAAAGCCGACGAAAAAAGTCGGTTTTTTTGTTTTTTTGGAAAATATATGTTATAATATTTAATAATTTATATTTTGGTAAGGAGCTGATTGGTATTATTCGTAAAACGCGCTTATGTACAGAAGGTTTTGCGGCTTCTTTATTCATTGCGTTGGCTGTTTTGCTTATATTAACAAGCTCTTTTGCTATCAGATACAGTGATGATTTGCCGCTTCCCGTTGTTACTCAAGATAATATGACGCGGGATATTCCTGTTTTGATGTATCATCATTTAGCTCCCGCCGAAACATATCAAGGAACAGGGAATTATGCTAACGGTGCAATTGTGTCGATCGAGAATTTTGAAGAACAGATGCGCTATTTATATGAAAATGGTTATCAATCAATTTTTACTTCTGAATTACTAGAGCATTTTATCAGAGGTGAAAGCCTGCCGGAAAAAACAGTTTGTATTACCTTTGATGACGGTTATGAAAGCAATTATTTTTACGCTTTACCGATTTTAGAAAAATATGGTTTTTGTGCAACTATTAATCCGGTTATTAGTACCAGCATTTCTGAACAGGTAATATCTGACAGCCGCGGTCGTAATCAATACGATCTTCAATCGGTACGGCATTTTACAATTGAGCAAATGGAGGAAATGTGTGCCGGCGGAATGATTGAGTGTCATAGCCATACCTTTGATTTACATGGTACGGTCAGCGTTGATCGTTTTGGAAAAACCGGCAATGCCTCGACCGAACGCGCTTATTTGTTTGAGCTGGGACGGTTAGAGACAAATGAAGAATACTATCAAAGGGTATATACGGATTTATCTACCGCTTATCTGTTTTTACGGAAGCACTGTCCGACAGATTATACAGCGATATTTTATCCTTACGGTATTTCTACGCCGACGATTGTATCTATTGCTAAGCAGGTTGGCTATGCGGGCGGTTTTACCGTTAGTCGCCGTATAGCAAATTTAGATAGAGATGATATTTTTTCGATTCCTCGCGTTACCGTTTCCGGTGAAGACACAATGAGCGATTTTATTCGTAAATTATCATATGCTAAGTAAGGAGTTGTAAAATGAGAATAGCCATAGATTTAATGGGCGGCGATAATGCCCCTTCCGAAATAGTTGCAGGCAGTATGTCTGCTGCCGCTAAATATCCCGAGCATCAGTTTATTTTGGTTGGCAAAAAAGAGGTCTTGGATAGTATTAATCCTTTGCCTGTCAACTGCCGTCTTGTTGCCGCTGCTACTGTTATGGCGATGGACGAGTCAGTTGAAAATCTTCGTCAAAAACGCGATTGCTCTATTTGGTTGGCAACTAAGCTGATTAAGGATAATGAAGCAGATGCCGTTATCTCAGCCGGTTCAACTGCGGCACAGATGGCCTCGGCTTTGCTGTTATTGGGGCGTATTAAGGGTATTGAAAGACCCGCAATAGCCAGCGAGCTGCCTTCGGTGGACGGTAAAGGCCGCTTATTTTTGGATTTGGGTGCCAATTCGGACTGTACTCCCAAACAGCTTTTGCAATTTGCCGTTATGGGCTCGGTTTATGCCAGGGTTTTACAGGGGGAGGCTAACCCCCGCGTTGCTTTACTTTCTAATGGCAGCGAGGATTGTAAGGGTAACGAGCTGACAGTAGCCGCTCACAAACTTATGGCTCAATCCGATTTGAATTTTATCGGCAATTTGGAGGGTCGCGATTTGTTAACAGGCGACTACAATGTAATGGTTACGGACGGTTTTTCCGGCAATATTGCTTTAAAAAGCATTGAAGGCACGGCAATGACTATGATGAGCCTGCTAAAAAGAGAATTGACTGCCGGCTTAAAGCGTAAAATTGGCGCGGCTTTGGTTATGCCGGGTCTGCGTAATTTAAAGGGAATGCTTGATTACAAAGAGCATGGCGGCGCTCCGCTGGTAGGCGTGCGCGGAGTCAGTATTATCTGTCATGGCAGCTCAAATGCCAAGGCCATAAAAAACGCTGTGGCAGTTGCCGTATCGTGTTTGGAAAAAGACCTTATCGGTAAAATGACTGCCGAAGCAGAAAAGATTAAGGAGTAATTGTTTAATTATGGGTCGTGATAAGGATCAATATCGGGAGATTACTGCTCAACTGGGAGAGGAGTTGGGTTTTACCAAAAAAGGCTATTGCTTGCTGGAGCAGGCTTTGACTCATCCAACTTATTTTGAGGGTGGGCCGCAGGGTGAATGCGGGGATAATCAACGCTTGGAGTTTTTGGGTGATGCCGTAGTGGATTTGCTATGCGGAGAATATTTTTTTAAATTGTATCCCGATGCAGCCGAGGGAGAACTGACAAAAATGAGGGCGGCTATCGTTTGCGAAGCAGGTTTATCCAAAAAAGCTTTAGAAATAGGTCTTGATGAGAAAATATTACTTGGGCGAGGCAGTGAAGCGGCCGGTGATCGTCAAAGAATGTCGGTATTGGCGGACGCTTTTGAGGCTGTTTTCGGGGCTTTGTTTTTGAACAGGGGCATTGATACGGCGCGGAATTTGTTTATTAAGCTTTTTTCTGAGGAAATGAATACGCTTTCAAAAGAGGATTATGAGGACAAAAAAAGCCTTTTGCAGGAAATGGTACAAAGCGGCGGCTACGGCGAGGTTTCTTATCGTCTGATTCATACTGAGGGCCCTGATCATGATAAAACCTTTTATTCGGGGGCTTATTGTGGGAAAGTATGTTTAGGAGAGGCCAAGGGGCACAGTAAAAAACTCAGCGAGCTGGCTGCTGCGGCAGAAGCTTTAAAGAATAAAGATAAATGGCTGGACAAGCTAAGGGTTAAAATGAAATGAGTGCAAAAAAAAATATTTTGCCCTTTTTTATTCCGATGGAGGGCTGTAAGCATAATTGTATATTTTGCGACCAAAGACAAATCAGCGGTCGGATTAAATCGCCAACTCCGGCGGAAATTCGTGCGGAGCTGGCTCTTTTTTCATTAAAAAATATGGAGATCGCTTTTTACGGCGGCAGCTTTACAGGCTTAAGTAAGGAAAAACAGCTGCAATATTTGCAGGCGGTTAACGAGCCAAACATTAAAAAACAAAGAGCTATAAGAATATCTACACGACCGGATTGTATTAATCAGGATAATTGTTTTTTACTGAAAGGTTATGGCGTAAAAACAGTTGAGCTGGGTGTGCAGAGCTTTAATAACGAGGTTTTGCTGGCTGCCGGCAGGGGTTATAAAAACGAGGTGATTGAGCCTGCTGTGCGCCTGCTGCGGGAATTTGGTTTTTCTGTCGGTATTCAACTGATGACGGGACTGCCGGAGCAGACCAAAGATCTGAGCCTCTTTGATGCTCGTCAGGCGGCGGAACTGGCCGATTTTGTGCGAATTTATCCGACTGTGGTGATTGAAAATACACCTCTTGCCGAGCTGTATAGGCGTGGGCTTTATGAACCGCAAACTGTTGAGGAGGCTGTGGATCTTGCCGCGCGTATGCTGGTAATATTTCAGCGGCGGCAGATTGCCGTAATCAGATTGGGTTTAAATCCTGATGTTAAACTGGCTCAAGCGGTTTTAGCGGGGCCGTATCATCCGGCCTTTGGGCATTTGGTATATAGCCGCCTTAAGCTGTGGCAGGCCCTTGTATTGCTGCAAAGGGCTAGAGCTCCGCAAAAGATATTATGCCCCAAAGCAGATTTGCCTTTGCTAATCGGCCATAAGGCTGAAAATAAAAAGCTTCTTTTGCAAAGCTATCCCTTATTAAAAATTGTTGGCGATCAAACTCTGCCAGCCGGTGCTTTATCAGCTGATGGCGTTGTTTTGTTGTATAAAGAATTTTTACAAGGCCTTGGCGAAAATAATTTTTTATGATAAAATATTTTAATATATTAATATGAAAAATTCTCTAATCGGTAGGTATTTATGTATTTAAAACAAATTGAGCTAGTGGGCTTTAAATCGTTTACCGACAGAACAAAAATTCAATTGGAGCAGGGGATATCTTGTATCGTTGGACCTAACGGCAGCGGTAAATCAAATATCTCTGATGCTATTCGTTGGGTTTTGGGCGAACAAAACTCAAGACTTTTGCGTGGCAGTAAGCAGGAGGATGTGATTTTTTCCGGCTCAAAAAGACGCAAAGCTTTGGGTATGGCCGAGGTTTCCCTTACTTTGGATAACTCGGACGGTCATTTATCGCAGCCCTTTACCGAAATAGTTATTACCCGCCGTGCCTTTCGTGATGGCGCGGGTGAGTTTTTGATTAATAACCGCTCTTGCCGTCTTAAGGATATTACTAATTTATTTTTAGACAGCGGTATCGGCCTTGAGGGGATTTCCCTGATTGGTCAGGATAAGGTCAACGAAATCGTAACAGCCAAACCTGAAGGCAGGCGAGCAATAGTTGAGGAAGCCTCCGGGATTATTAAATACCGTAACCGTAAACGCGAATCGATTAAGAAATTGACGGAAACAGAACACGATTTGGAGCGTATCGGCGATATTATCGGCGAGCTGGCCGGACGGCTTGAGCCTTTGCGTGAACAAGCCGAGTCTGCACGGCGTTTTTTAGTTTTGGAAAAAGAAAAAGATGAATTGGAGCTGGCCTGGTTTATTTTAGTGCTGGCTGACTTACACAGCCGCTTGGCGGAAATGGAAGATAATCTGGCTGCGGCGCAAAGCGAATTAATGGCTGCCGAGACCCGGCAAGTTAAGGATGAAAGCAGCTTGGAACAGCTTAAAGCGCAGATCAGCGGTCTTGATCTGGAGCTGGAAAGCCTGCGCGGTCATTTTTATGAGCTGCAGGGGCAGGCTGAGAAAATCCGCTCAAAAATTGCCGTGTCAGCAGCACGCAAAGACGAGCTTTCGACTGCTCTTGAACAGCTACATAAAAAATTGGCAGAGCTCTTTACTAAGGAAGAGGAACTATGCGCCGAAAAAAAGACACTGCAGCTTAAGGAAGAAGAATTGCAGGCGGATATCTGCGGGCAGCAGCAGTTTTTAGCCGGCAGTCTTAACGATGAGGAAAGCAAAAAGCAGGCTCTGGCCGCTTTGGAGGCTGAGCTGGAAAGAAATAAAGAAACGGCTTTTAAAAACGCTCAAATTTTGGCGGAGCTGCGCAATAAGCTGCATTATCAAGAACAGCTGATGAGCAATAACAAAGCTAACGCCGATCGTTTGCGTCAGCAGCAAAAAGAAGCTGTTGACGCTGCGAAAGTTTTTTCTGAAAGCAGCGAGGCTGTCGAAAAACGAGTTGTTGCTAATAAGCAGCAGGCAGAAATGCTTTTAAAGAAAATTCGCCGGCAAGAGGATGAGCAAAACGCTTTAAGTTCAAAAATAAGCGAGCTGGCTGCCGAGGAAGTTGCCGTTCGTTATGAGACACAGTCCTTGAAGTCTCGCATCGTTACCTTAGAGGAAATGAGCCGCAGCGGTGCGGCGATATTTCCCGGAGTGCGCGGAATACTGGCTGCCAAAAGTGAAGGTAAGGATGAGGTCAAGGGAGTAGTCGATTCCATATCCCGTTTAATTGATGTTGATGAAAAATATCAGGCAGCCATTGAAAGCTATTTGGGAGCCAATTTACAAAACATTGTTACGCTGACAGAGGCCGATGCGAAGTCTGCCGTAGCCTATTTAAAGAAAAATGAAAGAGGCCGCGCTACATTTTTGCCGTTGGGGAGCCTGCAGGTGCGTGAAAAGGGTGATTTTGCGGCGGCCTTGGGTTTAAAGGGTGTGATCGGTTGTGCTTGCGATTTAATTGATTGTGATAACAAGGTGCGCCCGGCCGTTGATTTTCTTTTAAACCGTGTTTTGATAACCGAGGATTTAGAAAGCGCAACAGCGGCTGCCCGCGCTTTAAAATATCGTTACAGTATTGTAGCCTTATCGGGGGATATGGTTAATCCCGGTGCTTCTATTACAGGCGGCAGCCGCAATTTTAAGGAAGCAGGCTTGCTGAACTGGAAAACACAAATTAAGAAGGCTCAAGCAAAGCTGAATGAACAAGACGCGGCATTAAGTAAAATTTGTGTTAAATTATCGGAGCTGCGTCAGCTGGCTCAAGAACAAGAAACAGACATTGCCGATAGCCGCGGTCAGTTGAGTCAGTTAAGCAATTTGTTACTTGAATTGGATCAAGAAAAACAACAGATATTTGTGGGCTTAGAACATAATAAAAAACAAATAAAGCAGCTTGACGATGACATAAGTCAGCTTGAGGGGCAAAATGAGGATTTAGACCAACAGGCGGAGGATTTACGCGAGCAGCTGGCTGCTGAGGAAAAAACCGGGTTACAGCTTACAGGGAGCATTGAGGCTTTAAATATTCAACTTGTTGAAGCGCGCTCTTTGGTCGTTGCCCGTCAGGAAGATTTAATGCAGTATCGTTTGGAACTGACGCGTAAGCAGCAGCAATTATCGGAGATAACAAATTTGCTGATTCGCTCCGACAAGGATTTGAACGAAATCAGCTGGGAAAAAGAAAATGTTGCCACAGATATTGCCGTAAAGGAAAAACAGCTTGCCGATTTTGCTGCAGTTCTGGTCAGTGAGAATGATGAGTTGTTGACTCAGGAGCAGCAGGTGATGGAGTGCGAGGCAGAGCTAAATCAAAAAAGTCACGGACTGAAGGTAGAGTTTGACAGACAAAGTCTGCTGGAAAAAACCATTAAGGCGGGGCAGCTTGTTTTAGAGCAAAAAAAGGCCGCTTTTTATGAGCTGGAAATTAAAAAAACGCGCGTGGAGGCTGATTTTGATAACGAGCAAGCAAAGCTTAAGGAGCGTTTTGCTTTGAATTATAAAGAGGCGGTTCGTGTAGCCAATGAGAGTACGGAGGAGCTTAAAGGCTTGTCACGGCGTGAAATCAGTCTGCGTTTGGGCAAAACGCGGCGTGAATTGGCAGAGCTGGGCCCTGTTAATCAGGGGGCTATCAAGGAATATGATGAGGTACGCGAGCGCTATGGCTTTTTAACCACGCAAAGGAGCGATTTGCTTGAAGCGAAAGCTGCCTTGGACAAGGTTATCTCTGAGATGGACTCTATTATGATATCACGCTTTCGGGCCTCTTTTCGCCGTTTGAGCGAGGAATTTGCCAAGAGCTTTAGCAGGCTATTTGGCGGAGGCAGCGCAGAACTGATTATGACGGATCCCCATAACCTATTGGAAACGGGTATTGATCTGGTGGTTAATCTCCCCGGTAAGCATATAGCTAATTACAATTTGTTATCGGGCGGCGAAAAATCTCTTTGCGGTATAGCCTTGCTTTTTGCCGTACTAGCCGTACGCCCGACACCCTTTTGCGTAATGGACGAGGTTGATGCGGCACTGGACGAGGTAAATGTGGACCGTTTTGGCAATTATTTGCAGGAATTGTCGGCTCGGACACAGTTTTTGATGATTTCCCACCGACAGGGTACAATGGAGAAGGCAGAAAGCCTGTGGGGAGTGACGATGGAGGAGGAAGGCGTTTCGAAGCTGATTTCCGTTAAACTGACTTAGAGTTTATCTAAAATGACTATGATATGAAAATAAATATAGGGCCAACCATTATTTTTTGTAATTATTGGCCATACCTATAAGCCTTATTTTTAATATGCGGGCATAATAAAACGACAATTCCTGAAAGGAGTAACAACATGGGTATATTTGATAAATTACATGGGGGGCTGGGCAAAACCCGCGTCGGCTTTGGCACAAAGGTTTTGGATTTGCTGACAGGCCGTTATGTAGATGAAGATTTATTTGAGGAATTGGAGGAAGCTTTAATCTTGGCCGATATCGGCGTATCAACCTCTTGCGAGCTTGTGGATACACTGCGCGGACGCGCCCGCAAAGAAAAAATTAAAGAAAGTGAGGCCTTGCGGGCGGCCTTAATTGAGGAAATAACAGCATTGCTGGAAGAAACCGGTGACGGGGAAACAGGGCTGTCTTTGGCTGAGGGAAAGTTGAATATCGTTTTGTTGATGGGTGTGAACGGAGCCGGCAAAACCACAACAATCGGTAAAATTGCCATGCGTGAAAAAGCAGCCGGTAAAAAGGTGATTTTAGCCGCCGCCGATACTTTTCGTGCTGCCGCCGCCGATCAATTGGCTGTTTGGGCTAAGCGGGCAAGCTGTGATATTATACGCCAAAATGAGGGCGGCGATCCCGGTGCTGTGGTTTTTGATGCTTGTCGTGCCGCTATTGCCCGTAAAGCCGATTTATTATTGGTCGATACGGCCGGCCGTTTGCAAAATAAGTCTAATTTGATGTCCGAGCTGGAAAAAATATCTAAAATAATTGATCGTGAAGCTCCCGAGGCTGTAAGACAAGCTTTATTGGTTTTGGACAGTACTACGGGGCAAAATGCCGTTTCTCAAGCTAAAATTTTTGGCGAATCAGCAAAATTAGACGGACTGGTTTTAACTAAGCTGGACGGCACTGCCAAAGGCGGCGTAGTAATTGGTATAGGCCGCGAAACAGGCTTGCCTGTGCGTTTAATCGGTGTTGGCGAGGGTATTGAGGATTTGCAGGACTTTAACGCTTATGAGTTTGCCAAAGCTTTATTTACAGAATAGGGGGTGTTGCTGATGGTTTTAGGTGTTATCGGCGGTACGGGATTGGAGACTTTGCCGCTATTTTCTGCTGCTGTTCAAGAAAATATTGTTACGCCTTATGGTGAGGTATGCTTATATAAAGTAAGGTATGGGGGCGCGGATCTGTTTTTTTTGCCTCGTCACGGATTAACGCACAGCGTGCCGCCGCATTTGATTAATTATCGAGCAAATATTGCCGCGTTAAGCAAAGTCGGGGCCAATCAGGTTCTGGCTTTTTGTTCTGTTGGCTCGATGGTAGAGAGTATTCGGCCCGGCTCTTTAGTCTTAATGGAACAATTCGTTGACGCGACTTGGGGCAGAGAACACACCTTCTCTGAGGTTGGACGAGTCGGCCATGCAGAAATGACACATCCTTATTGTACTCGTTTGTCGGCTTTGGCAAGAGAGGCGGCCGCTGCTAACGGTATAAAACTGACTCCCGGCGGCGTTTATTATTGCACGCAGGGGCCTCGCTTTGAAACGCCTGCGGAAATAAAGATTTATTCAGCTCTTGGCTGTAATGTTGTCGGTATGACAAGCGTGCCTGAAACTTCTTTAGCTAAGGAAGCAGGCTTGTGCTTAGCATCAATCGGCATTGTCGGGAATTATGCCGCCGGACTGACCGCTAAAATCGACAGCGCTGATGTGACTGTTAAAACTCGTGCCGCCGAATACAAGGTTTGTGCAATTATTGAATCTGTTATTACTGCTTTAACGGAAGAGCGCGACTGTGATTGCGCGGAGGGTGGATTTATAAGCTTTTAATGTATAATAAAGAGCATTACTTTTTATACTCAATAGATTTATCATATAAATTAGATAAAAACGGAACAAAACGATAGTTGTAAAGTCTATAATATGAAAGATTAAAAAGCGGGGGACGATTATGCCCTTAATTTTGATGGAAAATATAATTAGAAATTTTGTTAACGGGCAGGTGACGACCGAGGTCTTAAAGGGCGTCAGTTTAAATGTGGAAAAAGGCGAGTATCTTTCCATAATGGGGCCGTCCGGCAGCGGTAAAAGCACCTTGCTTAATTTAATCGGTCTGCTTGATTTGCCAACCTCCGGCAATTACCTTTTAGACGGCACTCCTGTTACCAGCTTAAACGACGATGATTTGGCGGCAACGCGCAATAGGGTTTTGGGATTTGTTTTTCAGACCTTCCATTTACTTAAGAATCTTAACGCTTTGCAAAATGTTGCTCTACCAATGATTTATCGTGGTATGGAAAAAACTGAAAGAGAAATTTTGGCACGCGAAGCTTTGGCTTTGGTGGGGCTGTCGGAGCGTGAAACCCATTTTCCCAGTCAATTGTCAGGCGGCGAGCAACAACGGGTGGCCATCGCCCGCGCCATTGTTGGCAAACCGCAGGTTTTATTGGCCGATGAGCCGACCGGAGCCCTTGATTCCAAGAACTCCGTCAATATTATGGAGATTTTTACCCGCTTAAATAAAGAGCAGGGGTTAACGATTATTCAGGTAACTCACGATTTGGGCGTGGCTTATTACGGTCAAAGGATAATATTTTTGGCAGACGGAGAGATATCCAAGATCGAAACTGTCAGTAACGAGCAACGGCAAATGGGAGAGCAATCGCTTGACGATGGCAGAATAAACAGCGAGCAGGCTGCGGGAGGCATAAGCAATGGATAAATTATCGGCAAAGTTGCGTGAACTGGTTAAGAATAAAAAAGCTATGACAATTATTTTAGCGGCAGTGGGCCTGCTGCTTTTAATTATTGCTTTTAAAGCTGTTTTGGGCGGTAAAAATCAAGGCCCTACTTATTCCACAGCCGAGGTCGTACGCGGTGATGTTGTAGTCGGTCTTGATGTGACCGGCACACTCAATCCGTCTTGGGGCGGTTCGATTCAGGTTCCCGGCAACAGATACAGCGAAAGCGGCGCTGTCTCTTATGCCATAAAAGAGGTTTATGTTAAGGTCGGTGATGAGGTCAATCAGGGTGATCCGATTGCCTTGCTGGCCGCGCCTTCTATTACTACTCAATTGGAAACCCTGCGCGCCCAGCTCTCGGTTGAGGAAAAATCTTTGGCGGAGATGCTGGGAGTGCCCGTATCCGAGATTGCTTATGCCGATCCTTCAAAAGGGGTTACGGTAACTGCGCCCACGGATGGCCGTTTTGCTGTGCAAATTTCTAATTACCGTACCGGCACTCGTTTAGATCAAGGCACTTTGGTAGGTACCGTTTCTAACGATAATAAAGTTTACTTAACGGCTGTTTTAGCTTCTTCTGAAATAAAGCAGGTTAAAGATGGCGACAAGGCTGTTTTGACTTTTCCTTCTGATTTTTCTGCGAATGTTGGTATCCCCGCAACAATTACTGATGTAAACCGCAATGCCGTAACCGTTGATGCCTCTACTGTACTTAGCACAGGCGGTGTTCCTGTCGGTCAGGAGGGCTCTTATATGTATGTTTACTGGATTTCCATGGAGGCTGATAATCCCGGATTGATAATGCCCGGCATGGTCGCTAATGTGGGTATTTACGACCCCGATGTTATTTCCGCCGCCAAAGCCGTTGGCTCGGATAAGGTGATGTGGCTGCGTTATGCTTCGCCCGTAGAAGGTTTTTTGGGTGAGAGTGATATTTTGAGCAGCGTTGAGGGCGTTATAACAAAAATTCATGCCAAGAATATGGCAACTGTTAAAAAGGGCGCCCCGCTTTTTACAATGGCCGGACAGGATGTTAAGGATGCTGTTGCCGATAAGCTGAAAAGTGTTAATGAAAAAAGAACGCAAATCGCTGATTTGGAAATGCGCGTTGGCAATTTGTTAATTACCGCGCCTTCCTCCGGTGTGGTTTCTGATTTTTCCGCAAAAGAAGGGGCATCTGTTTCGGCGGGCGACCATTTGGGCAGTGTCTTTTTGGCCAATGACATCAGAATGTGGGTGCAGCTTGATGATACGGATATTACACAAATTGCCCTTGGCGACGCTTGTCTGGTTTCACTGGATGCTTTAGCCGGCCAAACCTTTGAAGGAGAGGTTACTTATGTTTCTCCCGGCGGTTACGAGGTGAACGGTCAAATGGTCTTTGAGGCCGAAATAAAGGTCGTCGGTAATTCAAGTATTAAACCCGGTATGCAGGCCAAAGCCAAGGTTGGCTCTGATGTGGCCAAGGATGTGTTGATGGTGCCCTTGGAAGGTATTTTCAGCGAAAACGGTGTCAATATGGCAGAAGTGCTGAGAAAAGACGGCTCTGTGGAAGAAGTTGAGGTCGAGCTGGGCCTGATGAATAATCGCTATGCAGAAATAATATCGGGTCTGGAGGAAGGCGATTTGGTAATTACCGGCTCATCGGCTGACCTTTTGAGCAGCGAGAGCTCCGGCAACGGCGGCGGTGGTTTGTTCGGTAATTAGTTAAAAAGCACGGTTTGAATTTGTTATAGTTACATAATTTGCAAATTATGCCTGAGAAAAGAGGGCGCATTGATGCCAAAGGGCTTAAAGGATAATGAAAATTTAAAAAAGATGGCTGTTAAATTGCGTTTTGCAATGCAGATGGCCTGGCACGGCGTTACCTCCAACTCTTTGCGTTCGGCCTTAACCGTTTTGGGAGTGGCGATAGGTGTAGCCTCGGTAGTCAGCTTGATGAGCTTGGGCGAGGGTACGCGTGTTTACGTGATGGAGCAGTTTAAAAGCCTGGGCTCTAATGTGATTATTGTGGAGGCACAGGAAAAAAAATTTGAATTTAATCCCGAACGCGCCGATGAATTTGAGGAGCGGGTAGATAATATTGTTGCTGCTACTCCCGTAGTGGAAGCCGAAGCTGATATTGTTTGGAGACGCATGAAAGGTAAGATAGAAGTGCTGGGTGTCGATGAGGACTTTCCTGTTGTCCGCGATCATCCTTTGGCAGACGGCTCCTTTTTTTCCGAATTGCATGTTACTCAGCGCTCACCTGTTGCCGTACTTGGTTATAACCTGGCCGTAAAACTGCTGGGAGGCCGCAGTCCGGTAGGCAAGACAATCAGTATAAATGGTATTGATTATGCCATATTGGGTGTTTTGCAGCAAAAAGGCCTTGATAACGGTGAAGGAATAGACGATAAAATTGTGATACCCTTTACTACGGCGCAAAAAATTGCCAAAAAGCGCACAGTCAGTCAAATTTGGTGTAAGGCTGACAGCGAAACCGGTGCTGAGTTGGCTGTTATCCAATTTGGACGGATCTTTAGGCGTGAACTGAAAATGGATAACAACGGACCGATTGCCGATTTGCATTTTGGTGGAGAGCAGGGCGGCTTTGAAGGCGGCGATATGGAAGGCGAAGCAGGCATGGAAGGTGAAGGCGGCATCATGCCCGAGGGTGAGATGGGAGCAGAGATGCCCGTTGATGATCCAATGACTGCCGAGCCGCTGCCTGATTCTGCTGATGACGGAGGCAATATTTTTGATGAAGACCCGATTACTATTACCAGCTTAAACCTGTTAGTTAAAGAGGCTGATGAGGCTAACCGAGTGTTGACATTGCTTTTGGGCGCGATTGCGGCAGTTTCGCTGTTGGTCGGCGGCTTGGGTATTATGAATATTATGCTGGTTGCTGTGTCTGAACGGATAGGAGAAATTGGTGTGCGCCGTGCCTTGGGCGCACGGCAAAACGATCTGGTGACTCAGTTTTTGCTTGAGGCTTTGTATCTTTCGGCGGCAGGCGCGGTTTTGGGCGTGCTGCTGGGCATGGTGCTTTTATGGATTTTTACGGCCTACGGAATGAAGGCCATTGCCAGTTTTGTGACAATCGGTGTGGCAGTCTTTGTAGCCTTAGGATGCGGCTTGATTTTTGGAGTTTACCCAGCTAAAGCTGCGGCTAAGGTACTGCCGATGGAGGCCTTGAGGAGGAATTAAAAAAACAGGGGGATAACCCCTGTTTTTTAATAAAACAAGATATGTCAAGTAAAAATACTTGACATATCTTGTTTTGTGGTTTATAATAAAATAAGTTTGTTAAGGGGGATAAAGCAATATGGCTTATGAGCTGGAAAAACTTACACATATTGCTTTACTGTTTGATTTTTATGGCGTACTGTTAACAGAAAAACAGAAAACGGCCCTTAATCTTTTTTATAATGAGGACTGTACTCTTAATGAAATCGCCGAGGAGTTTGCCACCAGCCGACAGGCTGTTTTTGATTTAATTCGTCGCAGCGAGGCCATTTTGGAAAAATACGAAAAGCAGTTAAAGATAGCTGCCAAGCATCAAAAACAGCAGCTGCTTTTAGACCGCTTGGAAACTAAAGCACATCTGATGTTAACCGATAAATCCGCTCAAAAAGAATTTTTTGGGCTTTTGCAAACCATTAAAGAGGGTGAATAAATGGCTAGTCTCAGTGACCGCCTGCAAGATATTTTTACTAAATTAAAAGGTAAGGCCCGCCTTTCAGAGGCTGATGTCAACGAGGCCTTGCGCGAAGTTCGCGTAGCCCTTTTAGAGGCCGATGTTAACTATAAAGTGGCCAAGGATTTTGTGGCTTCCATAAAAAGCCGCGCAATCGGCAGCGAGGTACTGGAAAGCTTAACTCCCGGTCAGCAGGTCGTAAAAATTGTCAATGAAGAAATGATGGCTTTGATGGGCGGAGAACAAGCCAAGCTTGTTGTTTCATCTAAGCCGCCGACGGTTATTTTGATGGCCGGTCTGCAAGGTTCAGGTAAAACCACTTCGGCCGGTAAAATTGCTCTTTATCTAAAATCGCAGGGTAAACGCCCCTTGCTGGCCGCTTGCGATATTTATCGTCCTGCCGCTATTCGCCAGCTGGAAATTTTGGGCGAAAAAAACAATATTCCCGTCTTTTCGTTGGGAGATCAAGAAAATCCGCTTAAGATTGCCACCGAAGCAGTGGCGCACGCGCGTAAGCACGGTAATGATTATTTGATTGTTGATACGGCCGGTCGTTTACAAATAGACGAAGATATGATGAGAGAAATCGAGGCAGTGGCCGAGGCCGTCAACCCTACGGAAACCTTGTTGGTAGTTGATGCTATGGCAGGGCAGGACGCGGTCAATGCGGCCAAGGTTTTTGACGAGCGTTTGCCGATTACGGGTATTGTTTTAACTAAGCTGGACGGCGATACCAGAGGCGGTGCGGCTTTATCGGTCAAGGCTGTAACAGGTAAACCGATTAAATTTACGGGTACCGGCGAAAAGGTTGAGGCTTTGGAGCCCTTTTATCCCGATCGTATGGCTTCGCGTATTTTAGGTATGGGCGATATGCTTTCCTTGATCGAGCGTGCTCAAAGCTCTCTCGATCAAGAGAAGGTTATAGCTATGGAGCAACGGCTGCGCCAGTCTAAATTTACCTTTGAAGATTATATGGAGCAGCTGCAGCAAATTAAAAAAATGGGCGATACCAACGAGCTGCTTTCAATGGTTCCCGGTATGGGCAAGCAATTAAAGAACATTCAGGTTGACGATAAGCAGTTTGCCCGCGCCGAGGCGATTATTCAATCAATGACTAAGGTCGAGCGCACAAACCCCGCTGTTATCAACGGCAGTCGCAAGCTGCGTATAGCGCGAGGCTCGGGACAAAGCGTGCAGGAGGTTAACCGCCTTTTAAAACAGTTTGAGCAGATGCAGAAAATGATTAAACAGATCAATGCTATGACACAGGGCAAAAAGAAGGGTAAAATTCCTTTTGGCTTGCCGTTTTAAAAGCTGATAACAAGATTGTTTATCATAAAATTAACTTAATTAGGAGGTGAACAAGGTAAATGGCTACACATATCAGATTGAAGAGAATGGGTGCGAAAAGAGCTCCTTTTTATAGACTGGTTGTTACGGATTCCCGTAATCCCCGCGACGGCCGCTTCATTGAGGAAATCGGTTTTTATAACCCCACCAAACAACCCGCCGAGTATAAGGTTAATGAAGAACGGGCTTTGGCTTGGATGGCTACCGGCGCCACGCCCTCTCCTACCGTCAAATCCCTTTTTAAAAAAGCGGGTATTATGCAAAAAAAAGCCGAGCAAAAAGCTGAGTAATCAACTTAATTAGCCTGACGATGAAGGAGGCTTTTGTCTATGAAGGACATGGTTTTAGCTATTGCCCAATCTTTGGTCGAACACCCCGAGTCCGTTATTGTAACCGAGGCAGAAAAAGACGGTGTTATTCATTTAGAATTAAAGGTTGATCCCGACGATATGGGTAAGGTCATCGGTAAGCAGGGCAGAATTGCCAAAGCAATTCGTTCTGTTTTAAAGGCCGCCTCTTTAAAAGATGGCAAAAAATGCTATTTGGAGATTGGCTAAAAATCAAAGGGGCGTGCGGGCTTTCGCCCGCACGCTTTTTAAAACTACGGAGATATTTATGCTTAAAAAAGAAGAACATTTAATTGTCGGTAAAATTGTGGCCGCTCATGGAGTGCGCGGCCTTTGCAAGGTCGAAAACCGCAGCGAGTATAACAAACGCTATGCGGTCGGCGCACGGCTGTTTTTGCTTAACGGTCAGGAGCTGCATGTGGAAGCATCCTCGGGCAGTGATTTTTTGTTGGTCAAATTTGTTGAAATCAACGACCGTACAGCTGCGGAGGCACTGCGCGGCCAGCTTTTATATATACCAAAGACCGAGGCGGCGCCTTTGCCCCCCGGCCGTTACTACTCTTTTCAGTTAGAGGGTTTGGCCGTTTATAATAAGGGTCAGTATTTGGGAAAATTAACAGAGGTAATTTTTAATCCCGCCAACGATATTTATATGACAAAAACAGCGGCAGGCAAAGAGGTTTGCGTGCCCGCTTTAAAAACAGTTATAAAAGAAGTTAACTTAGAGCAAGGCAGAATGGATGTTGTTTTGCCGGAGGGTCTTATTGATGAAGATTGATGTTCTGACGCTTTTTCCGGAGAGCTTTGCTCCTCTTGCGGAAAGCATTATCGGTCGCGCGCAAGCCAATGGCTTATTGGAACTTAATATTAAAAATATTCGTGATTTAGCAGAAGGTAAGCATAAAATAACCGATGACCGTCTTTACGGCGGCGGCGCCGGTATGGTTTTAAAGCCGGAGCCGATTTTTGCTTGTGTCGAACAGGTTAAAACCGTTACTCGTCCTCGGATAATTGTTACCAGCCCGCAAGGCAAGGTTTTTAATCAGACGGCTGCCGCAGAGTTGGCTGCCGAAGAGCAGCTGATTTTTATTTGCGGCCATTATGAGGGAATTGATGAACGGGTAATGGAAGGTTTGGCGACCGATGTCTATTCAATAGGGGATTTTGTGCTTACGGGCGGTGAAATACCGGCTATGGCTATGATCGACAGTATTGTCCGCCTGCGGGAGGGCGTGTTGGGTCATGCCGAGGCCGCTATTGAGGAGAGCTTTGCCAAAGGGCTTTTGGAGTATCCGCAATATACGCGACCGCCTGAATTTAACGGTATGAAGGTACCGGAAGTTTTGCTTTCGGGCGATCATGCGGCAATTGCCAAATGGCGCAGGCAAAAGTCTTTGGAGCGCACCTTGGCCTTTCGTCCGGACTTATTGGAGGAGGCCCCTTTAACCGATAGCGATTGTGTTTATTTAGCTGAATTGAGGCAAAAGCGGCAAAAGCCTTTTCGATTATATGCAGCTTTGCTTCATTATCCCGTTTACAATAAAAAAAAGCAGATTATCGCAACTTCGATGACTAATCTTGATTTGCATGATATTGCTCGCGCTGCCGCAACCTACGGTGTGAACGGTTTTTATCTTGTTCAACCTATGGAAGGACAGCTGCAGATGACTGAGCAGCTTCTTGCGCATTGGCGTTCACCTGCTGCTTTGCGTTATAACCCTGATCGAGCTGTTGCTTTTGAGTCTGTTCGTTTAAAACAGAGCTTATCTGAGGTGCTTGACGAACTGGGGCAGGATGTGAAAATTATTGCCACGGGCGCGAACTTGACTGACGATATTACCTCGTACAAGGATATGCGCCGCATTTTGCAAACAAAGGGCGGAGATTATCTTTTATTATTCGGAACAGGGTATGGGCTGACGGATGAAATGACGGCCTCTGCAGATTATCGTTTGCGCCCGCTTTACGGTACAACAGCTTATAATCATTTGTCGGTGCGATCGGCCTCATCAATTATTTTGGATCGTTTGCTGGGAGAAAATAATGCCAGATAAAAGACCCGTTATATCAAATTATATAACGGGATTTTTATTGAAGTATAAAAATGCCTATGTTATAATTAATAAATTGGTGATACAGATTTATAATAATACCAATAGAGAATTTTAATTTTAAAAACGACTAAGCGACCAAAGTAATAAAAATTTATAATAATTCAGTCATATCTTTAACATAAAATTAAGGGGGCATGAATATACAATGAATGCGTTGGTTATATATTTTTCGGCAACGGGAAATACGCGCGAAGTAGCATTAATGATAGCAGAGCAGGCAGGGGCTGATATATACGAAATTAAGCTGCAAAAGCCGTTGCCGGAATCGGAATTTGGTGTTTACGTCAAAGGTATTTCAATGATGCTGAAAAAGAAAAACCCCGCTTTAAAAGAGGATTTTCCTCCTTTGTCCGCTTATGATATTGTTTTTATCGGTACGCCTGTCTGGGGTTCTAAAATGGCTCCGCCGCTTAAGGCTTTTTTAGAGGCTTGCCCGCTCGGCAAGCAAAAAATAGCTCTTTTTGCTTGTTATAAAGCATCAGGCTATGAAGGCTGTTTTAAGGATATGCGTGAGGCTTTAAAGGATCAGGAAATTGTCGGCGAGCTGGCATTAACCGACCATTTGGCTTATGATAGCGATTGTCGCGCCAATTCTGTTAAAGCGTGGCTGGAGAAGATTGACGGGGAGTAGAATAATTTTTTAAAAAAGTCTTGACAAGCGGAAAATATTTTGTTATTATCTAGAGTAATTGCAAAACGCGATGATGGAGAAAAAGCTTACCCCCTCCTTTTTCAGAGAGCTGCCGTTTGGTGCAAGACAGCAGGGCAGGTTAAGCGATACTCACTCCGGAGCGGCTGTGTTGAAAGAGCAATCAAGTAAACGCGGACGGTGATCCTCCCGTTATCAAAGGAAGGCGTTAATTGACGCCGCAAAGAGGGTATGCCTTTGGCATATCAATAAGAGTGGTACCGCGGAAGCATACGCTTTCGTCTCTTACATTTCAGTCGGAGACGAGGCGTTTTTTTTCATCTCCGAACAAAAATTTAGGAGGGAAATAATATGAAACTGGCTTTTTCCACTTTGGGCTGTCCGGATTTTGACTGGATAGATATTTGCGTAATGGCAAAGGATTTTGGCTTTGCCGGAATTGAAATGCGTGGTTTGGGTGAGGCAAATTTAACTAAACCCTTTTTACCGGAAAATATTGACAAAACCATTGCACAGCTTAAACGCCAGCATTTGGAAATTCCTTGTCTGTCTTCTTCCTGTCCTTTAAAATATGCCAATAGAGCTGAGGAAGCCAGAAAAGAATTAAAAGCATATATTGATTTGGCTGCCAAATTAAAAAGCTCTTATATTCGGGTGCTTGGCGATGAATTTGCGCGGGTCGATACTCCTGTTGATGATCAGGTCGTCTTGGCTTCCTTGCGTGCGCTTGCTCCATATGCCGAAGAAAAAGGCGTTACCTTGCTTGTGGAAACAAATGGGGTTTATACAGATACTGCTCGTTTGCGTGATTTATTGGTACGCGTTGGCTCTAATAATGTCGGGGCTTTGTGGGATATTCATCATCCGTATCGTTTTGCCGGCGAAACACCTGCTCAAACTGTGGAAAATCTTGGCGCTTTTATCAAATATACGCACATCAAGGATTCTGTGATGGAAGGCGACAAGGTGCGTTATAAAATGATGGGTGAAGGCGATTTGCCGATTGCCAAGGCTATGCTGGCTTTGCGTTCGATCAATTATGAGGGCTTTGTTTCGTTGGAATGGTTGAAAAAATATGCGCCGGAGCTAACAGATGCCGGTATCGTATTCCCTCATTATGCCGAATATATGAAGCAATATTTGGGTGTCAATGAGCTGCAGGGACGGCTTTATGACAACAACCGTAAAACAGGCAAATATGTCTGGCCGAAGGAACATCTAATCGATTACACATTTCCTCAGGTTTTGGATAAAATGTGTGATGAGTTTCCCGATCAATATGCGTTCCGTTATACTACTTTAGACTATACCCGCACTTACAGTGAATTCCGTGATGATGTTGACGAATTCGCCCGTACTTTGATAGCTCTCGGCGTAAAATCGGGTGACCATGTGGCAATTTGGGCAACCAATGTTCCGCAGTGGTATATTACTTTTTGGGCAACAATAAAAATCGGCGCTGTGCTGGTTACAGTCAATACGGCTTATAAAATTCATGAGGCCGAATACTTGCTGCGTCAATCCGATACTCATACGCTGGTTATGACCGAAGGCTATAAGGATTCGGACTATGTAAAAATTATGCGGGAGATTTGCCCCGAGCTTGAAACTACCGAGCATGGCAAACAGCTTTTTTCGCGGCGTCTGCCCTTTTTAAGGAACATTATTACTGTTGGTACAAAAATGCGCGGTTGTCTGACTTGGGAGGAGAGCCTTGAATATGCTCAAAAGGCTTCTATTATGGATGTTTACCGTCGCTGCTCGGCTCTTCATAAAGATGATGTTTGCAATATGCAATATACCTCGGGGACTACCGGCTTCCCTAAGGGTGTGATGCTGACTCACTATAACATTGTTAATAACGGTAAGGCTATTGGGGATTGCATGGATCTTTCCACTGCTGATAAACTGATGATTCAGGTTCCTATGTTCCACTGCTTTGGAATGGTTTTGGCCATGACCGCGGCAATGACCCATGGTACTACAATGTGCCCTATTCCCGCTTTTTCTCCTACTAAGGGGCTGGATTGTATCAATAAGGAGCAAATTACCGCTTTTCATGGTGTGCCTACGATGTTTATCGCCATGCTCAACCATGAGAATTTCTCTAAGACGGATTTTTCTCATATGCGTACGGGTATTATGGCAGGCAGCCCCTGCCCCGTTAAGGTAATGCAGGATGTTGTGGAAAAGATGAATATGTCGGAAATTTGTATTACTTACGGGCAAACCGAGGCCTCTCCCGCTTGCACGATGAGCAAAACTACCGATAGCTTGGAAGCGAGAGTTAATACGGTTGGCGCAGAGATTTTTGCCGTAGAATGTAAAATCGTTGATCCCGAAACGAACGAGGATTTGCCGGACGGTGTTGACGGCGAATTTGTAGCTCGCGGCTACAATATTATGAAGGGCTATTATAAAATGCCCGAAGCGACTGCCGCTGTTATTGACGAGGACGGCTGGCTGCATACCGGTGATTTGGCTCGCCGCGATGCCGACGGATATTTTAAAATTACGGGCAGAATCAAAGATATGATTATTCGCGGCGGAGAGAATATTTACCCTAAAGAAATAGAAGACTTTATTTATACCCATCCTAAGGTATCTGATGTGCAGATTATCGGCGTTCCCGATAAGCAGTACGGAGAGGAGATTATGGCCTGCGTGATCGTGCGTGAGGGCGAAAGCTTGACGGAAGAGGAAATCAAGGAATATGTTTTAACGCATATGGCAAAACATAAAACCCCTCGTTATGTGCAATTTGTTAAGGAATTTCCGATGAATGCCGCAGGTAAGATTTTGAAATATAAAATGAGGGAAATGGCTGTGGAGTACCTTAATTTGCATGACGCCAATGCCATTGAAACAGCGTAAAATTATTAATTGTTTATAACATTTGCAGCGAAAAGCCCCTGGAAAAAAGGGGCTTTTTGTGTTAAACGGGCAGGAAAACCCAAAAGTGTTAAGAAATATACTAAGTAAATAGGGGAATATATATAAAATCATTATTTTGCTTACGGTAAAAATAGATGTTTTTTGATTGTAAATAGAGAAAGGCTTGATATTGTATGAATGCCTATTATACGGTTGCTCGTTTGGGTGAAGCTGAATATATTGAAAAACGCTCTCGCTTTATCGGTCATGCCTGCTCTGTAGGCAGTGAGCGGGAAGCATGGGAGTTTTTAACGGAAATGAAAATGCTTTATAATGATGCGACTCATAATGTATATGCTTTTGTGCTTGGAGAGGCCATGGAGACGCAAAAAGCCAGCGATGATTGTGAACCAAGTTATTCGGCCGGCCGCCCTACTTTAGACGCTATTAAAGGCTTTGGCGTTTCTGATACAATTGTAGTTACCACCAGATATTTCGGCGGCAGCTGTTTGGGTACCGGCGGTTTGCTTCGTGCTTATCAAAATACTGCTAATTTAGCTTTGGAACAGGCAGGAAAAATTTACAAGGTTCCGGCGGCCCGTTATGCGATCAGCTTTGATTATGCTTGTATTCAACCGATTGAGCATTTGTTTAACAGCAGTAAATGGCAGATTGTTGACCGTACCTTTTTAGAGAAAGTGACTTTTACCGTTTTGGTGCCTTTGGCGGAACAGGAGTGTTTTAAAGGCCGTTTAAATGAGTTAAGCCAGAGGGAAGCGCATTGTTTTTTGCTTGATAATGAAAGCTTTTTTCTCAGGGAATAAAACCGGTACAAAGCGATAAAATAACCGCGAGGTGATTTTGATGGAAAAAGTGAAACGCTCGCGAAAAAGCACTATGAAAAAAAGGCCCGATGATTGGGAGGATTTAAAGGTTGAAATAGCAAAAGAATTAGGTTTATGGGATATTGTGCAAAAAGACGGCTGGGCCGGTTTGTCCGCAGTTGATTCCGGCAGGCTGGGAGGAGTTTTTTCAACACGAAAAAAAGCCTTTTTAGAGGAGAAAAACGAATAATTTGCCTGTATTATATCGCCACCTTGCGAGTCATTTCGCAAGGTGGTTTTGTTATAATTTAATATCATAACAATTAATGCCGGAAGCTTTTAAATAGGAATAAGCATAAGCATATTTGCTGTTGGGCGCGCATAGCTTATATCAATCAAGGGGGGCGCACCTCATGTTTTTTACTTATGTAATTTATGGAGATATTTATTTTTTACTTAATTTTTTTATGGATTTCTTTTTATTATGGTCGGCCGGGCGCTTTTTAAGACAAAAAATCGTACTTTGGCGCTTGGTTTCGGCTGCATTATTGGGTGCGGCTTATGCCTTTGGAGGTTTGTTTCCGACAATCGGCTTATTGTATTTGCCTCCTTTTAAAATCATTTTCTCATTTTTACTTGTAGCCGCGGCTTATCCTTATAATGGTTTTCGTTCTTTTGTGCGCCTGATTGCGGCTTTTTATTTAATGAGCTTTGCGGCTGCCGGAGCAGCTACGGGTTTTTCTTATTTATTGATGCGTCAGGGCGTAGCCGGTGCAGCTCAGCAAACGGTTAATGTTTTTTGTTTGGGCTTTGGCGGATTTTTTGTCGCGGTGCTGGCGCGTCGCGGTTTGCGTCGTTTGCAGACTACCGTACGCCGTGAGGATTTTCGTTTAATATTGCGTCTTACGGTGGCCGACCGAACGGTTAGCCTTCCTGCTTTAATTGATACAGGTAATGAGCTGCTGGATCCCGTCAGTCAAAGCCCTGTAATTGTTTGTGAATACAAGGCGGTAGCCGCATTGATGCCAAACGGCTTAACTAAAATTATTGATTTGTGCGGTTTGGAAAATCCGACCAAGGTGTTAGAAAACACTTGTTTTGACGGCTGGGAGCGACGATTGCGGCTGGTACCCTTTGCCTCGTTAGGGAAAAGTCATGGGCTTTTACTGGGATTTCGTCCTGATAGGGTTGAGGTTGACAGTGATTATTTGTGCGAGGATGTAATTATTTGCTTAACCGGTGAATCGTTGCAAAACGGTTGTTATCAGGCAATTATTAATCCGCAGGCGTTAGTTGCTAATGAAAGGAAGGCTGCTGTATGAAAATTTATTGGCGTTTATTAAATTTCTGGTACAGACTAAAAAGCGTATTATTTTGGCGTAAGGCGCATTATCTCGGTACTTCCGACTCCTTGCCGGCACCGCTTAACCCTGCTGAAGAGGCTGCGGTTATAGAGCAGCTTGCTGCCGGTGATACGGCTGTGCGGCAGGTTTTGATTGAGCGTAATTTGCGGCTGGTCGTTTATATTGCCCGTAAATTCGAAAACACCGGACTTGCTGTGGAAGATTTGGTTTCGATTGGCAGTATTGGCTTAATTAAAGCGGTTAATACCTTTGATCCCGCGAAAAAAATTAAGCTGGCTACTTATGCCTCCCGTTGTATTGAAAATGAAATTTTAATGTGTCTGCGCCGTACGAGCAAGCTGCGCAGCGAGGTTTCTTTTGATGAACCGCTCAATACGGATTGGGACGGTAATGAGCTGCTGTTGTCAGATATTTTGGGTACGGAAAGCGATATTATTTATAAACCGATTGAAGAAGAGGTAGAGAAGGATTTATTGATTGCGGCCGTACAACGCCTTTCTCCTCGTGAGCGGGTAATTATGGAATTGCGTTTTGGTTTGTTTGGTGCCGAGGAAAAAACGCAAAAGGAAGTAGCTGATTTATTGGGTATTTCTCAATCCTATATTTCTCGTTTGGAAAAAAGGATTATCCGTAAGCTGAGAAACGATATTTGCAGAGTCAGTTAGCAGGAAAACGGCTTAGTTAAGAGAAAATTTAATATATAAGGGGGGCGAAGGGCATGGCCGTTGTAACAATTATAACAAACGGGCAAAAGCGGCGCTTAAAAGGCTCGGAGGGAGAGAGCCTTTATTCCTTATTGTCTTCCGAAGGACTGTTAACAGCACCTTGCGGGGGCAGCGGCTTATGCGGTAAGTGCCGCGTGCGTTTTATATCTTCGCCTGCTCCTCCTGTTGCTGATGAATTGGAAATTTTTACAGACTCTCAATTAAAAGCTGGTTGGCGTTTGGCTTGCCTGTACCCCTTAATGGGTGAGATTTGTATTGAACTGCCGCAGTTGACGGAAAATAAACTTAAGGTGAATTTTTGTGAGCAGGCAGAACAAGGAGAAATGCTTGCTTTGGCTCTTGATTTGGGGACAACCTCTTTAGCTGCCTGCTTGCTTGACACGAAGGGGCAAAAAAAAGCGGAAGCCTTTTGTTTGAACAGTCAACGGTTTTTTGGAGCGGATATAATCAGCCGCTTAAACTATGCCGCTAAGTCAAACGGACAAAAACAGCTGCAGAATGCCGTTTGCGCTGATATCAGGCAATTGCTTTTTGCTTTATGCTCCGCCGTCGGTGCGGATAAAAAGCAAGTTAAGCATGCCGTTGTAGCTGCCAATACCGCAATGCTGGCCTTATTATGCGGAATTGATACAACAAGCCTGGGACAGGCTCCTTATAGATTAATGTGTGATTTACCGCAGCAAGTTAACTCTGCGCAACTGCCTTTAGGTCTTGATGCTGGCTCGGTTATTGACTTGATTGCGCCCTTTGACGGTTTTATTGGCGGTGATGTTCGTGCCGGTTTGACGGCACTTGATTTTGGTTCAGACGGAGGGACAAGTCTTTTTTTGGACTTGGGAACAAACGGGGAAATAGTCTTGGCTGTTAGGGGGCAGTATTATGCGGCCTCGGCTGCCGCCGGCCCTGTCTTTGAAGGCTTTGGCCTGGATTGCGGTATGAGTGCGCAAAGCGGGGCAATATATCAAGCGGGTCTTACAGACGGCAAGCTGGCCTATAAAACTATTGACGATGCGCCTGCTTTGGGTATCTGCGGAAGCGGTTTGTTTGACCTATTGCGTATCGGTCTTCAAAGCGGAGCAATCAGTAAGCGCGGGCGATTACAAAAAGAGCATCCGCTTGTAAGAGAGATCGGCAATAAGCGGGCCTTGGTTGTTGATATTGCAAGAGGTATATATTTAACGCAGGATGATATTCGTCAAGCTCAATTAGCTAAAGCCGCAATTCGCGCGGCGCTTAAACAACTTTGTATGCAGGCGCATATTTTAGAAGGTGAGATAAGCCGGGCCGTTATTGCCGGCAGCTTAGGCTCAAACCTGAATGAGAAAGCCTTGATTACTGTCGGGCTTTTGCCTGACACTTTATATAGTAAGATTTCTTTTGCCGGTAATACATCTTTAGCCGGAAGCGTTATCTATTTGCAAAACATATCGCTGTTTAATAAGGCTGTTAATGTCGTTTATCTGGCTGAATACGCCGAATATCAAAAATTATTTATACAAGAGATAAATTTTTTGTGAATACTATTGATATTTATTATCATTAGTGCTATAATACAACAAAAAGGAGGCGTTGATATGGATCAAAAATTTTTTATTTGCGAGCATTGCGGAAATTTAGTCGGAATGATTGAAGACTCGGGCGTTCCTCTTGTTTGCTGCGGCGAAGATATGAAAGAGTTGGTTGCCAATACCGTTGAGGCTTCTCAAGAAAAGCATTTGCCGGTGGTTAATCCTATCAATGGAGGCATTGAGGTTACTGTGGGCAGCGTGGCCCATCCTATGGAAACCGGACACCATATTGCCTGGGTTTATGTAAAAACTAACCAAGGCGGACAAAGAAAAGCATTAAAAGAAGAGCCTAAGGCTTCATTTGCTTTAACAAAAGATGAAAAAGCAGAAGAGGTTTATGCCTATTGCAATCTTCATGGTCTTTGGAAAACAGAATTATTAAAGTAGCAGATAATTAATTTTTTATTTTTTAGCTCAGACCGTCGAACTATCAGAATTCGGCGGTCTGGCTTTTTATTAGGCGTTTTGATTTTTTTATTGATTTTTTTGTTAATATATGCGATAATAAATTGATAAAATAGGAGTAAAAATAGGTTTTGTAAAGGAAAACCGAAGGGAACAGATAAAAATGCAGATTTTTAAACCCTACCTTGATGACAGAGTAAAAGCTTTAATCGATGATTTATCGCTGTTAGAAAAAATTGATATTCGTTGTTTGCCGCAATCTGTTGCGATTATTATGGACGGTAACGGCCGTTGGGCCAAAAAACGCGGGCTGCCTCGGGCTATCGGCCATAGAAACGGAGCCGAGAGACTGCGGAGTATTATTAAGCTTTCTTCTGCGCTGGGTATAAAATATTTAACTTTATATACATTTTCAACGGAAAACTGGAAGCGATCTTATGGTGAAGTTGCTTTTTTAATGGACTTAATGGTTGAGTATCTGTCGAGGGAGATCGACGAACTGCATCAAAACAATATCCGCATTGTGCCGATCGGTGATCTTTCTGCTTTGCCGCTGCCTACCCGTAGAGAGCTTGAAGCCGGCAGGAATTTAACATCGGCTAACAGTGGTTTGACAGTCAATATTGCCGTTAATTACGGAGGCCGGCAAGAGCTGGTTGATGCGGTACGCCTTTTAGCCGAGCAAGTGTGCGCCGGTGAATTAACGGTGGAACAAATTGATGAAAAGGCTATTTCCGATCGTCTTTATACAGCAGGGCAGATCGATCCTGATTTATTGATCAGAACCTCCGGAGAACTAAGGCTCTCAAATTATTTGCTTTATCAGTCGGCTTATTCCGAGCTGTATTTTACTGATGTTTTATGGCCTGATTTTTCGGCCGATGAATATTTAAAGGCTTTGGCCGATTACGGTCATCGTGAACGCCGTTTTGGTAAGGAAAGCAGCGTTAAACGGGGAGATTAGCTTATGAAAACAAGAATAATTACTTCGATTATCGGAATACCATTGGTTATACTGGTTATTTGGCTTTCCGGTTGGGTTTTGGGCCTGATCGGCGCTGCCGCAGCCGTAATTATTGCTTATGAGTACAGACAAATGCTGGCTCATAGGGGTGATTTGCTGCCAATCTGGTTGTTATGCGGCGTGTCGTTGGTTATTTACTCACTAATTGTGATTTTTACTCCGCCGGGCTGGTTTTTTATTTTACCGCTTTTAGTTATAATTTGGGGTTTAACGGTTAAGAATAAATATGCTTATGCCGCTGCCGGTGTTTTTTATATTGCCTGCGGTATCGGTTGCTTAATTGCCCTGCGTACATCAAGTGACCTTTATTACCCAATAATTTTTGCCTTGCTTGTAACTTGGATGTCCGACAGCGGCGCATATTTTGTCGGCCGTAAATTCGGCCGCACCAAGTTGGCCGCCACCATCAGCCCTAACAAAACAGTGGAGGGGGCGATCGGCGGCATAATCGTTGCTGTGCTGTCGGCTGTGATTTATTCATTTTTTATCCCGCAACTGAATACCTTGGTGGTTATTCCCGTTGCTTTGTTGCTGGCTGTTTTGGGGCAGACCGGTGATTTAATCGAATCTGCGATCAAACGCTGGGCCGGAGTTAAAGACGCAGGCACGATACTGCCCGGACATGGCGGTTTGTTTGATCGTATGGACAGTTTGATGCTTGTAGCCGTTATCTGTTATATCTTTGTCGGCGTTGCTTCTTTTTAAGGAGGTTTAAATGAAGGCATCCCGTGATTCTTTGATTGATAAACTTTTATTTTCCGGCATAGTATTAATAGTGTCTTTGGTTCTTTATCTGCTGGTTTATTATCTTGTGCCTTCTATGGGCAAGGTTATCGGCACGATAGTTTTCTTGATTTTGCCTTTTGTTATCGCCATGCTTTGTTCGGTTCTGGCTAAACCATTGGTTGAGTTTTTTGCCGTTAAATGCCGGATGCCCCGCAGCTTGGCTGTGCTTTTGATGATGTTTTTGGTTTTGGGTATCTTTGTCACATTTTTAGGTATTATTATTGCCCGTTTGGTGGTTTTGTTTGCGGATTTGGCTACAAAGCTGCCGCAAATCAGTGAGACAATACAAAAATGGTTTTCTGAGCTGCAAATTTTTTATAACAGTCTTGACAAACAATCCGAGGTCTTTATTAAGGCGCGGGAATGGCTGCTCTCTTTTAGTGAAACCGTCGGTAACGCGATTGGTAACGGTGCAAGCGGTTTTGTAGAATTTCTATCCGGTACGCCGATCGCTGTTTTCTTTATTTTTGTTACTTTGGTGGCAATTTTCTTTTGGTGCCGCGATGACGCCAAAATCGAAAATGCTTTATGCAGCCTTGTGCCGCAAAAGCATGCGAATAAAGCCCGCAATATCTACCATAGCTGCGGAGAGATTATCGGTGGCTACTGCCGCGCCCAGCTGGTGTTGATCGCTGTGACAATGTTGATCAGTATTGTTGTTTATTCAATATTGGGAGTAGAGGGCGCTTTTTCTTTGGGTTTACTGACAGGCCTGTTAGATTTATTGCCTGTTTTGGGCCCCGGTACGCTGATTGTACCCTGGAGTATTTATAAACTTCTGACAGGCAATTATTTTGTGGGAGTATCTTTGTTGATTTTTTATGCGGCTATTGTTATTGTCCGTAATATATTAGAGCCGAAAATTGTCGGAGACCGTTTGGGTATGCATCCCTTGCTAACGCTGGCCGCGATTTTTATCGGTATGAAACTATTCGGTGTAGTCGGTTTAATTTTGGGCCCCATTGTTTGCTCCCTGGCTTTAACTGTCTATCGCGCCAGCAAAAAACCTGTTTAACGGATTTAACGGAGGAAAAATTTAGTGAAAAACATTGCCGTTTTAGGCTCTTGCGGATCAATCGGCAAGCAGGCTTTAGAGGTAATTGAATATTTGGGCTCTGACTATCGGGCATCTGTTTTAGCCTCGGGCTCAAACGCAAAATTGCTGGCGGAACAGACGCGTTGTTTTAAGCCGACACGCATAGCCATAGCCGATGAAAGTAAATATAACGAGCTGAAGGCCTTGCTGCCTGATTATCAAGGTGAGATCAGTGCCGGCTGTGAGGCCGTATGCGAGCTGGCTTCTGATAACCAAAATGATTTGGTACTGGGAGCTGTCGGTGGTATAGCCGGATTGTTGCCTGTGCTAAGTGCCTTAAAAGCAAAAAAGCAGGTAGCTTTGGCAAATAAAGAGACCTTGGTTGCCGCAGGTGAGCTGGTAATGGAGCTTGCCAAGCAAACAGGTAAGCCTATTTTGCCCGTGGACAGCGAGCATTCGGCAATTTTTCAATGCTTGCGGGCGGGGCAAAAAAATTTGGAAAAGATTGTTTTAACCGC
>JAQVWQ010000069.1 GCA_028709615.1 Clostridia bacterium | reverse complement strand
GTAATCATACCTTATACAAAACAAGATGTGGATGATTGGACCGCAATTTTTAAACGCTGCTACGAAACGGCCGGTGTAACCAACCTTGACCGAATTCATATTACTCCCGGGTACGGTTTATGGACGGCCGGAATCGGCTTTCAGGCAGGAGCGGAGGCCTTAGGGGCGATGGCTGTGCCGCTCGGCCCCGGCAACACCGACAAACAGCTGCAATTAATGCAGGATCTAAAAACCACCGTACTCTGCGCCACCTCCTCTTATGCGCTTTTGCTGGCCGAAGAAATTGCCAAACGCGGCATTGCCGACCGTATCCATTTAACAAAAGGCATTATCGGCTCTGAACGCTGGGGCGAAAAAATGCGCAAGCGGATTGCCAATGAGCTGGGTGTAAAACTATACGATATCTACGGGCTGACCGAGGTTTACGGCCCCGGGATTGGTATGAGCTGCGACTTTGAATGCGGTATGCATTATTGGGACGACTATGTTTATTTTGAAATTATCGATCCGAAAACAGGCAAGCAGGTTCCCGACGGTGAGATTGGTGAGTTGGTCATTACTACCCTGCGCAAGCAAGGCGCGCCTTTAATTCGTTTTCGCACTCATGATTTGACTCGCTTTATTTTAGGTGATTGCCCCTGCGGAATGACATTCCCCCGCATCGACACCTTGATCGGCCGCACAGACGATATGGTTAAAGTACACGGCGTCAATATTTTCCCCGGGCAAATTGACGAATTGCTGCGCGACGCGGAGGGAGCCTCCAGCGAATATCAAGTAATGATTGACCACTTGAACGGCAGAGATATATTGACCTTATTTGTGGAAAAAGAGCCTAATGTTACCGTAGCTTTAGTCGAAGCTTCCGTCGGTAATTTATTTAAAACCAGAATCGGTGCTTCGGCTATAATCAAAGCTGTGGAAATCGGCGATTTACCGCGCAGCGAAAAAAAATCAAGAAGGATATTTGACAACAGATATTAACAATTTTGAGGTTAAAATGAAAAAAAGCAAAGTAGCGATTGTCAAGTGTGGTGATTACCTGGCCGAAAATGTTCAAGCAGCTGTTGACATAGCTTTAGACTTGCTGGGCGGAACAAAGTTTTTATTGCCCGTACCAAAAAAGACTTTGTTGAAACCGAATTTTTTAACTGCCGAACCTCCGGAAAAATGCGCCACAACCCACCCTGCTGTTTTTTCTGCGGTAGCTCAGGCTGTCAGGCCTTACTGCTCTTTGCTTAGATACGGAGATTCTCCTGCTTTGACTTCTATGGAGAATGTGGCGCGTAAATCGGGCGTAGGAGCCGCCGCCGCCAAACTGGCTGTTTTGCCTGCCGATTTTAGCCACGGCAAAACTGTACCTTTTTATGAAGGCAAGCAGCAAAAGCAATTTTATTTAGCTGAAGGTGTTTTGCAGGCAGAACAGTTAATTTCCATCAGCAAGTTAAAGACCCATGCTTATACAAGACTAACCGGTGCTTTAAAAAATCAGTTCGGCTGTATCCCCGGCCCTTCTAAAGCCGAATTTCATGCTATTTTACCGGAATTGGAAGATTTTTCGCAGATGATCGTTGATTTAAACGCCTGCGTAAAGCCCGTATTATACATAATGGACGGGATTTGGGCTATGGAGGGCAACGGCCCCAAAAACGGCAAGCCTAAATTCGTCGGTTTAATATTGGCCTCAACTGACGGTGTAGCCTTAGACGCCACAGTCTGCCGCCTGTTAGGTGTATCCCCCGATGCCACCCCCGTCTTACGATTAGGCGAAGAATCAGGTATCGGCACTTGGCGTGAGGAAAATATTCAAATTGTCGGCTGTAACCTTGATGAAGCAAAAATAAAGGATTTTGATGTGCAAAAGCAGCCGCCGCCGCTTTGGCAAACCTTTTCGCGCCGTTTTCGCGGGCCTTTGATTACACGGCCCAAATTGGATAAAAAGCTCTGTAACGGCTGCGGTGTGTGTTTTGAAATTTGTCCTGTAAAACCAAAAGCAATTAATATCAATTCCGACGATAAGCCGCAATTTAATTATAACCGTTGTATCCGCTGTTTTTGCTGCCAGGAAACCTGCCCGCAAGGGGCTTTAGCCGTCCATACGCCAATAATCAGAAAAATAATTAAAATATAAGGGGGCTCTGTTATGAAGGAATACCAAATTTACCCGATTAAGGTGGGAATGCTGCTTAATGCCGAAAAATCTTATTTTTCTTACGGGCGCGGCTGCGGCACAAAGATGGACTTGCCCGTTATTATGTACCTGGTAAAGGGAGAAGATACCTGTCTGCTGGTCGATACCGGCTGTTCTGATGAAGAATGGGCCAAAGCGCACCATAACCCGATTTTACGCACACCCGAAATGGAACCAACCAACGCCCTGCGCGCCTTGGGGGTTGAGCCGGAGGATGTGACCGTAATTGTCAATACCCACCTGCATTGGGATCATTGCTTTAATAACGACAAGTTCCCCAATGCCAAAATCTATGTGCAAAGAAAAGAAATGCAATTCGCTATCTCTCCCCTGCCGCCGCAATTTGTTTATTATGAGCCCCACCAATGCGGTATGATACCGCCATGGATTAGGGCACTGGACAGAATTGTAGCTGTAGATGGCGATTATCAGCTGGCTGAAGGAATTGATTTGATTTTTACCCCCGGTCATACTCCCGGTTTTCAAAGTGTACTGATTAACACAGCAAAAGGTGCTTATTTGATTGCCAGCGACACTGTCGGTCTATTGGAAAACTGGGATTTGCTCTCGGCCGACGGCCTTCCGCACCCCTCAGGTATCCATATCGATTTGAGCGAATACTACCGCTCTTTGAAAAGGATGAAAAAAATCTGCGATTTTGTGCTGCCCGGACATGACCCAAGAGCTTTTGACCATAGTGTTTATCCCCCGCAAAAATAAAATACGCTGAAGCATTAAAACAAATAAGTAAAATATTTAAGAAAGCGCAGCTATAGCTGCGCTTTCTTTTTTAAATATTTGTATTGACAAATATATCCAAAGGTGTTATACTGTATTAAATTAAATAGTACGGTTAATTCATTTAATACAGTACTGCGAAGGGAGGGAAACTCTTGATTAGCATTGATTTTAAGGACAGAAGGCCGATTTATCAGCAACTGATGGATCGTATTGAAGATTTGGCAGCCAAGGGCTTATTAAATCCCGATACTCAGCTGCCCTCCGTACGGCAATTAGCTATAGAACTTTCGATTAATCCCAACACTATTCAGCGTGCTTATGCCGAGCTGGAAAAACGGGGCGTTTTATATTCAGTACCCGGAAAAGGCTCTTTTTTATCTGATAACCGCCAGCAGCTTTTGGCAGAAAAGGAAAACCAACTTTTACAGGCTTTGCGGGATATTTTTTCTCAAGCTTTAGAACTGGGAATCTCGCTGGACGATTTGCTAGCAAGAGCCAGAAATTCTTTTAAGGAGGTTGCACATGATTAAGGCCGTTAACATAAGCAAGAGCTTTGGCAAAATTAAGGCTTTGGATAGTATATCCGCCGAAATTAAGCAAGGCTCCGTTTTTGGGCTGGTTGGAACCAACGGCGCAGGCAAATCAACCTTCTTGCGCGTTTTAGCCGGTATTTATCAGCCCGATACCGGTACTGTGACAATTGAGGATCAGGCTGTTTTTGAAAACCCGGCACTCAAGGAACGCTGCTTTTATATATCCGATGAGCAGTATTTTTTCAATAACTGTAATCCTCTTGATATTTTATGTTATTATCAAAAAATATTCCCCGCGTTTAATAAAGAACGGTATTTACACCTGCTAAAAAACTTTGAGCTGGATCCCAAACGCAAAGTCAACACCTTTTCTAAAGGAATGAAAAAGCAGGTTTCCGTCATTGCCGCCATTTCCTCGGGCACTGATTATATCTTTTGCGACGAGACCTTTGACGGCTTGGATCCTGTAATTCGGCAGGCAGTTAAAAGCCTTTTTGCAGCTGATGTAGCGGAACGCAATTTGACACCGATAATCGCCTCTCACAACCTGCGTGAGCTGGAGGATATTTGCGATCATATCGGTTTGCTGCACAAGGGCGGTATTCTTTTTACCCGTGACTTGGACGATATGAAGTTAGATATTCATAAAATACAAGCGATTTTCTCTGCGGAAAAAAGTCGTGAGGACTTTGCCCCACTGGAAATGCTCTCTTTTGATAAACGCGGCTCTTTATATACAATTATTGCCCGCGGTGAAAAAACCTCAATCGAGGCCGTTATTAACGCTCAAAAACCAGTATTTTCTGAGCTTTTGCCATTGACTTTAGAAGAAATCTTTATCAGCGAAACGGAGGTGAAGGGCTATGACATCAAAAAACTGCTTGAGGAATAATCTTTTGGCCATGACTTGGGACACAATGAAAAAAAATCTTTGGATGACTACTCTCTCCACCTTAGCTTACTTTTTTGCTCTGCCGGTAGCCGCCGCTGTTTATGTACAAAGCAGCAGCTATATTTGGAATGACACCTCTTCTTGGACACTTGAGAACAAGATTGACAGAGTATCCTCATTTTTTACCACTGGCAACACAATCTTATGCGTTTTGGTAATCATCGGGGCTTTTGTAGCCTCCTCCTTTGCCTTTTATTATTTGCACAAAAGAAAGCCCGTCGATTTTTACCATTCATTGCCCTTAAAACGCGATCAGCTTTTTAACATTAATTATTTAGCCGGTGCCGGAGCATTTTTACTGCCCTTTACTATCAACTTTTTTATAGCGCTGATCATTTTTGCTATTAGCGGCGCCAGCCAATACATTGCTTTAAGTCAGATTTTAACAGGCTTCTGCCTGCATTTACTCTACTTTATGCTGATTTACTCTTTGCTGATAATTCCTTCCTTGCTAATGGGGAATTTTGTGCTTGATGTATTAATGAAACTGGCCTTTTTATTTATTTGCACAGCTGCCTACGGCTTGTATTACGGTATAATGGAAGTCTTCTATACCACCTATATGGGCGCGCTGTCTAACATTGAAGCAAATTTAGCTTACACATCGCCTGCTATCCGTTATGCAATGACCGGCAACACACTTCCCGTTACTACGCTTGATATTGTGCTGTCAATTTTGGGCATAGCCTTGCTTTATGCTTTGGGCCGCTTTTTTTGCAAAAAAAGGCCTTCGGAAGCAGCCGGTAATTGCCTGGCCTTTCCGCGCCTTAAACCTGTCCTAAAGTACCCGATTATGCTGGTTGTCACCGTCGGCTTCGGTCTGTTCTTTTATACAATTAATGACTCCTTTGGCACAGTAAACTATGGTGACGGCCGTGGTTTCCATTTAGGTTGGCTGTTCTTTGGCTTGCTGATCGGCACCTTTATCTGCGACAGAATTATTGAAATTCTTTATGAGCTTGATTTTAGGGCAATCGGCCGCCGCTGGGTGCCAATGCTGGTCTTTATGGCTGTGATCTGCGCTTTGGCCGTTGTTCCGATCACCGATGCCACAGGCTATGACAAATATCGTCCCGATGCGGAACAGGTGGCGCAGATTAACGCGGATTTGGGAATTACCGATTATATCGCCTCAAATTCATATTCATATAACAGAAACCTCACCAGCCGCGAAAATTATATTGAAAATAATCTTTCCGTCGTTGTTTTGCAGGAGCCGGCCAATATTAATACTTTGCTGGCAATTATTGATAAAAGCATCGCCAACGCTCAAAACAGGCAAACAGAGGAAGAAACAGTTGCCGGTGAAGAACAATATACAGGCTATGTCAATCTTAATATTCTTTACACACTTAAAAACGGCAAAGAGGTCGGACGCAGCTACTTTAGAGTGCCGATGAACCAAGTTGTTGATGAACTGGCCGCCCTGATCGACAGCGAAGAATTCATCAACTCGCAGCTTTTGGCTTATAAAGATGCGGCTGTTGACAATCTGCTGCTTTCTGAAATCAATGTTTTTGAGCAGCCACAAGCCGGCTTTAGCGGTATAAAATTAAAACGCCCCCTGCAAGAGGCTGTGCTGGAAGCGTATAAAGCTGATTGGCTGACTCTTGACTCGCATACTATGATGACCGAGCTGCCTGTCGGTAGCCTAGCTATTTATCAAGTCCAGGACGAAAACGGAAAGGCAGTCAGCTATACTGCCGCAACCATCCAAGAAAACGGCGGCTATTCCGTTGCCAATAACGGCAGATTGCGGGAGTTCCAATACCCGATATACGCTTCATTTACCAAAACCTTAACCGCCTTGGCAAACTGCGGCGTACCGCAAAACTCCTGGCAGACCGACCCCACAACCTTCACCTCGGTAACAGAGGATCATTACGCTGATAGATATAATGACTATAAATATGATGGTGGAGAGTCAGTAACTGTTGAGCCGGAGATGCCGGTAAAAGATGAAGATTATTATGAAAAGTATTATGAAAAGGGTGTACAACACACGGAATACACCGATCGGGCCGACATCACCCGTATAATTAACGCCACTGTGGCCGATGAAACAATGAATTTTACAAGATTTTTTACCGGACGCAATAATGTAAGCGTTTATGCCGTTTATGATAACAGCTACACTACCGGCTCTATGAACAGGGTTTACCCGGTTCCATTAATTGATAAAAACTAAATTTGCCCCCCATTTTGCCTGTCGCCGCGATAGCGGCGGCGACAGGCAGCTTTTTCAAGATAAGGTGCTGCTTTAGCACCGTACCCCCCAAGCACAGAGGCGGCTCAGTTGAGCCGCCTCTGTGCTATTTAAAATAATGTTGATTAAAAAACAATAAACTGTTTAATCTTCTATGCGATAAATTTCTGCTCCCAATGATGATAAGCTTTTTTCTAAAGACTGATAACCCCTGTCAATGTATTCTATGCCGCTGATCAGGCTTTCGCCCTCCGCTGCCATGGCAGCCAACACCAAGGCTGCTCCGGCCCGTAAATCTGCTGCCTCCACCATTGCCCCCATTAGGTTGGGCTTGCCGATAATACGGGCCACCTCGCCGACGACTTTAATATCCGCGCCCATTCTGGCTAATTCACCGGCATGGCGAAAGCGGTTTTCAAAAATACTCTCCGTAATTAATGATGATCCGTCAGCCACGGATAACAGCGCCATCATCTGCGGCTGCATATCGGTAGGAAAGCCGGGATAAGGCTGGGTGCGAATATCCACACCTTTAAGGCGTTTAGGAGCGCTAAGATGCAAGCCCTGAGCCGTCTGGCTAAGCGAACAGCCGCAATCGCCCAGCTTGTGCAGCAAAGCAGCCAGACAGCCTCCATCATAACCGCTCAATAAAATATCGCCGCCCGTAATTGCCGCCGCACATAA
>JAQVWQ010000006.1 GCA_028709615.1 Clostridia bacterium | reverse complement strand
GCCGTCGGCGGTCAGGAGTTGAGCTTGCCTATTGTTCAGCCTGCTGAAATTTGGCAGAAAAGTGGCCGCTGGAGCGTTTACGGGGCTGAAATGTGGCGGATCCGCGATCGTCATAACCGCGAATTTTGCCTTGGCCCTACTCATGAAGAAATTATTACAATGCAAATTAAGCAGGGTATTCGGTCTTATAAGCAGTTGCCGCAAAGACCTTATCAAATCGCTACCAAATTCCGTGATGAGCGCCGTCCGCGTTTTGGTTTGATGCGCGGCCGTGAATTTATGATGAAGGATATGTATTCCTTTGATCGTAACGAGGAAGGTTTGGAGACCAGTTATCAATTGCTGTATCAGGCATACGGCAATATTTTCAGCCGCTGCGGATTAAACTTTCGTCCTGTCGAAGCGGCATCGGGCGCAATAGGCGGCTCGGGCAGTCATGAGTTTATGGCTTTGGCGGAAAGCGGCGAGGCGGAAATTCTCTTTTGTAATCAATGTGATTATGCGGCTTCGGTAGAAATTGCCTCGGTTCCTGTCAGAGCGGAAAAATATAGCGGCCCATTGGCGCAGGTCGAGATTGTGGCAACCCCCAACTGTCAAACTGTTGAGGAGGTGGCTGCATTTTTGGGACAGCCTACTTCCCAGGTTGTCAAATCTATGTGCTATCATTTGGAAGACGGTTTGGCTTTGGTTTTGATTCGCGGTGACCGTCAGATTAACGAAGAAAAGCTTTCTGCTGTGCTGGGAATGGGTGAATTGAATTTTGCCACCGATGAGGAAATGCGGGCGGCTGGGTTGGTGCCCGGTTATATCGGCCCTGTCGGTGTTAAAAATATTAAAATAATCGCCGATAATGAAGTGCCGTTGGTAGCCAATCAAATTACCGGTGCGGGGCAGGAGGGCTATCATAAAACCGGTGTAAACTACGGCAGGGATTATCAGGCCGATATTCTTACCGATCTGCGGATTGTGGAAGCGGGAGAGCAATGCCCTCATTGCAGCGGTACCTTACAAAGCGCTCGCGGTATTGAGGTTGGACAGGTCTTTAAGCTGCACACCAAGTATTCCGACGCTTTGGGCTGCAGCTACTTAGATGAAAACGGTAAAGAACAGCCGATGGTGATGGGCTGCTACGGAATCGGCGTTGGCAGAACTATGGCTGCCGTAATCGAACAAAATAATGACGAGTATGGTATTATCTGGCCGGTGGCCGTTGCCCCTTATGAAGCGGTGATTGTACCCGTTAATGATAAGGATCCGGTCTTTACAGAAAAATCCGAGGAGCTGTATCAGGCTATGCTCAAGGCTAAAATTGAGGTCGTGCTGGACGATCGTAAGGAGCGCGGCGGCGTTAAATTTAACGATGCTGATTTGATCGGATATCCTTTCCGCGTAACAGTCGGTAACAAAACCAAAAATGACGGTTTGGTTGAGATAAAAATTCGTGCTACGGGGGAGGTTATCGATCTGCCTATTGAGGAGGCCGCTGCCTTTTTAAAAGAGAAAATTGCTGCAGCCAAATAAATTAAATGACTGGGGGAAAATAAAATGGCACAGGGCGAAAAGAAAATTCAACAAGACAACAAAGACGCTAAGTACGATAAAAGCAAATGTTTGGCCGAGGCTTTAAGCCGAATTGAAAAAAAATGCGGTAAAGGCGCAATTATGAAAATGGGCGATCTGACCGTTAATGAGACTTTGGAGGTCATACCTACGGGCGCGCTCTCTTTGGATTTGGCCTTAGGTATCGGCGGCGTACCGCGCGGCAGAATGGTGGAGCTGTTCGGCCCGGAATCCTCGGGTAAAACGACCTTGTCTTTACATATTGTGGCACAGGCGCAAAAAGCCGGCGGTATCGTGGCCTTTATTGATGCCGAGCACGCTCTTGACCCTAATTACGCCAAGGTTTTGGGCGTTAATACCGACGAGTTATTGATTTCTCAGCCGGATTACGGAGAACAGGCTTTGGAAATAGCGGAAATGCTGATGCTTTCCGGCGCGATTGACTTAATCGTCATTGATTCTGTTGCCGCTCTTGTACCCCGTGCCGAGCTGGAAGGTACTATGGAAGAAAACGCAGTCGGCCTGCAGGCCAGAATGATGTCTAAGGCGATGCGCAAGCTGGCCAGCTGTTGCAAAAAATCTAATACCTGCGTAATATTTATCAATCAAATCCGCGAGAAGATCGGTGTTATGTTTGGCAATCCGGAAACTACCTCCGGCGGCCGCGCGCTTAAATTTGCCGCTTCTGTGCGCTTGGATGTCAGACGAGGTGAGGCTATTAAGGACGGTAACGAACAAATCGGCAACCGCACAAAGGTTAAGGTTGTTAAAAGTAAGGTCTCTCCGCCTTTTCGGCAAGCCGAATTTGATATTATTTACGGACAGGGTATTTCTCGCGAGAGTATCATTTTGGATCTGGCGGTTGAGATGGATCTGATTAATAAGGCCGGCGCTTGGTTTTCTTATGAAGGTGAGCGTATTGGTCAGGGTCGTGAAAATGCCAAAGCTTATCTTAAAAATAATACCGAACTAACTGATGCTTTAGAAACCTTGATTCGCGCTCAAGCGCAAGAAAAGGGTTTATTGGCTGCTCCGATTGATGATACGGATATAGATATTGACCCTGAATTTGAAGATTAAAGATTAAGATGACAAATAAATTTGGTAAGAAAAAAAATAATGTAAAACCGATTAATGACGCGGCGGCAGCTTTTGCCGCCGCCGTTAAAATTCTGTCAATGCGTGATTATACGGCTTTTGAGCTTTACAATAAGCTTTCGGACAAAGGCTGTTCAGAGCATTTAGCTGCCGCGGCTGTGGCAGAGTGTCAAAAAATGGGCTATATTGATGATTATCGCTATGCTGAGGATTATATCACCGTTCATCAGCGAGTCAATTTACGCGGGCCGTTATCTTGCCGCCGCGAGCTGCTTAATAAAGGTGTGGCTGCCGAGGCTGTGTCTTTAGCCTTAGAAGAATTTTATCCTCCCGAGCGGGAGGCGGAAGTTTTGACAGAAGCTTTAGAAGAGGCGCGTGAGCGCTTAAAGGAAATTGATGATCGTCTAAGCTATAAAAAAGAACGGGAAAGAGTATTACGCCGTTATCTTAGCAAAGGGTTTTCGTTGTCAGCAATAGTGCGGGGCTTGGAGTAGATATGGGCGTCGAGCATCAACGGAAATTTTGATATAATAAAAAACAGTATAAAATCGATCTTTTTATTAAATGATTATTTTGTTATGGACAGAAAAAACTTAGATTAAGCTTGGCTTTTCGTCATAATCCGACAATTTAACTCCTTGACAAATGTATTAATATAAGATAAAATATTTATAATTAGAGTCCGGTTTTGGGTACTGCGTATCTATTACGCGGCAGCGATACTGGTTCATATAAATATATTTATCTTATAAAATGCCTGCTATATCAATAGTGTTTTTGCACATTGGATATATAAATTATATTATATGAATTTTTGCGGCAATTTTTTTGCGCTTGCTTATCCTGCTATTACAGTATTCTAAAATCGAGATTACTCTCGATTTTTTCTTTTATTTAAAATAATATACGGAGGTGAAAGAATGGATAGAATAATAATTCCGATTATTGTAGGTTTAGTGACGCTGCTGATTGGTATGGGCATTGGTTACATTATAAGAAAGAACATAGCCGAAGCAAAAATCAGGACTGCCGAAGAAGCAGCGGCTAAGATATTGATTGATGCAAAAAAAGAAGCGGAAACCCGCAATAAAGAAGCATTATTAGAGGCTAAGGACGAAATATTGCGTTTGCGTACCGAGGCTGACCGAGAAAACAAAGAGCGCCGTAATGACATTCAACGACAGGAAAAGCGCCTGCAGCAAAAAGAAGAATCTTTAGATAAAAAACTGGAAACAATTGAAAGACAGGAAGATAATCTTCATAAAACCGAGCAGGAAATCAGTCGCCGATTAGAAAAAGTCAAGGCGATGCACGACGAAAAAATTAAAGAGCTGGAAACTATTTCCGGTTTGACTACGGCCGAAGCCAAGCAAATTTTATTAAACAGTATTGAAGATGAAATTCGCCATGAAGCTGCAATTATGGTCAGAGATATTGAGCAACAGGCTAAGGAAGAGGGCGAAAAACGCGCCCGTGAGGTTATTTCTACAGCTATTCAGAGAGTGGCTGCCGACCATGTTTCAGAAACGACGGTTTCTGTTGTTCCTTTGCCAAATGAGGAAATGAAAGGCAGAATTATTGGCCGCGAGGGTCGCAACATCCGCACTTTGGAGACCTTAACCGGTATTGATTTAATTATTGATGATACTCCGGAGGCAGTTATTTTATCTGGTTTTGACCCTGTTCGCCGCGAGGTGGCCAGAGTCGCTTTGGAAAAATTGATTTTGGACGGGCGTATTCACCCTGCCAGAATTGAAGAAATGGTTGAAAAATCCAAGGTCGAGGTTGAAAAAAGAGTTTGGGATGAAGGCGAGGCCGCTACCTTTGAAACAGGCGTTGGCGGCTTGCATCCCGAGATTATTAAAATGCTGGGGCGCTTAAAATTCCGTACCAGCTACGGTCAAAATGTTTTACAGCATTCTGTGGAAGTTGCCCATTTAGCCGGAATTATGGCTTCCGAACTGGGCGCCGATGTTACTTTGGCCAAGCGCGGCGGCTTGCTGCATGATTTAGGCAAGGCAATCGATCATGAGGTTGAAGGCTCGCATGTAGCGATCGGTGCCGATATTGCAAAAAAATTCAGGGAAAATGATGCGGTTATCCACTGCATAGCGGCGCACCACGGTGATATTGAAATTAAAAGCATTGAGGCTGCTTTAGTACAGGCCGCTGATGCTATTTCTGCCGCCCGACCCGGCGCTCGCCGTGAAACACTGGAGTTTTACATTAAACGCTTGCAAAAATTGGAGGAAATTGCCGATTCCTTTGAAGGGGTTGAAAAATCCTTTGCCATTCAGGCCGGCCGAGAAATTCGTATTATCGTTAAGCCTGATAAAATCGACGATTTGGCTGCTGCCCGTTTCGCTCGTGATATAGCTAAAAAAATCGAGTCTGAGTTGGAGTATCCCGGCCAGATTAAGGTTGTAATTATCCGAGAAACGCGCGTTGTGGACTACGCCAAATAATAAAAACACAAAAAGCGCACCTCAAGGTGCGCTTTTTATCAACAGAGGTAAATTTATGAATATTTTATTTATTGGTGATATTTTTTCTGCCCCCGGCCGTTTAATGGTTTCCGAGACTTTGCCTAAGCTATACGATAAGTATGACCTGAATTTTGTGATAGCTAACGGCGAAAATTGCGCCGGCGGCTTTGGTCTGAACAAAAAATCCTTGGAAGAGCTGTCGCAATTGGGCGTAGATTGTTTTACTTTAGGTAACCATACCTGGTCAAACGGCGATATAGTCGGTATTTTGGAAGGTGGCGACAAAAGAGTCGTTCGTCCTTTAAATTTAGCTCCGGGTACACCGGGGGCGGGTTATCGTTTTTATTCTGTGGGTCAGCAGACTGTTTGCGTTATAAATCTGCTTGGCCGCACTTATATGGAACCTGCGGAAAACCCTTTTGTGATGGTAAATTGTCTTATAAAGGAACTTGAAGGGCAGGCTGATTATATAATTGTTGATTTTCATGCCGAGGCAACCAGCGAAAAAATGGCTATGGGCTACTTTTTAGATGGGCGTGCAGGCGCGGTTTTGGGCACTCATACTCATGTGCAGACCAATGATGCCCGTGTTTTGCCGCGCGGTACGGCATATATGACCGATGTGGGGATGACAGGGCCGCGTGAGTCGATTTTGGGCGTTGAAAAGGATATAATCATTAAACGCTTTTTAACAGGCAGACCGGAAAGGTTTGAGCCCGCCAGAGGAGATTTACAGTTTAATGGAGTGATAATAAGTTTTGATAATCCGCTTAGAGTGCGTTATATTGAACCGCTTAATCTTGTTAAGCTATCTTTATAGGTCCTTGAAAAGACGCACCGGCTATTATTAAGCCGACTTTTATAGCGGGTATTTAGCTAAAAAGGCAAGTTAGACAGGGCTGCTGTATGCTAAAATCCGTAATAACTGCATATAATCCACCTAAAGGCGGCACAAAAGGTGGGATAATATGCTGATTGATGCTCATTGTGATACGGCACTGATACTGCTTGAGGAAAATTCTTTGCGGACCTTGCCCGCTGCTGCTGTGGATTTTGCCCGCTTAAACCAAACGCTGGATGTTGCTTTTACCGCTATTTTTTTTAACGGCAAAAAACAGCGTAATCCCGAAAGAACGGCCTTAATTTTGGCCGACAGGCTATTAAGAGATATCGAAGAGAATAGTGATATAGTTTGTCCCTTGCTTTGCCGAGAACAGCTATTGGAGGGAGATTGCCGTACCAAACTTGTACTTAGTTTGGAAGGAGCCGAGCTTTTAGGCTGTGATGGCGAATTGCTTGCTTTATGGCATCGCTTAGGTTTGCGTTCGTTGGGATTAACCTGGAATTATCGTAATGATTTGGCAAGCGGCTGTTATGAGCAAGGAGGGCTAAGCAAAGCCGGGGCGGATGTAATAAAACAATGCAATGAGCTGGGAATAATTGTCGATTTGGCGCATCTTGCGCCTGAAGGCTTTTGGCAGGCCTTGGATATATGTCAAAAACCCCCGCTTGTTTCTCATGCTGCCTGTTATCGTTTAACAAAGCATTGCCGTAATTTAGACGATGAGCAATTGCGTGCTATCGGTAAAGCCGGCGGAGTTGTAGGTATAACCTTTGTGGATGAGTTTTTATCGGCAAAGGGCAAAGCGGGGATTTGCCATTTCTTACGGCATTTAAATCATTGCTTAGAGCAGGCCGGAACAGAGGCGGTGGCCATAGGCTCGGATTTTGACGGAGCAAAGATGGCCCGCGGTTTGGAATCAATAGAATGTTGGGCCAATATACCTAAGATTTTAGCTGACGACGGCTTTACTGAAACGGAAATAGTCAAAATATGCGGAGATAATCTCTACCGGGTTTTATGGAATAATTTACCTAAAATAAGATAATAAAATAAATTAAGTAAAAATACATAGCAATTTACAGTTATTTAGATATAGGTTTATCAGTTAAAATATAATTACAAAAAGATAAATGGGGGGAGGCAAAATATGGGCGGTTTTGATATGCATATTCATACTACTGCTTCCGACGGCTTGTGGCAGGTTGACGAAATTTTGCGTCAGGCACAGGCTATCGGCTTGGACGGGGTGGCTATTACTGATCATGATACAGTATCGGCTCTGCCTGAGGCTATGCTCTTATCAAAACAAATCGGCTTCCCTGTTATTTCCGGTATTGAGCTTTCCACTGAATTTGACGGTAAGGATATTCATATTTTAGGCTATTGGCTGAATTATGAGGATAAAGACTTATTAACTCGTCTTGCTGAATTACAGGAGCAGCGTATTAATCGCGCTTGCCAAATGGCTCAAGTTTTAGATGATTTAGGTATGCCTATTAATTTGGCTGCTGTTTTAGAAGAAGCCGGCGCTTCGGTCGGCCGCCCTCACCTTGCGCGGGCTTTGGTTAAGGAAGGCTATGTACGGACTGAACGGGAAGCTTTTATGCGCTATTTACTGCGGGGTAAGCCGGCTTATGTGCCCCGTGTTAAATTCTCTCCTTTTGAGGCGTTGGATTTATTGCGGGAAAACGGAGCAGCCTGTGTTGTTGCCCATCCGGGTACGGGGGCTCCCGATAAACTGCTGGAGGATTTAGCTGCTAGGGGTATTGACGGTTTGGAGGTTTATCACCCTGAGCATGATAGGCGTAAAGAATATCATTATTTGCAGATGGTTAAAAGACTGCGCTTGGTAGTTACCGGCGGCTCGGACTTTCATGGTAAGCCGGAAGTACCGATCGGCTGTAAAACAATTCCGCTGGTACAGTTGGAAATGCTGGCCCGATCCCGGATGACTAAAAGGAGTAATTTAGGCATATAATATTGATAAACCGTAGATAACGGAGGTGTGGCAATGGAGCAGCACCAAGCCGAGCAGCGGATTAGGGAGCTTGAAGAATGCGTTGTTAGCCTGCGCTTTAGCAGGAGGCTGCTTCTAAATTTGTTGACAGAGCTTCAAGAAGAAAAAGAAAATGAGCGTTTGTGTTACGAAAGAGAAAAGCAAAAGCTTTTAGATCGTAATCGCCGCTATGCGCGGCTGATTTGGGAAAAGAATAAAAAAATTAACGAAATAGCGAAGGGCAGGCTCTGAAAATGAGCTTGCCTTTTTACTTACTGTTAAATAGATGTTTTGGATATTATATATTTAATTTTATTAATCGGTAAAATATGTTTTTAGATTAAATAATCCTTTGCATTTTAATTTAAAAAATGATATATTTAAAAAAAATCAGGGAGCCGTGAGGAATGAGTTATAGCGGGTTTTGTTATTTATTAAAGTTTTTTACATCCCTGCCTTTATTGCCTCATCGTCAAGTGAGTGAAGAGCAAAAGGGCCAAAGCTTGGCATTGCTGCCTATTTGGGCAGCGCTGTTGGCCGCTTCTTGCGGCTTGTTGGCTTATGGGCTTTCTTTAATAAATGCTTCTGTAGCTGCAGCCTGCGTTGTCGGCTTTGATTTTGCTCTAACAGGCGGCCGGCGGCCTTTAGGCGTGCAGAGGCTGTCTTCGGCTTTAGCCGCCGGGCCGACAAAACAAGAAAAAATGACCTCCGCTTGGTATGGCACAGCGGCAACACCGGCTGGCTGGGCCGGACTTTCTTTGGTTTTGTTCATTAAGTATATATTGTATATGCAGATAATTCTTCAGGGTGAGGTGATATTGTTTTTGCCTGCGGCAATTTTTTATGCTTATTCCTTGTGGCCCGTTTTATTTATGACCTGTCCCTTGCGTAATTATTTAGCTGATGCGGAGTATTTTCGCCGCCATTATAAGAAAAAATACTTATATGTTTGCTCTTTAATCAGCTTTTTGATTTTAGCGATTTTAATGCGGCAATTATTTATCTTATGCGCCCTTGTCTTGATCTTAATTTTATTTCTTTGCCGCAGATGGGCCGTTTTGCTGGGCGGATTAGCTTCTTTGGAGCTGTTTGCCGCTTGTGAATGGGCGGAAATATTTTTATTGGCCTTTGTTTTATTTTTTGTTACAATATTTTAGTTTGGTAATTAAAAAAGCTTTGCAAAGTAAAATATTCTGTGATACAATAACTATTAAACTATTTATTTGTAAAATTATTATTGTTATTGGCTAAATTATTAGGAGGTTTAACACTGTGACTGCAAAAATAACCGCAACAGATGCCTACCAAAAAAAATTCGCTAAAGAAGGCTTGACCTTTGACGATGTCTTGCTGATTCCCGGCGAGAGTGAAGTTATTCCCCGCGATGTCGATGTTTCTACCTACCTTACAAAAAAAATAAAGCTCAATGTGCCTTTAATGAGTGCCGGCATGGATACGGTTACAACCTCGCGGATGGCTATTGCTATTGCACGCGAAGGCGGTATCGGTGTTATTCATAAGAATATGAGCATTTCTGAGCAGGCTGTTGAGGTCGATATGGTTAAGCGTTCGGAAAACGGCGTCATAACTAATCCCATTTTTCTTTCTCCTGACCATACTATTGCCGAAGCATTAGAAATAATGGAACGCTATCATATTTCCGGTGTCCCTGTTACGGTTTCCGGAAAGCTGGTGGGCATATTAACTAATCGCGACCTGCGCTTTGAAACGGATTTTTCCAAGAAAATCAGCGAGGCTATGACGAAGGATAATCTTATTACCGCCCCCGAGGGTACAAATTTGGAAATGGCTCAGGAGATACTGAAAAAACATCGGGTGGAAAAGCTGCCTATTGTCAATAAGGACGGATATCTGCGTGGTTTAATTACCATAAAGGATATTAAGAAAAATCTTGAATATCCGAATTCTACCAAAGATGAAAGAGGGCGCTTAAGAGTGGCGGCTGCTGTCGGCATTGCGACAGATACAATGGATCGCGTGGCCGAGCTGGTAAAAGCCGGCGTAGATGTAATTGTTGTTGATACAGCTCATGGGCACCAAAGAGGAGTTATAAATATAGTAAAGCATATTAAAGAGAACTTTGAAATTGAAGTTATCGCAGGTAATGTGGCAACAGGCGAGGCGACGGAAGCTTTAATTAAAGCCGGCGCCGATGCGGTTAAGGTCGGGATCGGCCCCGGTTCGATTTGCACAACCCGTGTGATTGCCGGTATTGGTATGCCGCAGGTCTCTGCGATTTTTGAGTCTTCGCAAGTAGCTTCTAAATACGGTATTCCCATTATCGGTGACGGCGGTATTAAATATTCCGGTGATGTAACAAAAGCAATTGCCGCCGGCGCCAATGTGGTAATGATGGGCAGCCTTTTTGCCGGTACGGAAGAATCCCCCGGCGATATTGAGATTTATCAAGGACGCAGCTTTAAGGTTTATCGCGGGATGGGCAGCTTGTCCGCTATGAAGCAAGGCAGTAAAGACCGTTATTTCCAAGGCGGCGAGGATAATGCCAAAAAGCTTGTTCCCGAGGGAATAGAAGGCCGCGTTCCCTATAAGGGGCCTGTAGCCGATACGGTTTATCAACTGATTGGCGGCCTGCGTGCAGGTATGGGTTATTGCGGTACCCCGAATATTGAGTCTTTGAAACGGGACGCCAAATTTGTGCGTATTACCTCTGCCGGTTTGGTAGAGAGTCATCCTCATGATGTTCAGATCACCAAGGAAGCTCCTAATTATCGATTATAAAACAAGGTGGCAATATGACAAAAAAAAAGAAAAAAATCAGCTTTAAAATTATTATGTCTATATTAATTTTGGCTGTGGCAGCAGGTGGCGCTTGGTACTATTGGGATAGCACAAATATCAGTTCGCTTGTCCCCGACCGTGAGACAAATCCTAACGGCTGGCTGGTTGACGAAACGAGGATCAATATTTTGTTAATCGGCGCTGATACCTTTGAAGAAGGCCATGATACCGGCCGCTCGGATTCGTTGATTGTTACCGGAATCGATTTGGAATCCGGAGAAATTTCGATGCTTTCAATACCTCGTGATACATATGTGGAGATTGAGGGTCACGGGCATAATAAGATAAACGCGGCCTATTCTTACGGCGGCGTCCCGTTAGTGCGCTCTACTATTGAAAACCTGCTTGGTATTCCTATTGACTATTATGCCAAAACCGACTTTGCCGGTTTTAGAGAAATAGTTGATTTGCTGGGCGGCATTGATATTGATGTAGATAAAAGAATGTATTATCATACCTATGACGGTATGATTGATATTGAGCCGGGTATGCAGCATTTAGATGGTGAAAAAGCCTTGCAGTATGTGCGCTTTCGTCACGAGGCTTTAGGGGATATTTCCCGTACCGAGCGCCAGCAAAAATTTTTGCTGGCTGTTTATCAGGCCGCAACTTCTTCGGAAAATATCAGCAGGCTGCCTGAGGTCATGTCTTCCTTTATGAAAGTCCTGGAAACGGATTTAACCAATTCTCAACTTACGCGGCTTAGCTCCATTGCTCGCCGTTTTGATACGGAAAATATTCGTCATTCGACCTTGCCGGGCTGGTTTTGGAATTATAATGGCGGATCCTATTGGAAGAATAATGAGGAAGAAACAACGGAGCTTGTTAAGATCTACTTTAGTGATTACGAACCGGAGCCTGAAGCAATTGAAGAGGATGCGGAAGGTTCGGAGGAAAATGCATAAACAAAACCGTCCGTTGAAACGGACGGTTTTTTTAAGTAATGGAGAAAAGGAGAAAGCCGGCCAATAGGGAATACTTATATTGTATTAGTTGTTACGGAGGGGGCAGGCGAAAATGACGGAGAAGAAGCCTTCTTACATCGGTCATAGAAAGAGAGTGCGCGACAGATATCTGCAAGAGGGTTTGGACAGCTTTACCGATGTGCAGGTATTGGAGCTTTTACTCTTTTTTGCCAAGCCCTATGTTGATACCAAACCGCTTGCCCAAGAATTGCTTGATCGCTACGGTTCTTTGGCGGCAGTTTTAAATGCTCCGGTTTATGATTTGCAAACAATTACCGGTATTGGCGAGCATTTAGCAGTTTATTTACATATTTTTCCCGATATATTGCGGCGCTATCAGCTTTCTAAAATGGAGAAAAAACCGCTTTTACAAACAGCTGAGCAGATTGGAGAATATGCGCTGGCTTTGTTTGCCCCTCATAAATACGAGGCTTTTTATTTGCTTTGTTTGGATGCCTCTTATCATTTATTGTCTGCCGAGCTGATTGCCGAGGGCTCATTATCGGAAGTTGCCGTATATCCGCGTGTATTGATGGAACGGGCTTTGGTGCATAGAGCTAAAACCGTGGTTTTACTGCATAATCATCCTTCCGAAGAGCTTCGTCCCAGCTCGTACGATTTGGATTTGACTCGATCGATTGTTAATTTGATGCAGGGTGTGGCTATTAATGTGCTTGACCATTTGATTGTGGGCAGTGACCGTTGGTTTAGCTTTCGTGAAAGCGGCCTGTTTTGGCATACGCAGTCAGGTTTGCAAAAAAGCAGCTTGCAATTGGCCGAAGGGGAAGAAGATCCTGCGGCAATATTTTATATAAAAGAGGGTTAATATGAGTTTTGTCCATTTGCATAACCATACAGAATACAGCTTATTAGACGGGGCTGCCCGTATCGCTACCGTAAAAGATAAAGATACCAAAGAAGTTGTTATCAAAGGTTTGCTTGATACGGCCAAGGATTTGGGTATGAACTCTTTGGCTATTACCGATCACGGTGTAATGTTTGGAGTGCTGAATTTTTATAAAACCGCCTTAAAGGCCGGTATTAAACCGATTTTGGGCTGCGAGGTTTATGTTGCTCCCCGTTCCCGTTTTCAAAAAGAAGGCAGGGCAGACGGAGCCGCTTATCACTTGATTTTATTGGCCAAAAACGAACAGGGCTATAAAAACCTTTGCCACCTGGTTTCATTGGGTTTTTTAGAAGGTTATTATTACAAACCCCGAATTGATTTTGAGCTTTTACAGCAATACCATGATGGTTTAATTTGTCTTTCGGGCTGTATCGCCGGCGAATTGCCGGCTTTACTGCTGGAAAATCGTTATGAGCAGGCTAAGGAACTGGCGGCGCGCTACCGGGAGCTGTTTGGCGAGGATTATTATTTGGAAATTCAAAATCACGGCTTAACCGAGGAGGATTTGGTAATGCCGCAGCTTGCGCGGTTATCCGCTGAGCTGGATATTCCCTTGGTTGCTACCAATGACTTGCATTACATAAAAAAAAGTGACGCAAAAATGCATGATGTCTTACTTTGTATTCAAACACAAAGCTCATATAATGATCCTGAGCGGATGCGTTTTACCGGCCAGGAATTCTATTTAAAAACTGAAGAAGAAATGCGGGCTTTGTTTCCCAAATGGCCGCAAGCCATTGAAAATACGCAGATTATTGCGGATAAATGTAATGTTACACTTACTCTGGGCGAGTTTTATTTGCCCGATTTTGAGGTACCCGAGAATTATACCCTTCATGGTTATCTGGTTCATTTGTGTCGTGAGGGCTTAAGTAAGCGCTATGACGATATTACCGATGAGTTAGTAAAAAGGCTGGATTTTGAACTGGGCATTATCGAAAAGATGGGTTTTTCGGGCTATTTTTTGATTGTTTGGGATATGATCAATTTTTGCCACGAAAGCGATATTCGCGTCGGGCCGGGCCGAGGCAGCGCGGCAGGCTCTTTGGTTGCTTATTGTTTAGGCATAACCAATATTGATCCGATTAAATATGATTTGCTTTTTGAGCGGTTTTTAAATCCCGAGCGCGTTAATCCGCCGGATATTGATACAGATTTTTGTAATGAACGGCGCGGAGAGGTTATTGATTACTTGGTGCGCAAATACGGTGAGGAAAAGGTTGGGCAGATTGCCACCTTTGGCACTATGAAGGCTAAGGGCGCCGTGCGCGATGTCGGACGGGTTATGGATATTCCCTATGGGGATGTCAACAGGGTGGCTAAATTAATTCCCAACGATTTGGATATGACCTTGCCGAAGGCGCTGGAAACCTCCGAGGAATTAAAAAATATTTACGAATCTGATCCGCTTTTTCACGAAACACTGGATTTGGCATTGCAGATTGAGGGCATGCCGCGGCACGCCTCTGTACACGCTGCCGGTGTGGTGATCGCCAAAGAGGCGATAATAAACTATATGCCTGTTCACAAGGGTAAAGATGACGGCATTATGTCAACCCAATTTGAAAAGGGTGAGGTTGAAGAAAGCGGTCTGTTAAAAATGGATCTGCTTGGCTTGCGCACCTTGGATATTATCGGCCACACACTGGATAATATTCATTTGAGCTGCGGCGAGGAAATTGATATCGAGACTATATCTTTGGACGATCCTGCCGTTTATGAGATGCTTTCAGCCGGCGATGCAATCAGTGTTTTTCAGCTGGAAAGTGATGGTATGCGTCAGCTTTTGCGTAATATGCGCCCCGAGCGTTTTGAAGATTTAATTGCTTTAATGGCCCTTTATCGCCCCGGACCTTTAGGCTCGGGTATGGTAGATGATTTTTGTAAGGCTAAGCACGGAGAAATCGAAATTAAATATAAGCATCCTATTTTGGAGCCGATTTTAAGCGAAACCTACGGTGTGATTTTATATCAGGAGCAGGTGATGCGAATAGCTACCGATATGGCCGGCTTTACACTTGGCCAATCTGATATGCTGCGGCGCATTATGGGCAAAAAAAAGCCCGAGCTTTTGCCTCCGGAGCGGGCGCGTTTTGTGGAGGGTTGTAAAAGGCATAATAATATTGATGAAAAGCTTGCCCTAGAGGTTTTTGACCTAATGGAATATTTTGCCGGTTACGGTTTTAATAAAAGCCACAGCGCGGCTTATGCGCGTGTGACTTATCAAACCGCCTGGCTTAAGGCTCATTATCCGACGGAATTTATGGCCGCTATGCTGACCAATGAAATGGATAATTTGGAAAAGATGTCTTTTTATATTTCTGAGTGCAAGCAGATGGATATAATCGTGCTGCCGCCGGATATTAACGAATCGGAGGTGGATTTTGCAGTATTCGACAGGAAAATCCGCTATGCTTTGGGGGGCTTAAAGGGAGTCGGCAGAGAGGTAGTCAAGCAGCTCGTAGCTGAACGCCATCAAAACGGATTTTATTCTTCGATCGGTGACCTTTGTGCGCGATGCCCCTTAAATAAAAAAATATTGGAGAGTTTAATAAAATCCGGCGCGTTGGACAGCTTTGGTGCATATCGCTCGCAAATGCTGGCGGTTTTGGATAAGGCCTTGGAGCTTGGCAAACGCTTGCAGGAGGAAAAGAACTCTATGCAAATGTCGCTTTTTGATTTTGGTATTGAAGATGCTTCGGCTGCTGAATTAACAGTCAATTTACCCGAGCTGCCTGAATTTTGTTCATCTGTCTTGCTGCAAATGGAGCTGGAGACGATTGGCATTTTTGTTTCGGGACATCCTTTGGATATTTACGAAAAATATTATAAGAGTCGTATTACCTGCCCGCTAGGTGATACTTTAGAAAAGAATACAGGCGATTGGCTGCGATTAGCCGGTACGATAACTGATATTAGCTTGCGCAAAACCAGAAACGGTAATGAAATGGCTCTTTTTATGCTTGCCGATAAGACAGCCACTCTACGCTGCGTGGCGTTTGCAAAAAACTATAATGCTGTTGTTCCTTTTTTGCTGGAGGGGCGGACGGTTATTTTTGAGGGTAAGCTAAAGGTCGATGAGGGGCGGGCGGAGTTTTTCCCTGAAAAGGCGGCTGCGCCGATGAAGCTGTACATGCGCTTGCCCGACAGTACGGATGAAAAAATGATTGACAATGTACGAGATTGCTTAAACGGCTATCCCGGTCACGGTGAGGCTATTTATTATTTTAACGATTTACAGCAGTATCAAGCTGTGAGAGGAATGACGGGAGTGGCGCCTGAGCTTGCTTTATTAAATAAATTAAGAGAGCTTTTAGGCGAAACGAATGTGGTAGTAAAATAATCTTATAATAAAGCCAATTTATAGAGTTGTTTGAAAATACCCACTTTTAAAAAAAGGCTTGTATTTTCTTTCAAATAGATGTAGAATAGATTAGGATTGAGTGTTTTTATAAGCTCCTCTTATGTTTATGCCGGTCAGCCGATGCTTTCGGCGCCGTTTGCATAAAATTATCTAAACCTTACGGCTTATGTCGAAGGAAAATTTTAAGGAGGTAGTATCTTAATGAACGCTTACATTGAAAGAGTGTTGGAAATCGCTAAAAAACGCGATGCAGGCGAACCGGAATTTATCCAAACTGTTGAAGAAGTCTTGAATACTTTAGCCCCCGCTATTGAAAAGCATCCTGAGTATGAAAAAGCCGGCTTGCTTGAAAGATTAATCGAACCCGAAAGATCCGTTTCTTTCCGTGTTACCTGGGTTGATGATGCTGGTAAAGTCCAAGTCAACCGTGGTTACAGAGTTCAGTTCAATGGCGCTATTGGTCCCTACAAGGGCGGCTTGCGCTTTTGGCCCAATGTCTATTCCGGCGTTATTAAATTCTTGGCCTTTGAACAAACCTTTAAAAACAGCCTGACTACCCTGCCCATCGGCGGTTCCAAGGGTGGTTCCGACTTTGATCCTACCGGTAAATCCGATGCTGAAATTATGCGTTTCTGCCAAGCCTTCATGACTGAGCTGTACAGACATATCGGTCCCGATGTTGACATTCCCGCCGGTGATATTGGTGTTGGCGGCCGTGAAATCGGTTATCTCTATGGTCAATACAGAAGAATTAAAGGTTGCTGGGAGAATGGCGTTATTACCGGTAAAGGCATGAGCTACGGCGGCAGCCCCTTCCGCCCCGAAGCTACCGGTTATGGTGCTATTTATTATACAGCTGAAATGCTCAAACATTTTGGCGAAAGCGTTGAAGGCAAAACCTTTGCAGTTTCCGGTTTTGGTAATGTCGCTTGGGGCGCTTGCATGAAGATCGCCGAATTGGGCGGCAAAGCAGTTACCCTTGGCGGTCCCGACGGTTATATCTATGATCCCGAAGGCATTGTCACTAAGGAAAAATTTGATATGATGCTCCAACTCCGTGCTTCCGGTAAAAACATTGTTAAACCTTACGCTGATAAATTCGGTTGCGAATTCATCGCCGGTAAGAAACCTTGGGAACGCAAAGTTGATATCGCTCTGCCCTGCGCCTTCCAAAACGAAATTAATATGGAAGAAGCTAAGAAGATCGTTGCCAACGGCACCAAGTACTATGTTGAAGTTGCCAATATGCCTACCACCAACGAAGCTCTTGCTTGGTTGCAGACTCAGTGCGTTGTTGCTCCTTCTAAGGCCGTTAACGCCGGTGGCGTTGCTTGCTCCGCTTTAGAAATGAGCCAGAACAGCGAACGCCTCGTTTGGGAACCCGAAGAAGTTGATAATAAATTGAAATCTATCATGAAGGGTATCCATGATGCCTCTGCCGCAGCCGCTGAAGAAGCCGGTTTGGGCTATAACCTCGTTGCCGGTGCCAACTTGGCCGGTTTCAAGAAGGTTGCCGATGCTATGATGGCTCAGGGCTTAATCTAATTATAAATTAGATTATACCTGATTTAAAGAATAATAAAGCCCCCTGCCTAAGCAGGGGGCTTTTTATTTGCTTTTTACCGTAAATTATTTAATATGATCATAAGCTATTAAGCAATAAAAACTGATTACGCATATAATATTATATTAAAATAAAAATTTAATTAAATTTTATGCTATTAAAGTTTAATTGCCGAAAACAATAATAAAAGCGTATTTTTATACGCTTTTAAATTACCATTGCCTTTTTTGTTTAGTTATGTTATACTGCATTTGCGAAATTTAAGATCAGCCGCCTTCAAGCATAGGGTAAAGCTGTATGATATCACCGTCTTTGAGCAGAGAAGATGTATTGGAAAAATTACCGTTAATGACGACCATACCGACTTCTCCTACAGGTATTTTAAGATTAATAATTAAAGAGCGGACTGATGCGCCTTCTGCAAGAGTAACCTGATGGTTATGTTCTTTAGTTGCGGTAAAATCATTAAGCGGATAGTCAACCTTTGCGGTAACGAGCATTTTGTTTCACCTCACTATTTATTACATTTAATATATTGTAGCTGTTTTTTTAGCTAATGTCAAGAAAGAAGGGCAACAATATGCAAATAGATAATGAAAGATTTGCCAGGCAAATCATGATAAAGGAAATCGGTGAGAAGGGGCAGGAAAAATTGGCCTCAGCTCGTGTTTTTGTTGCCGGAGCAGGTGGTTTAGGTTCGCCGATACTAACATATTTAGCTGCAGCCGGTGTTGGCCATTTAACTATATTAGACGGAGATACCGTAAGTATATCAAATTTAAACAGGCAGTTTTTGCATTTTTATAAGGATATAGGAAGGGAAAAAACCGTTTCCGCTGCCGAAAAGCTGACGGCTTTTTATCCGCAGCTTGATATTAAGCCTTGTACTGAATATTTAACCAAGGATAACGCTGCAGAGTTGATTGACGGCCATGACTTGGTGGTTGTGGCTTTAGATAATATGGAAAGCCGTTATGTCTTAAATGATGCCTGTCATGAAAAAAATATTGTAATGATCGAGGGGGCAGCTACCGGGTTTTCCGGTACCTTAACCAAAATTATTCCGGGTAAGACGCCTTGTTATCGTTGTATTTATCCCGAAAGGGCCGAAAAGCCAACCCCCGCCAAGGGTGTTGTAGGTGCAATACCCGGGGTGATCGGCTCGCTGGAAGCTTTGGAAGCTGTTAAGCATATTGTGGGAATGCCATCTGCTTTAATCGGAAAAATCCTCTATTTTAATGGGCGGGATATGAGCTTCAATACTCTTGAACTGCCCAATATCGGCTGTGATTTTTGTAAAAAATATAGAGTTTAAAGCTTTTGTGTACATCATTGCAAATTAGGCTTGTTAATAGTATAATTATAATATAAATTGATTAAAATTCGGAGGGGTTTGATGAGAAGCAAAACCGATGTTTGCGAATATCGCTCAATAGTGGCCGATATTATTACCAATAAAGATTTTTTGCAAACAGCTAATGTTCGCCATCATGATTCAACGGTTTACCTTCATTCCCTGAAGGTTTCTTTATTGTCTTATCATTTGGCAAAAAAACTGGGTTGGAATTATCATGAAACAGCCAGGGCCGCTTTGCTGCATGATTTTTTTACTGAGCGGCGCCGTGATATAGATAAGGCTTCCAGGGAAAAATGCAGCTTTAAAAATATGCATGGCTTTTCTCATCCTTATACAGCCTTAAAAAACAGTCAAGAGCGCTTTGAAATCTCTGCAAGAGAAGCTGATATTATAGTAAAGCATATGTTCCCTTTAACCTTGCGTTTTCCCCGGTATAAGGAAAGTTGGCTGGTAACTCTTGTTGATAAGTATTTAGCCTCAAAAGAGGTTTCTGTTATGTTGTTTAGGGATATTTTGCTGCATCGTTATATTAAAAGACTGGGTTTTAATGTGAATTAATTATTAAAAACTCCGCTTATAGCGGAGTTTTTTTTGTGCTGTTTAATTACTTTAAGGCATAAGCTTACTTTTAGGGAGGTGTGCTTATGCGACCGTTAATCGGCATAACGGCAGGAAGTGATGGAAGGCGCGCGGTTTTAGCTGAAAAGTATTTGAGTTCTGTATTAGAAGCAGGCGGTATTCCCATCATTGTACCTATTTTAAGCAAGGATAAGGCTGAATGCTGTTTATCGGCTTTAGACGGGATTATTTTTTCCGGCGGTGGAGATTTGGCACCGCATTTTTTTACGGAGCAAAAGGCGCTATTGGGGTTTGGGGAGATAGATCAAAAACGGGATGAGTGGGAGCTGGCTTTGGCGCGTGAGGCATATAGGAGAGAATTACCGGCGTTAGGGATATGCAGGGGCTTGCAAGTAATGTGCGTGGCTTTAGGCGGCTCTCTTTGGCAGGATTTATCATTGTGCCCCATGGCTGTTTTGACGCATCAGCAAACAGAACCAAAATGGTACGCCTCGCATCAGGTGGAAGTGTTTGGTCGTTTATTGGAGCATTGCGGCCATAAATACGCAGAGGTCAATAGCTTACATCACCAGGTTATAAAAAAGCTGCCATCTATGATGGAAATTTTGGCAGTATCTTCTGACGGTTTGATAGAAGCGGCAGGAATCAAGGAAGGTTGTTTTTGGGGCGTTCAGTGGCATCCCGAGCAACTGGGAAGAGGAGCGTTGTCGCAGGGGGTGTTTAACCTGTTTATGCAGGAAATTTATAAATAATCTAGAATATATTTAAGTTAAGAATTTACAGATATTAATTTTTGCTAAAAATTTACGAATAATTATAAAATGAATGTCGTTTGTAAGATTGGCTGATAAAGCATTTTTAAACGAAGCATATTAATAAAGGAGTAATGATGTTACAATTTATCACAAAAAACGAGTTAGAAACCTTTAAATTAGGTCGGCTGTTGGGAGAAGAAGCCCCGGCAGGCTTAGTTGTGGCTTTAAACGGTGAGCTGGGAGCCGGTAAAACGGTTTTTGCGCAAGGTGTTGCCGCCGGCTTGGGTATCAGTGAGCAGGTAACCTCTCCTACATTTGTTTTAATGCAGGAATATGAAGGAGGCAGATTGCCCTTTTGCCATATTGATGCTTATCGCTTGGAGGGCGATGAAGTTTTGGCCTGCGGGATTTTGGAATCCGTGAACAATAAATCTTTGTCCGTAGTGGAATGGGCTGAAAACATTGCTGCTTATTTGCCTGACGATACTGTTTGGGTTTCGATTGCCGTGCCCTTTGCGGAAGATGTTCTTTTAAGAAAGTGGCAGTTGTCGGCAGAAAAGGGACAGGAAGATTTTTTTAAGCAAATTTGGCGGGAGGTAGTTGATTTATGAGAATCATTGCCATAGATACGGCTACGGCTGCCGCTTGTGCGGCTATTGCTGCCGTAAAAGACGGCAAAGCGGGGCTATTAGGGCATTTTACATTGACAGTAGGCTTGACCCATTCACAAAGGTTTTTACCGCTGACGGAGGCCTTGCTTGCCTCTTGTGATTTACGCCTGCAGGATATGGACGCAATTAGCGTGACTATCGGTCCCGGTTCTTTTACCGGTTTGCGAATAGGTATGGCAACGGCAAAAGCCTGGGCCCAAGCCTTGTCTTTACCTGTTATTGCAGTAAAAACCACTGATGCTTTGGCCTGGGCTAACAGCTGGCAAGGCTTGACATGCCCCTTGCTTGACGCTCGCAAAGGTGAGGTTTATTGCGCCCTTTACCATCGTTCTGAAGAAATTTGGCCAACTCAAGCAATGCCGCCTGCTGATTTAGCAGTACGGTTGGCCAAATTGGGCGAGGACATCCGCTTATGCGGCGACGGCGCGGAAATATACCTGCCTCAAATTGCCGAGCTTTTGGGCGATAAAGTGAGTTTAGCTCCGCCCACAAGCCGTTTTGCCGCTGCCCAAAGCGCTGCTTTGTACGGTTTAGAGGTTTTGCAAAGAGGCGGACAAACTGTATCTGCGCAGGATTTAGAGCCTTTTTATTTGCGTTCTTCGAGCGCGGAGGTTAAGAAAAAATGATTGATGAATTAAGCATTCGCTCTTTATTGATTGAGGATTTGCCAAGTTTGCTGGAGATTGAAAACAAAAGCTTTTCTTTACCCTGGAGCGAACAAAGCTATCGTGATGAGTTGGTAAATAATGATATGGCTCATTATTTAGGGTTGTTTGTTGATGGTAAGCTGGCTGCATACGGAGGATTTTGGTTAATCTTTGACGAGGCTCATATTTGTAATATTGCCGTTGCCCCTCAATTTCGCCGCCGTGGTTTAGGTGAGGCTTTGTTACGCGCCCAGATTGCTCTGGCTGCCTCCTTGGGAGTAGAGCGGATGACTTTAGAGGTACGCGTCAGCAATGATGCTGCCCAGGGATTATATAAAAAGCTGGGCTTTCGGGCTTGTGGAATTAGACCTAAGTATTATCAGGATAATAATGAAGATGCTTTGATTATGTGGTTAAATTTATTTAAGGAAGATCATAATGAAAATTTTGGCGATTGAAACAAGCTGTGATGAAACGGCAGCATCGGTTGTGGAAAACGGCAGTCAGGTACTTTCAGATGTTATATATTCGCAAATACCTGTGCATAACAAATATGGCGGTGTGGTGCCGGAAATCGCCTCCCGCTGTCATTTACAGGCCATTGTACCGGTTGTTGGTAAGGCCGTTGCTGATGCCGGTCTTGAGTTTAAAGAAATTGACGCGGTGGCGGTAGCTAACGGCCCCGGATTGATCGGCTCGCTTTTAGTCGGGGTTTCTTATGCTAAGGCTTTGGCACAGGCTTTAAACAAGCCTTTAATTCCCGTCAATCATTGGCAGGGACATATTTCTGCAGTATTTATAGACTGGCAGCCTCAATATCCGTTTTTAGCACTGGTGGTTTCCGGCAGCCATTCGGGTGTGGTTGAGGTACTGGCTCGTGATAGTTTCCATTTGCTTGGGCAAAGTCGTGATGATGCGGCAGGAGAGGCTTTTGACAAAATTGCCCGCGCTTTGGGCTTGGGCTACCCCGGAGGGCCAGCTATCAGCCTTGCTGCCGAAAAGGGAGATAAAGAAAAATATGCTTTTCCCCGTGCTAAAATGGAAGGGTACGATTTAAGCTTTTCAGGTTTAAAATCGGCTGTTTTAAATCATTTGAACCGGGAGAAAATGCAGGGCCGTAAAATCAGTGAACAAGATGTCTGTGATATCGCCGCATCTGCCCAAGAAGCAATATGTGATATTTTATCCGCTAAGGCGGTTAGCGCGGCAAATGAACATGGTATTACACGCCTGACTTTATGCGGGGGAGTAGCTGCCAACAAGCGCTTGCGTGAATTATTGGCCGAACGCTTTACAGGCGAGCTGCATTATCCTTCGGCGCATTTTTGTACGGATAATGCAGTAATGATAGGTATAGCCGCCTACGATTTGTTTTTAGCCGGACAAACGGCTGATTTGTCCTTAAATGCCTCCGCCAGATTGCCGTTGTATTTTTAATTAAATTTCGTCAAGATTATTCATAATAAAAAAATAAACGACGATAATATTCATCAATCGACAATTGTGGATAATGTGTATAAATCTGTTAATAACTGCTAAAACGAGGGATTATTACTGTGATTAAACTGTGAAGAATTTATTGTATATAATTATTGATTAATAAAAAGCCAGTAAGAAGGCTTATTCATTTGATGAATATTCACCCTTGTGAAAACCGACTGCTATTTTGGCATAAAAACAATAAAATACAAGGAAGAGACTGTCGGTTATGCTCCTTTGTCGAATAAACTAGAAGTAAATATTTTGACATTAGTTTGCTTTTTGCAGGAAATCAAAATATTGAGGAGAATTTTTAATTAAGTTATATTTTCGTTATTTGGGGAGCAATACGGTAAAAAAATTGTGTAAGGGAGAAATAATTGGGGAGAAATAAGGAGAAATAATAAGGGAGAGATAAAATGGAAAGCGCCGTGTACGATGATTCAGACCTAAAAAAAGAAGACCTAAGACAAAATACTTATGATAATTTAAGCATTTTAGCTCCCTCGGTTTTGCATGAGGTTAAAAATTCTTTGCAGGCAACTACTGCAATTTTAAATCTGTTGGAGCAAATGGAAAAGCTATCTGTAAAGGGCAGGGAATGGATGCAGCAGGCTCAAAACGAGATGAAGCATACCTGCGTATATTTAACTGATTTTTTGCGCATGAGTACAACTGAACCGGAGTTAGCCAAGCCTTGTGATTTGTCGGTAGCCTTAAACGAAGTGCGGCAAATATTTGAGCCTTATTGTTTAGTGCAAGGCATTAAGTTGAAGTGGCCTAAAGATCTTGCTTTGCCTCTGATTACCGTATCTGATATGGCCGTGAGAAAAATAATATTTAATTTTTTAATAAATGCTGCTCAATCCGGAGCAACAGAGGTGATTTTGCGTACAGAGCTATCTGACAAAGAGTTGATTATTCATGTTGAGGATAATGGTTGCGGCGTAAAGCCAGAATTTCGGACTGAGATTTTCTCGCCGCTTTTTACAACAAAAGAAAAAGGCACAGGATTGGGTTTGTCTTATTGTGCTTATTTGGCAAAGGTTCAAAATGCACAAATTGTTTATAAAGACAGGGCTGAGGGAGGCAGTTGTTTTCAATTGCATATACTGTTGGATAAAGAATAAAATATAATTGTTTATTAAAAAACACCGAAATTATTTCGGTGTTTTTTTTAAGGTTAAGGATAGGATCCGGCTTGTTATTTAATAATATTCAGTAAGTTATTATTTTATTGGAGGTTCGGCAATGTCGTTATTAAAGCATGCAGAGCTATAAAAAAAGGCTGTTTGGCGATTTTAAAAAATATTAATTTAGTCTTTGCAAACGGGTAAAAAATATGTTATAATCAATCGAATCGAGGAGGAGTGCTGATGGATATATTTGCTAACAATATTTTGAATATGTGTGTTATATCTTGGCTTTCAGCACAATTTTTTAAAATACCTTTTAATTTTTTGCGTACTAAAAAATGGGATTATAAGGCTTGTATGCAAGCAGGGGGGTTCCCCAGCTCGCATTCTTCTACCGTTTGCACATTGTGCGTAGGTGTGGCAAAGGTTTATGGTGTTTCTTCTACCATTTTTGCTATTGTTGCAGTTTTTTCCGGTATTGTAATGTATGATGCTATGGGTGTGCGCCGTGCTGCCGGAGATCAAGCCAAAGTTATTAATCTGCTGACAGAGTTTATGGAGGACTTTGCCAAAAAAGAGTTTAATTTTGATAATCTGCGCGAGGTGCTGGGGCATACACCGATTGAGGTGGCTGCCGGAATTGCCTGGGGCGTAGGTATAGGGCTTTTAATGCCTGCTTAACAAATTATATGATAACCATATAGTAAAGAGCTGTATTATTTTTTTAAAATGAATAATAATAAATAAATGCAGAGCCGGCTGACAAGCCGGCTCTTAATAATAAAAAATTGTATTTTAAAAGCAGCCTAATTGGCAGGCGTGTATTTTTATACCAAGACTGCTGGCGGCTTCTCCCATTTGCTTATAGCTTATTCCAAGGCTGTGAGCCAACCGGCGGGCTTTCTCGCAGGTTATTTTATTATTGGGAGCAGCTTCGCGAATTGCTTTGGCGATTTCCGGATCAACGGGGGCTTTTGGTTGATTTTGCCAATCGTGGGGCATAGTTCAGTCCTCCTTTCATTGATATATGTATTATAACTTATTATTATAAGAAAATCAACATTAATAAAAAAAGCCAAAAACGGCTGAAAACAAAAGAAAAATGAAGATATTTCCTTATTATCCGCCAAATTTTACCATCTTTGACATTTGCCTGACGAAACAAATTTAGCTATTATATGAACTGTAATTGTTAGCACTCTATTAAAGAGAGTGCCAAAGATAAATTATACAAGGAGGATGTTATACAATGAACATTAAACCGCTGGCAGAACGCGTTGTCGTTAAGGTTTTGGCTTCGGAAGAGGTGACGAAAGGCGGCATCTTTTTACCTGATACTGCTAAAGAAAAACAGCAAAAAGGTGAGGTCGTAGCAGTCGGCCCCGGCCGTTTGACTGATGAAGGTAAAAGAATTGTACCTGAAGTAAAAGTGGGAGATGTTGTCCTTTACGCTAAGTATGCCGGAAACGAGTTGAAAATCGATGACACCGAATATATTATTTTAAGCGGTGAAAGAGATATTTTGGCTATTGTTGACTAATTTAAACTGAGGAGGATTTAATAATATGGCTAAACAGATTGTTTTTAAAGAAGATGCTCGTTACGCTATGGAAGCCGGCGTTAATGCCTTGGCTGATGCTGTTAAGGTTACACTTGGCCCCAAAGGCAGAAATGTTGTTTTAGAAAAGAAATTCGGTTCTCCCTTGATTACCAACGACGGCGTTACTATTGCCCGCGAAATCGAATTGGCCGACCCTGTTGAAAATATGGGTGCGCAGCTTGTAAAAGAGGTTGCTACTAAAACTAACGATGTGGCCGGTGACGGTACCACAACCGCTTGTTTGATGGCTCAGGCCATTATCCGTGAAGGCATGAAGAATGTGGCCGCCGGCGCTAATCCGATAATTTTGAAAAAAGGTATTGAGCAGGCTGTTGCCGCTGCCGTTGCTGACTTAAAACAAAAAGCCAAAAAGGTTGAAGACAAGAGCTCGATCGCCCAGGTTGCTTCTATTTCTGCCAATGATACCTCGATCGGTGAATTGATTGCCGATGCTATGGAAAAGGTCGGCAACGATGGGGTTATTACCGTTGAAGAAAGCAAAGGCTTTGAAACCTATTGCGAGGTTGTTGAGGGTATGCAGTTTGACCGTGGTTATCTCTCGTTGTATATGGCAACCGATCCCGATAAAATGGAAGCCATCTTAAACGATGCCTTGATTTTAATTACCGATAAGAAAATCAGCGCGATTGCCGATATTCTGCCTGTTTTGGAAAAGGTTGTTCAAACCGGCCGTCCTCTCTTGATTATTGCCGAGGATATGGAGGGCGAAGCCCTTGCTACTCTTGTTTTGAACAAACTGCGTGGTACTTTTACTTGCGTAGCAGTTAAAGCTCCCGGCTTTGGCGAAAGAAGAAAGGCCATGTTAGCTGATATTGCCGTCTTGACCGGCGGTACCGTGATTTCGGAGGATGTTGGTTTGAAGCTGGAAAATACTACGCTGGAGTTGCTCGGCAGTGCCCGTCAGGTTAAGGTGGGTAAAGAAAATACCATTATCGTTGACGGTGCCGGTGAAAAGGCAGAGATCGATGCCCGCGTTGCTCAAATCAAGCACCAGATTGAAGAAACCACTTCGGAATTTGACAAAGAAAAGCTGATGGAACGCTTAGCTAAATTATCCGGCGGTGTTGCCGTTTTAAAGGTCGGCGCTGCCACCGAAACAGAACTGAAAGAAAAGAAGCTGCGTATTGAGGACGCTCTTTCCGCTACTCGCGCTGCAGTTGAGGAAGGTATTGTCCCCGGCGGCGGTTTGGCATTTTTGGAAACGCAGAAGATTGTTGCCAATGAAAAGGGAGAAGGCGATGTTGCCACAGGTATCAAGATCATTGTTAAATCCTTAGAAATTCCCCTTAAGCAAATCGCTAATAATGCCGGCGAAGAAGGCGCGGTCGTTGTGGAACGCGTTAAGGCTTCTGCTGACGGCATTGGCTTTGATGCCGCGACAGGTAAATATGTTGATATGATTGAAGCCGGTATTATCGATCCTGTAAAGGTGTCCCGTTCCGCTTTACAGCACGCTGCATCTGTAGCAGCTATGTTGCTCACTACCGAGGCTTGTGTGGCTGATATCCCCAAAAAGGATGAGCCTGTAATGCCCGGTGGCGGCGGTATGCCCGGCGGTATGGATATGATGTAAGACAGAAGATAAAAATAAGAAGGTCTGCTCCGTTTGGGGCAGGCCTTTTTGTTTTTACAACAAAGAATAGGCGTTGGTCAATATCAATTTTTTATTAAAATTTTTAAGCTTTACATTTAGTGTATTTTAATTTATAATATTTGAAGAAATTGCATATTTGTTCCGAGCTACTTTGCTAATGCTGTGTCTATGCGTCAGTAGCCTATGGGTCGGAGTGGAAACGCCCGTCCTCCCGTGTTTGGAAAGGAATATATTTAAGCTGTTATTTTGGCAACCTTTCTTGAGAAGGTTGCTTTTTATTAATATATGGAGGAGTAAACGGTTGAAGCAACAAAGTCTTAAGAAAATATTTGTTATATTGCTGCTTGTTTTGGCTCCGGTGGGGTTTGTTTTTGCCTCATTGTTTGTGGGGCGTTACAATGTTTCGGCTTCTGAGGTCATATTCAGTCTTAGTAATTTTTTGGGTTTGACCAGCTACAACTTAACAGTTGAGGCGCAAACGGTCGTTGTCTATTTGCGCGCTCCGCGGGCTATTGCCGCGGCTTTTGTCGGCGCCGGGTTAGCTGTTTCGGGGGCAGCCTTTCAAGGCGTATTCCGCAACCCTTTGGTTAACTCTGGTTTGCTAGGGGTATCTAACGGTGCGGGCTTTGGCGCTGCTTTGGCTATTATTTTGTTTGGAACACAAATTGCCATTTACGGCTTTGCCTTTACCTTTGGTGTACTTGCCGTGGCGTTTTCTTATTGGATTGCCAGAATTTATAAAGCCGTGCCGACTGTTATGTTAATTTTGGGCGGTACGATCGTTTCGGCTATTTTTTCTGCTTTGTTAACCTTGCTAAAATTTATAGCTGATGTTAACAGCCAGCTACCAGCCATAGTTTATTGGCTGATGGGCTCGGTAGCTTCGGTTAATTACGAGGATTTTTGGACATTGATACCTATTACTTTGGGAACTGTAATTTTGCTCTTTTTCGGTTGGCGGATTAATGTTATTTCTATGGGTGATAAAGAGGCGCGTACGATGGGAGTTGATGTGGGTTTCTGCAAAATTATGATAATTTTAGCCGCAACTTTAGCTACAGCAGGCGCGGTTTGTATTGCCGGTGTGGTAGGCTGGGTAGGCTTAGTTATTCCTCATATAGGCAGAATGCTGATCGGCAATGACAACCGTAAGCTTCTGCCTGTTGCTATTTCATTAGGCTCTGCTTTTATGGTGCTGATTGATACCTTCAGCCGCTCTGTTTGCTCAGCTGAAATACCTTTGGGGGTTTTAACTTCTTTGATCGGCGCACCTTTCTTTATTTTCTTGCTTAAGAAAACAAAAGGGGGAGGCTGGCAGGAATGAAAATAGAAAATGCTTCCTTTAGCTATGATAGCAGCAGACAGATTTTTCATAATATTAATATTCAGACCGTATCCGGAGAGCTGTTTTGTTTGATGGGGCGCAACGGTTGCGGTAAAAGCACTTTGCTGGACTGTATTTTAGGTATTCACAGCCTGCAGGAGGGCAGGATTTTGCTTGCAGACAAAGATATTGGCACCTATAAGCCGATGGAGCTGGCAAGGCATATCTCTTATGTCCCGCAGGTACATATAAAGTCTTTTCCATATAAAGTCAAACAGGTGGTTTTAATGGGCAGGACAGTTTATTTAGGAAATTTGGGAGTACCGCAAAATAAGGATAAGCAAATTGTTGAGCAGGTGCTGGCTGAGGTTGGGATTTCTGAATTAGCAGAGCGGCCTTATACACAGCTGTCCGGCGGAGAAATGCAGCTGGTGGTTTTGGCACGCGCCTTGGCGCAAACTACGCCTATTATTGTAATGGACGAACCTACCGCACACTTAGACTTTTATAATGAATTAATGTTTTTAGAAAAAACCGCCCAGCTGATACTGGAAAAAAAGCGCACGGTCTTAATGGCTACCCATTCGCCAAATCAGGCCTTTTTTTTGGAAAACTGCGGTATACCCGTGCGTGTAGGGCTTATGTATGAGGGGCAGTTTTATGCCGTCGGCAAGCCGAAGGATATATTAAGTACAGATAATATGCACAAGGTTTATGGCATAGAATCCCGTTTGCTGCAAGATGGAGGCTGGCGGCAGCTGATGCCTGTTAGAACTGACAAGGAGTACTGATATGCAAAAGCTCTCATTGGCATTATTAGTTTTGTGCTTTTTGTTTTTTGTTTGCGCTTGCGGAGTCGGCGGCTTGGCCGATACTGATTCACATTATCAGACTGTGGTTGATAGTGTGGGGCGGGAAGTGCAGATACCTGCTAAGGTTCAGCATATAGCTGCCTTAGATACTTTTTCGGCCGAATT
>JAQVWQ010000068.1 GCA_028709615.1 Clostridia bacterium | reverse complement strand
TGACGAGTTGGAGCTTGACCTTTCGCAGTTAAACAAACTTCTTCCCAATACTCTGGAGGATGACGATTTGCTTGAGGATATTCCCTTGGATGACTTATCTATTGATGAGGAATTAACGGATTAAGTTATTTTTGTCGCTATTAGCAGTTGGGCTAAATTGAAGGGAGCGAGTGCGTTTGTTAGATGTCAGGAATTTTGATAGTATGAAAATCTCTTTGGCCTCACCGGAGCAGATGGAAGCTTGGTCGCACGGTGAAGTAAAGAAACCTGAAACCATCAATTACAGAACTTTGAAACCGGAACGCGACGGTTTGTTTTGCGAAAGAATATTTGGGCCGACCCGTGACTGGGAATGCCATTGCGGTAAGTATAAGAGAGTTCGTTACAAAGGTATAGTTTGTGATCGCTGCGGAGTTGAGGTTACCCGCGCCAAGGTTCGCCGTGAACGCTTGGGCCATATTAAGCTGGCCACCCCGGTTTCTCACATATGGTATTTTAAAGGAATCCCCAGCCGTATGGGCTTATTGCTGGACATCTCTCCCCGCGCGCTGGAAAAAGTATTATATTTTGTTTCTTATATTGTTTTGGATAAAGGACAGACGACCTTAGAGGATAAGCAGCTTTTAAGCGAAGGCGAATACCGTGAGGCCCGTGAAACTTTCGGCAATGGTTTTAAGGCCGGTATGGGTGCGGAAGCCGTAAAAGAAATGCTTTGCGCTATGGATTTGCCTTCTTTGGCCGAGGAGCTGCGTACCGAGGTGCGCGAAACCAGCGGGCAGCGCAAGGTACGCGCTATTCGCCGTTTGGAAGTTGTCGAAGCCTTTTTGGCTTCCGGCAATAAGCCCGAATGGATGATTTTGGATATTGTCCCCGTTATTCCTCCGGAATTGCGCCCGATGGTGCAGTTGGACGGAGGCCGTTTTGCTACCTCGGATTTAAACGATCTTTACCGCCGGGTGATTAACCGTAATAATCGCCTGAAAAGATTACTTGACTTGGGCGCACCCGATATTATTGTGCGTAATGAAAAAAGAATGCTTCAAGAAGCGGTTGATGCCTTGATTGACAACGGCCGCCGCGGCCGTCCCGTAACAGGCCCCGGTAACCGTCCTTTAAAGTCCCTTTCGGATATGCTGAAGGGCAAGCAGGGCCGTTTTCGTCAGAACTTGCTCGGCAAACGCGTTGACTATTCCGGCCGCAGCGTTATCGTTGTCGGCCCCGAATTGAGGTTTCATCAATGCGGATTGCCTAAAGAAATGGCTTTGGAACTGTTTAAGCCCTTTGTAATGAAGCGTTTGGTGCAAGAGGGCTACGCACATAATATAAAAAATGCCAAGCGGGTTGTCGAGCGCGTTCGCCCCGAGGTTTGGGATGTGCTGGAGCAGGTTATTAAGGAGCATCCTGTTTTGTTAAATCGCGCTCCCACTCTGCACCGTTTGGGTATTCAGGCCTTTGAGCCTGTTTTAGTTGAAGGCCGAGCTCTGCAGATCCATCCTTTGGTTTGTACGGCATATAACGCTGACTTTGACGGCGACCAAATGGCCGTCCATGTACCGCTTTCGGCTGAGGCTCAGGCTGAAGCCCGTTTACTGATGCTTTCGTCCAATAATATTTTGAATCCCAAGGACGGCCGCCCGGTGGCTACTCCCACGCAGGATATGGTTTTGGGTTCATACTATTTGACCGTTTGCCGTCAGGGCGCAAAGGGCGAGGGCAAGATTTTTGCCGATTATACCGAGGCTTTATGTGCTTATAATAACGGAGATGTGACCCTTCATGCGGAAATTGAGCTGCCTAAGCCCGGCGATTGGGAAACCTATTGGGTCAGTAAGGATAACGAGCTGCCTTTTGAGAAGCATCCCGACGGGCGCTATAAGAGAATTAAAACAACGGTTGGCCGTTTGATTTTTAATCATGAAATTCCGCTTTCCAAAGAGATGGGCTATTTTAACGCATCTGTTGATAAAAAAACCTTAGGAACCATCGTTGATCGTTGTTATCGCCGCATGGGTATTGCCAATGCCGCAGATATGCTTGACGGCATTAAAGCTTTGGGGTACAAGTATTCAACAAAAGCCGGTATTACCATTGGTATTGAGGATATTAAAATTCCCGAAAAGAAAAAGACGATTATGGCCGAGGCCGATCAAAAGGTTTTGGAGATCGAAGAACAATTTTATGAGGGCTTGGTCAACGAGGATGACCGTTACCAGGCTACTATTGATGTTTGGAATAAGGCTACCGATGATGTTACGGCTGAATTGATGGGTTCTCTTGATCAATTTAACCCGATTTATATGATGGCTAATTCAGGTGCTCGCGGTAATGTTCAGCAGATTCGTCAGCTGGCCGGTGCCCGCGGTTTGATGGCCGATCCTTCCGGCCGGATCATCGACTTGCCGATTAAAGCCAACTTCCGTGAAGGCTTAACTGTTTTGGAGTTTTTTATTTCCACCCATGGTGCGCGTAAAGGCCTGGCAGATACCGCTTTAAGAACGGCCGACTCCGGTTATCTGACCCGCCGTCTTGTTGATGTGGCGCAGGAGGTAATCGTTCGCGAGGACGACTGCGGCGATACTCAAGGTACTTGGGTTACTGCTATTAAGGATGTTGAACCGCTGTCGGAACGCTTGGAAGGCCGTACCTTGAATTTGCCCGTTATCAATAAAGAAACCGGCGAGATTTTGGGTAAAAACGGCGATTATATGAATGCCGAACAGGCCAAAGCTATTGAAGCTTACATCAATACCTTGCCCGAGTCGGAAAGAAAGGTTAATATCCGCTCTGTCCTGACCTGCCGCACGCGCTACGGAGTTTGCCGTAAGTGCTACGGCCGCAATTTGGCTACCGGCGGTTTTGTTGATGTCGGAGAGGCGGTCGGTATTATTGCCGCGCAATCTATCGGCGAGCCCGGTACACAGCTGACCATGAGAACATTCCATACCGGCGGTGTTGCCGGTGATGATATTACTCAAGGCTTGCCTCGTGTTGAAGAATTATTTGAAGCAAGAAAACCCAAAGGCCAAGGCGTTATTACTCAGCACGAAGGTATTGTTTCGATCGGCGAAAACAAAGGCCGCAGAGAAATACGCATTTTGGGTGAGGGTGAAGAATCCGGTACGGTGCTGGATGCTTATAGCGTATCCTTTGGCTCGGCTTTAAAGGTTGTTGAAGGGCAGCATGTGGAAGCCGGTGACGAATTGACCGAAGGCTCGATTAACCCTCATGAGCTTTTGGAGGTTAAGGGCATTTTTGGTGTTCAGTCTTATTTGCTTAAAGAGGTTCAAAGAGTTTATCGCCTGCAAGGTGTTGATATTAACGATAAGCATATTGAGGTTATGGTTCGCCAGATGCTTAAAAAGGTGAAGGTTGAAGATGCCGGTTCGACAACCTTGCTGCCGGGAGCCTTGATTGATACCTTTGAGTTTGAACAGATCAACAAAGAGGCCATTGCAGCCGGCGGTGAGCCGGCAACGGCCAAGCCCTTGCTGCTGGGGATTACCAAAGCCTCTTTGGCTACGGACTCCTTCCTTTCGGCGGCTTCCTTCCAGGAAACAACCCGCGTGTTGACAGATGCGGCTATTAAGGGTAAAACCGATCCCTTGCTTGGCTTGAAAGAAAATGTCATTATCGGCAAGCTGATTCCTGCCGGTACGGGTTTGACGCGTTATCACAATATTGTTGTATCGCCGCTTTGCGAGCAAGAGTCGCTTAATGAAGAGATTCCCGAGACCGTCGGGGAACTGAAGCCGTCGGTTGATCCGCTTGACGAAGCCCTGTCCTCACTTGATAATGCCTTGAGCCAGGAAGATTTTTTACTGGACGATGAGGAATAAAATTTATCTTGACAGCTGTTATATTAAATGATACAATACTATGGCACGCTTATTTTGGGGTCGTGTTGCGAATTTTTTGCAGGTTCTTTGTGAAAAAAAACAAGGACAAGACATTCGCAATTTTCGACTCGAAAAACCGTGCTTAAAGCTGTTTTATGCATTATTATGAATAAAATGCCAGCTAAAAGTTTATAACAAGTTTATATGATTTATCAATGATATTTTATTTACTATCGGAAGGAGGTGGAGGTTTTGCCTACCATTAATCAATTGGTGAGAAAAGAAAGAGAAATGGCCATTACTAAATCCAACGCGCCGGCACTCAAGGAATGTCCGCAAAAAAGAGGAGTTTGCACCAGAGTTTATACTACGACTCCCAAAAAACCCAACTCTGCTTTGCGTAAGGTTGCCCGTGTGCGTTTGACCCACGGTGTTGAAGTTACCGCATATATACCAGGTATCGGACATAATTTGCAAGAACACTCCGTGACTTTGGTTCGCGGCGGTCGTGTTAAGGATTTACCCGGCGTTCGTTATCATATCGTTCGCGGTACCCTTGACGCAGCCGGTGTTGCCAATCGCGGCCAGGCCAGAAGCAAGTACGGCGCTAAGCGTCCGAAGGCTAAAGCTAAGAAATAATGTAAGGAGGGAATTAGATGCCCAGAAGAGGCAATATTGCCAAGATTGAGGTTTTGCCGGATCCAGTTTATAACAGTGAGGTTTTGGCGAAATTTATTAATCAACTTATGCTTGACGGCAAAAAAGGCGTTGCCGAAAATATTGTTTACGGCGCGTTTGATATTATTAAAGAAAAAACCGGTCAAGACCCAATGGAAGTTTTTGATGCTGCTATGAAAAATGTTATGCCTACGGTTGAGGTTAAAGCCCGCCGTGTCGGTGGTGCCAACTATCAGGTTCCTGTTGAAGTTCGTGCCGATCGCAAACAGGCTCTCGGTATTCGTTGGCTGGTAATGTTTTCTCGTAAAAGAGGCGGTAAAAGCATGGAAGAAAAATTGGCCGGCGAATTGATGGACGCTGCCAACAATACCGGCGCCTCTGTGAAAAAACGCGAGGATACACATAAAATGGCGGAAGCCAATAGAGCTTTTGCCCATTACAGATGGTAATTATTTTCCCCTTTTTAATAGGTTTGGAGGTTTTTTATGCCCAGGGAATATCCCTTAGCTAAAACAAGAAATATTGGTATCATGGCTCATATTGACGCTGGCAAAACTACGACGACAGAACGGATTTTGTTTTATACCGGTCGCGTTCATCGTGTCGGAGAGGTTCATGACGGCGCTGCAACTATGGACTTTATGGTGCAGGAACAGGAGCGCGGCATTACAATCACATCTGCCGCTACTACTTGCTTTTGGCGTGATTACCGCATCAACATTATAGACACACCCGGCCATGTTGACTTTACGGTAGAGGTTGAACGCTCTTTGAGAGTTTTAGACGGTGCGGTTGCCGTGTTTTGCTCTGTTGCCGGTGTTGAGCCTCAGTCGGAAACGGTTTGGCGTCAGGCTGACCGTTATGGCGTTCCCCGTATTGCCTATATTAATAAGATGGATCGTGTCGGTGCGGATTTCTTTCGCGGTATTTCCATGATCAAAAATCGTTTGGGCGCCAATCCTGTCGCCGTTCAGCTGCCGATAGGCGCAGAAGACCAATTTTGCGGTATTGTGGATTTGGTGAAAATGAATGCCGCCGTTTATTTGGATCAAGAAGGCCGTAATATCGAAATCAGAAAAATTCCTGATAATTTGCTTGCACAAGCCGAGCAAATGAGGGAAAAACTGCTGGAAGTCATAGCCGGCGAGAATGATGATTTGATGGAGAAATATCTGGAGGGCGAGGAAATTACGGAGGCGGAGCTGATTGAGGGCATTCGTAAAAGTACTATTGCTAATAAGGTAACACCTGTTTTGTGCGGTTCTTCATTCAGAAACAAGGGCGTTCAACAGCTGCTTGATGCTATTGTTGATTATTTGCCCGCTCCGACTGATGTGCCCAATATTACGGGTGTGGATATGAAAGAGCAGCCGATCGAGCGGAAGTCAGCCGATGACGAGCCTTTTTCTGCTTTGGCTTTTAAGATTATGACCGACCCTTATGTCGGCAAGCTGACCTTTTTCCGTGTTTATTCCGGCCGGCTTAAAAGCGGCTCTTATGTTTATAACAGCACTAAGAGCAAGCGTGAGCGTGTCGGTCGTCTTTTGCAGATGCATGCCAATCACCGGGAGGAAATCGACGAGGCTTACGCCGGCGATATTTTAGCGGCTATTGGTTTTAAAGATACCTCAACAGGTGATACGCTTTGCGAAGAAAATAACGCGGTTATTTTAGAGTCGATGAATTTTCCTGATCCTGTTATTGATGTGGCGATTGAACCGAAAACGACTGCCGATCAGGAGAAAATGGGTTTGGCTTTGCAAAAGCTGGCGGAGGAGGATCCGACCTTTCGCGTTAGAACCGATGCCGAGACAGGACAGGTTCTGATTGCCGGTATGGGTGAGCTGCATTTGGAAATTATTGTTGACCGCCTTTTGCGGGAGTTCCGCGTTGATGCCAATGTGGGCAAACCGCAGGTTTCTTATAAAGAGACAATCCGCAGCAAGGTTACGGGCGTTGGCCGTCATATTAAACAGTCCGGCGGCCACGGCCAATACGGTCACTGCGTTGTGGAATTTGAGCCCAACGAAGCGGGCGCGGGGTTTGTCTTTGAAAACAAAATTATCGGCGGGGTAATACCCAAAGAATTTATTGCTCCCGTGGAGGCGGGAATTAAAGAGGCAATGGAAAACGGTGTTTTAGCCGGGTTCCCCGTTGTTGATATCAAGGCTACTTTGGTTGACGGCTCTTATCATGATGTTGACTCCTCGGAAATGGCTTTTAAAATTGCCGGTTCTTTGGCTTTCAGAAACGGTGCGCAAAAAGCTAATCCGGTTATTTTAGAGCCGGTTTTCAAAATAGAAGTCATCGTTCCCGACGAATATATGGGTGATGTGATAGGCGATATAACATCTCGCCGCGGTAAGGTAGAGGGCATGGAAGGAAGAAACGGCGCGCAGGTTATCCGCGGCTATGTTCCTCTTTCGCAAATGTTCGGCTATGCTACGGATTTACGCTCTAAAACACAAGGGCGCGGCGTTCATGTTATGCAGTTTTCACATTATGCCGAAGTCCCTAAGTCGGTTGCGGAGACTATTATTACTAAAAGACAGGGTTAACCTGCTTTAGATTATAAATATTAAAAAAAGAATATTTTTTTGGAGGTAAAAATAATGGCCAAACAGAAATTTGAACGCAACAAGCCCCATGTTAACATTGGCACAATCGGCCACGTTGACCACGGCAAAACCACATTGACAGCAGCAATTACAACATGCCTGGCTACAGCGGGCGGCGCAGTTGCCACTGCTTATGATCAGATCGACAAGGCACCCGAAGAAAAAGCCCGTGGTATCACGATCAACACCTCACATGTTGAGTACCAAACAGAAAACCGCC
>JAQVWQ010000067.1 GCA_028709615.1 Clostridia bacterium | reverse complement strand
GAAACCGAACTGGATGTTCCGGCTGAGATTATCAATAACAGGATAGTTGTACCGCTGAGGTTTATTGTCGAAAATATGAATCTGCAAATCGACTGGGACCAAGATACAAATACAATTGAGATCAGCGAACCCGGTACAAGCGAAAGCGACGAGTCAACTACAACCGAAAGCACAGAGCCAACCACAACCGAAAGCGGCGAATAGATGCAAATCCGGGCATTATAAAATATAATATCCCACCCAATTCATCTTAATGGGGCAGAATCCACAAAAACGGATTCTGCCCCATTAGTTTTAGTAAAAATTATTTTGATATTACAGTTATGTTATTTATCTAATACGCTCAAATAACCAATCACAAATTAATGCGTGTAATCAATAATTGTTATGCTGTCGCCCAATTTATTTATAATTGCTTCTTTTATTTCTTGTGCATAAGGGCAAGCAAAACCAATGGGGTTGCCCTTAGTTATACAAGAGGCCAATACAATGGTATCGGCGCCCCTTTTAACCATTTCGGCCGCCCTTGTTACTGCCTTTTTACCCGGACAGCCTCCACAAGTATTAAAACCAACAATTTCAATCTCTTCTTCTATTCCTTCAAATGCACATTTCTTTTCTTTCATTACTTTAAAATCCATTGTTCCGGGACACATATCCTCTGTTTGCATACATCTGATTACTCCAACCTTCATATTTAAACCCCTTTTCTCAATTTATTTAATCACCATATCGGCTCGGTTATTATTATTTTACTATTTTTATTATGCTTTGACAACTTCACAATAAACGCTCTTTAAAATACCCGCTTGTATATTTTTTTGTTTTTAATAAATAATAACAAATAAATATATAAAATAGGGAGAGCTGCTTGTTATATGAATAAGGAAATGAGGCAGGAGGATAATATCCTCCGCCTTGGTATTGATGTCGGATCGACGACTGTTAAAGCGGCAGTTTTAGATAATAAAGACAATATCCTTCACAGCTGCTATCATAGGCATTATTCGAATCTTTACGGTACTATTGTTTCAACATTTAATGAATTAAGCAAAATATTGAGTAACCATCCCGTTTTAGCAGCAGTAACAGGCTCCGGAGGAATTGCGGTATCGGAAAAACTGAATGTGCCTTTTATTCAAGAGGTAATTGCCGGCAATAAGGCCGTAAAAAGATACATTCCGAAAACAAAAATAATTATAGATTTAGGCGGAGAAGATGCTAAGCTGACCTTTTTAGAAAACGGCATCGACCAAAGAATGAACGGCATATGCGCAGGGGGTACCGGGGCTTTTATTGATCAAATGGCACTGCTGTTAAAAACGGACCCAAACGGACTTGACAAGCTGGCCGAAAATTATAAAACAATATATCCGATTGCAGCCAGATGCGGTGTTTTTGCTAAAACAGATATCCAATCTTTAATCAATGAGGGAGCCGGCAAAGAAGATATTGCCGCATCCGTTTTTCAGGCGGTTGTCAACCAAACAATCAGCGGGCTTGCCTGCGGCAGAAAAATTTACGGTCAAACAGTCCTCCTCGGAGGGCCGCTGTTTTTTTTGCCTCAGCTGCGGCGAAGGTTTCAGGAAACAATAGGCCTTAATAACGATGAAATAATCTTGCCTGCAAACGCCCAGGTTTATAATGCTGTTGGCGCTGCGCTTTCGGCGAATGAAAATGCAGGCCCGAAAGAATTTTATACTTTTCAACAGCTAATAGATAAAATTAAAGCAGTTGATAAAAAATGTATAATAAGCTCCGCCAGGCTTGCCCCTTTGTTTCAAAGCGAAGCAGAATATCACGAATTTAAGAACAGGCACTCTGCTCACACGGTTGCGCGAAAAGAAATATCTAATTATACAGGCAACTGCTTTTTAGGATTAGATATCGGCTCAACCACATGCAAAGCCGCTCTGATTGACGAACAGGCTAATCTTCTTTTTTCCTATTATGCCGGCAATGAAGGCAGCCCTCTTAAAAGCGCTGTTAAAATGCTACGCAAAATATACGATAACCTGCCGGAGCAAGCAACGATCGCCTATTCAGCCGTTACCGGATACGGAGAACGCTTGATCCAAGCTGCCTTTTCCTGCGATATGGGAGAAGTGGAAACAGTAGCGCATTATACTGCCGCGGAGTTTTTTCTGCCAGATGTAGAAACAATTCTTGATATCGGCGGACAAGATATGAAATATTTAAGAATCAAAGACGGAGTCATCGAAAATGTCGTCTTAAACGAAGCCTGTTCTTCAGGCTGCGGCTCGTTCATCGAAACATTTGCCAAATCATTGGGACTTGATGTTCAAACCTTTGTAAAAGAAGGAATAGCAGCCAAATCCCCGGTTGACCTTGGCTCGCGCTGTACCGTTTTTATGAACTCAAAAGTCAAGCAAGCGCAAAAAGACGGAGTAGCGGTAGGTGATATTTCGGCAGGTTTATGTTTTTCCGTTGTTAAAAATGCCTTATTTAAAGTCATAAAAATGAGGCATGCCGACGAACTGGGCGACAAAATCATCGTTCAGGGCGGAACCTTCCGCAACGAAGCACTGCTGCGTTGCTTTGAGCTGATTGCGCAAAAAGAGGTGGTAAGGCCCGATATCTCCGAACTGATGGGCGCCTTTGGTGCTGCCTTGCTGGCAAAAAAATCGTGGAAAAAAGCAACACCCTCCACGCTGATTAACCCGAAAAAGCTTTGTAATTTTTCTCATCAGTCAAATATCACGCGGTGCAAGCAATGCGGTAATAATTGCCTGTTAACAATTAACAGCTTTAACGACGGACAAAAGTTAATTACAGGCAACCGCTGCGAAAAAGGCGCAGGGGTTGAATGCGCTAAAGCTATCCCCAATCTTTACGAATACAAGTACTCAAGGCTCTTTCAGTATCAGCCTCTGGAAATTAAAAACGCGCCCCGCGGCACAATGGGGATACCAAGAGTGTTGAATATGTATGAAAATTATCCTTTTTGGCACACCTTTTTTACGCAATTAGGGTTCAGAGTAGTATTGTCGCCGCCCTCAAGCCGAAAAATTTATGAACTGGGAATGGACACGATCTCTTCAGACACAGCGTGCTTCCCCGCTAAACTGGCTAACGGTCATATTGTAGCTTTGATTAAACAAGGTATAAAGCAGATATTTTACCCCTGCCTTCCGGAAGAAAAAGCCGAATTCCCCAATGCCGACAACCATTATAATTGTCCGATTGTCGCTTGCTATGCCGAAGTTATTCAAGCAAACATTAACTTGATTCAAGAAGAAAATGTAAAATTTTATCACCCCTTTTTGCCTTATCAAAATAAAAAACGACTGGCACAAAGACTGTTTGAAGAATTTAAGGACTATGAACTGACCTTTAAAGAGGTCGAATATGCGGTCAATGCCGCTTGGGCAGAGGATCTGAATTTTAAAGCCGATATCCAAAATAAAGGGGAAGAAATATTAGAGCAGCTCAAAATAACCGGGCAAAAAGGAATCGTATTGTCAGGCAGGCCTTATCATTTGGATCCACTAGTGCACCACGGAATCCCCAATCTTATTACATCATTGGGATTTGCGGTTTTAACAGAGGATTCCGTATCACATTTGGGGCAGGTAGAGCGACCCTTGCGTGTCCTTGACCAATGGATGTATCACAGCCGGCTTTATGAAGCGGCAGATTATGTAGCTAAAAATGGGCAGCTCGAACTCGTACAGCTTAACTCATTCGGCTGCGGCCCCGATTCGATTGCCGCCGAACAAGCACAAGAGATACTGAACCGTCGTAACAAGCTCTATACGCTGATAAAAATCGATGAAGTAAGTAACTTAGGGGCTGTAAAAATTCGACTGAGATCCCTCAAGGCCGCAATCATAGCCAGACAAGAGGCAAATGTCAAAATATCTAAAATATATGCTGACCCCTTAACCTGCAAACAAAACAGGCCGCTCAGTAAATACACCATCATTGGGCCGCAAATGGCGCCGATCCATTTTGAGCTTGTTGAAGAAGCGCTTCGCTCCGAGGGCTATCGTTTCGATATTCTGCCGACCGTTGATAAAAAGGATATTGAGGAAGGTCTCAAATATGTTAATAATGACAGCTGTTACCCTGCTATTATCGTTATCGGCCAGATATTAAATGCCCTCAAATCAGGCAAATACGATTGCGATCAGACGGCAATTTTAATGACTCAGACAGGCGGCCCTTGCAGAGCCAGCAATTATCTTCCGCTTTTGGAAACAGCATTACAAAAAAACGGCTTTAATAATATCCCTATTCTTTCATTAAGCATCGGCAAAACCAATAATACAAACCGTTTTCAACTCACACCGGTTTTAGTTAAAAAAGCCGTTATGGCCATGATTTACGGAGATCTTTTTATGAAGGTGCTGTATCAGATCCGGCCGTATGAACAAATACCCGGTACAGCAGACAGCTTGTATAAAAACTGGATGAATGTCTGTAAAAAAAATATTCGTCAAGGCAACCGAGATATCTTTCGTCAAAACCTGATTAATATCGCTCAAGATTTTGATAATATCCAGCTGACCGACGAAAAAAGAATCAAAGTCGGCTTAGTCGGCGAGATTATGGTTAAATATCATCCATCTGCCAATAACAATATGGCCGAGTTTTTAGAGCAGTCAAACGCCGAGATGGTCGTCCCCGGGCTTACGGATTTTTTCCTTTATTGTGCACTTGGCAGAGAGTATGATCATCAATATCTGGCAGGAAGAAATATCCCCAGGGTTTTGGGAAACCTTTTTGTTAAATATATTGAAAGCTATCGAAATGATATGAGAAAGGCACTTAATTTAACAAGCAGATTTAAAGCTCCCGATACCATCAAAGAAATGGCCGATAAAGTAAAGCCCTATCTTTCACTATGTAATCATTCTGGAGAAGGATGGCTTTTAACGGCAGAGATTATCGATTTAATTGAAAACGGCGTCAACTCCATCATCTGTATGCAGCCTTTTGCCTGTTTACCCAATCATATTTCGGGCAGAGGTATGATCAAGCCCCTCAAAGAAAAATACCCCCACATCACAATGACCGCAATCGACTATGACCCCGGAGCAAGCAATGTCAATCAAATTAACCGCATCAAGCTGATGCTTGAAGGCAGCAAAGCCAATTAATGCTGTAATGCTAACACAAAATACAAAACAACTCGTTTTTCAATAAACGGGTTGTTTTGTCTAATTCCTTGCTCTGTTCAGGGCAATTACTATTTTTGTTCTATTTCAGTAACACATTCACTTTTGATTTTCCCAACCAAAAACTGCAAAGCATCAACAACATGCGGTCTGATATCGCCGCCTATCAACACATACATTATATCATCGCCAAGCTCCAGGTACCCTTCATTAAGCCAAACCTTAACATGAAAAATACCGTCCATCTGATAAGCTTCTGCTATCGCTGCCTCAACCTTTTCCGCATCATAAGCAAATTCCATTCCCTTGACCAACGATCCGTCATCAACTCCCTGACGAACCTTGACCTTGGGCGTTTGCCGCACAATGCCGTTATGAACCAATAACATACCCTCCTGTAAAGCCGCCGGATCAGCTTTTGCTTCTTTGAGCCACTCATCAATAGATGGTGGTGTTTTCTTTGTTTTACTGTTAATCATTAATAAATATGCTCCTTTTGATATACTTTTCAAACAGAAAAAACCAACTTAATGCTTATCTTATTTTATCTTCTCTTTAACATGTTTGTCAATCATTATCGGAAGCATATCATTAAATTTTCGGCTCTTTTTACTAAAGTGACAAGCATATATCAATAAACCCAAATTATTCTCCGCATTGATCATGGTGTTTATGCTCATGACAAACAGAACCTGTGGATTTTAAAGAACCTCGCAGATATTGTTCTGCCATTGCTTTAGCATTACCGCTTGCCCCAACAATAACTTCAATTCCTTTTTCATTAAAAATATCAATAGCGCCACTACCCATACCACCGGAAATGATTACATTAACACCCAAATTACTAAGGAACTCAGGCAAAAAGCCGGGTCTGTGCCCCGGATTAGCAATAGCATCGCTTTTTGTAATCTGACCGTTTTCAGCTTCAAAAATATTGAAGTTGATACAATGCCCAAAGTGTTCTGTTACCATTTCGTTTTCACTTGCTACCGCAATTTTAATCATTTGTTTCTCCTCCGTTTTTATATTTTTATTTCATTGCCGGTTGATAAATAATCTATCTTTTCATTCATAATACCTTTAAGAAACCTATATGATTTAAGGCCCGTACAATGACAAGTATAGAATTTTGCTTTGGTGGTTAAAAAGTATTCTCCAATTTGCTTTACTGTTTTTGGGTTCTCACTTCTATCAGCAGAACGGTTATATAAATGAAAGCCGCCAATAACAAAATCCGGCATAGAACCCCTCTCCGTATAAAAATGTTCAAGGATATTTACAATACCATTATGCGCACAGCCTGCTATCAATATTGTTTTTCCGTCTTCTTTAATGATCAGGTTTTGTTCGTGAGCAAAATCATCCTGTTTTAAGGTATCGTTTACTTTAACCAGCAGGTCTTGATTACCGGTAGGCACAAATCTGTTTGCTTTAACTCCGGAAAACAATTCCAGCTCACTGTCAATAATATGCTGATGCTCTGTAAAGACCAGCCGTTCGTTTGCCACCAGAGCCTGATCGAGCCCAATATATTTTTTTTCACCGTTTGGTTTTCTTGAGTAGTACTTGCCAAATGCCTTTTGCTGCAAATAGGCTTTAGCATGATTATTGACAGCCAAAAATGTCTTTAATCCCCCGCCATGATCATAATGCCCATGCGATATTACCGCTAAGTCAACTGCTGATAAATCTACCTGCATTTTAGTTGCATTTTCAGCAAAAAGAGCACTTGCTCCGCTATCAAAAAGGAGCTGATGCTTGCTTGTTTCTATATACAAACTAAGTCCATGCTCGCAGCCAAAAGCTTCATAGTCAGAGGTGTTCTCAACCAATGCTTTTATGATCATTTTTCGCACCATCAACTTTCTTTAGCCATCAGCTTCATGGTATTAGCAAATACTTCTCTTACCGCATAACCTGACGAGCAATCAACCTCCATGATAGTTTGTCCATTGTTAATTGCTTTAACTGCCTCTGTATCAAAAGGTATTTTACCCATAAATGGCAGTTGATGTGTTTGACAAAACTTTTTTATTACCTGAGAATTTACAAGGTTTGTATCATATTTATTGATACAGACCGCTGCCTTTGTGTGAAATATTTGCGCTGTTTTTATAATCCGTTCCAGATCGCTAATACCCGATATAGAGGGTTCCGCGACAATTAAAACCAGATCAACACCGCTTATAGATGCGATAACAGGACAACCGATCCCCGGAGAGCCGTCAATAATCACTAAATC
>JAQVWQ010000066.1 GCA_028709615.1 Clostridia bacterium | reverse complement strand
AGCGCCCTGCTTTGCCATTGCTAAAGCAATAGCTTTGCCGATACCTCTTGAACCGCCCGTAATAACAGCCGTTTTGCCTTTAAGCATTTTGTACCTCCCGCGCCGTGTTTTCTAAGGAAGCCATATCGCAGACATTGAGTACTTTGACATTGCCGTTAATCTTTTTAATCAGACCGGATAGGGTTTTGCCGGCGCCTACTTCAACAAAAATATCAAAACCGTCGTCAATCATATTTTCAACGGTTTTTTGCCATAAAACGGGGCTGATGACCTGCTTGGCAAGAAGCTCTTTGGGGTTGCCGTAAATATCGGCGGTCACATTAGAATAAACCGATATTTTCATAGTAGGGAAATCTTTAGTTGCCAGGTACTCTTTGATTTTGTCACTTGCTTTTTTCATAAAGGGGCTGTGAAAAGCTCCGCTTACCGCAAGCTTAATTGATTTGCCGCCTTTTTGCGCCACATACTGTTGTATTTCTTCGGCGCTGTTTTCGGCACAGGCAACGACAATTTGTCCGGGGCAATTAAAATTGACGGGATAGGCGTTTCCAATAGAATTGCAGATATTTTTTACATCAGACTCCGACAGTCTTAATATAGCAAACATCAGACCTTTATTTTCCTCGGCACATTCCTGCATTGCCTTTGCACGCAATGACACGAACTCATAGGCAGCTTGATCATTCATTATTTCCGCATAGGTAACCGCGGGGATTTCACCTAACGAAAATCCCGCTACACCGTCGGCAAAGATGCCCTTTTCATTTAAAGCTCTTGCGCAGGCAAGATCCATGGCAAAAAGACAGGTTTGCGTATTAACGGTAAGATTAAGCTGTTCGGCCGGTCCTGTAAAAGAGATTTCTTTGACTTTTTTTCCGGCCATATCAAAAATTCTTTTTGCAACATTAAAGTTGTTATACAGATCCAGCCCCATTCCAACAGTCTGAGAGCCCTGGCCTGCAAAAACAAATGCTAATTTACCCATTTTACTGCTCCGTTCAGTATGCTTTCGGCTTGTAAAAGCATTTCTTCGATAATTTCTTTGACGGTTTGCTGTTTGTTAATAAGCCCCGCGATTTGTCCTGACATAAAGCAGCCGTTTTTTTCATCACCGTCAACCGCGGCAAGCTTTAATGCTCCTGCGCCAAAGGCCTCCAGCTCTTCGTTGGTAATGCCGGTGTTATATTCCTTAGAGAAAAACTCTCTGGAAAAGGCATTTTTAAGAGAGCGGACAGGGTGCCCAAGCCGCTTTCCCGTGACAATGGTGTCAATATCTTTGGCTTTGATAACCATATCTTTATAAACTTGATGAACATTACACTCTCTTGCCACAAGAAAGCGTGTTCCCAGCTGCACACCGACAGCACCAAGCATTAAAGCTGCGGCGAAACCTCTGCCGTTTGCGATACCGCCGGCTGCAATGACCGGTATTTTTACCGCGTCTGCAACCTGAGGAACCAATGCCATAGTGGTAAGTTCTCCGACATGACCTCCGCTTTCGCAGCCTTCGGCAATAACGGCGGCAGCGCCTGCGCGTTCTACCAATTTGGCAATGCCTGTAGAAGGTACAACGGGAATAACCTTAATACTGTGCGTATTCCACAAATTCATATATTTAGACGGGTTTCCCGCACCGGTTGTTACAACCGAGACTCTTTCTTCTGCCACTACCTGCGCTATCTGCTCAGAAAAAGGGCTCATCAGCATAATGTTTACGCCGAAAGGCTTGTCGGTTAATAGTCTGGCTTTTTTAATTTGCTCACGCACATATTCGGCAGGCGCATTACCGGCGGCAATTATGCCAAGACCTCCGGCATTGGAGACGGCTGCGGCAAGCTTAGCGTCGGCAATCCAAGCCATTCCGCCCTGAAAGACGGGATACCTAATGCCAACCAATTCAGAAAGCGGAGATTTGATCATTTTTACACCTCTTTATTCAGCCGTTTCCAATATCCTCATAAGATCTGCCACTGATTTGATTGCTTCATTCATTTCAATGGTAACGCCAAATTCTTCTTCGATATTCATAACCAGCTCAACAATATCAAGAGAATCCAGTTCAAGCTCCGCAAATGTGGTTTGTTCGGTAATAACCAGATCATCATTTCCTTTATAGGCCTTGCAAACTTTTGCAATTCTTTCTAACATTTTTTAAATACCTCCAAAATTGTTTTTATATGAATGGGTGATTTATTCCCAAATCATAACGCAGGTCCCGGTAGTAAGACCGGCTCCAAAAGCGGATAAAAATAGCCTGGTTCCCTTTTTTATCCTTCCGTCCTCAAGCATTTCGTCTAAAAGCAGGGGAATGGTTACCGAAGATATATTGCCATAATTTTGAATATTTATCGGAAACTTTTCTTCGGGTTGCTTAAGTCTGGTTCTGGCTGATTCAATAATTCTTTTGTTTGCCTGATGCAAGACAAAATAGTCAATATCGTCAGCTGTAATATTAAGCTTTTCGAATGCTAATTTACTTTGACTTTCTATCATAAAAACAGCAAATTTAAAAACTTCCTGCCCTTGCATATTAACAAAACCGTTTGAGCGCGTTTCTTTGTAGGGACTATTGCCTGTACCGACAGGAAAGCTTAACAAATTTGTGTCTCCTTTGGCGGTCAGCTTTAGATATCTTATAGCGTTGCCCTTTGTAACTATGCAGGCAGCCGCACCGTCGCCGAATAATACGCAGGTGGTTCTGTCTGTCCAATCTACAAGCTTGGACATCATTTCGGCAGAAATAATTAAAATATTGTTCGCTTTTCCGGTAGAAATATATCCGTCGGCAATATCCAAAGCATAAATAAAGCCTGAACAGGCTGCGTTAATATCAAATGCGGGACACGATATTTTGATTCTTTCGCAGACACAACAAGCCAAAGACGGCATTAAATAGTCACCGCAAAGAGTGGAACAAATAACAAGATCAATATCTGAAAATGCGATGCCCGCTTGCTCAACCGCTTTTTTTACCGCGTCCTCGCACAGATCTACAAGGCTTTCGCTTGTGCAGATATGTCTGTTTTTAATACCGGTTCTTGAAGAAATCCATTGATCGTTTGTATCAAGGAATTTTGCTAAGTCCTCATTGGAAACAATTTTTTGCGGAACGGATTTTTTAACGGATAATATTTTTAAACTCATTATTTTTTCTCAACCTTTTCTTTAAAAAAATCGCTTAATTTTTTAATAGATGATAAAAGAAGCTCTTTTTCGTTTTCTTCAAAACCGTTACTGATGTTGCGCACCATTTTTTTGTGAAAAATCTTATGAGCTTTATCAACCTTTTGCCCAAGTTCAGTTAAAGTAATAATAAAGCGCCTACCGTCTTCGGTGCAGGGGACCTTTGATACAAAACCCTTGCGCTCAAGTTTTTTAACAGCAACGGTTGCGGTCGGCATAGATATATTAAGCAATGTCGATATATCGCTGACGGTTGAGCTGCCGCCGTTTTTGGCAATAGCTTCAAGCATATGCACCTCAGAAACGGTTACAGGCGCATTAGAAATCTTTTTTAGAGATGTTTCTTCATATTTAAGAATAAAATTAAAAGTATCTACTAGCAGGTCATTTAAGTTTTTTTCAAAATCGTTCATCTTCGACACCTACCAAATATAATTAGTTTTACTAACCAATTATACATAAAATTTTTAATTTGTCAATATTTATCTTCATCAGCTTTATAAATAGTTTATCAATTTTACAATAAATAATTTTAAAGAATAATAAATTTTAAAAATTTAACCATAATAATATTGAAAAATGCAAAACAAAACTAAAGGAGGAAATTTTATATGGAAAACAACCATCAAATTGATATTACAACACGCGACAGATTGCTCAGGGCATGGAGAAACTCGACGGAAATGGTAAGAGATTTTAACAAATATTCAAAGGAAATTGAGGACGACAATCAGACAGCAGAAGTTTTTGCCCAATTTGCAGTAGATGAGGGCTTGCACGCAGCTAAATTTAGAGAAATTTTGCATCAATATCAGGATCAGTAATTAAAATAACGGCAGTAATTTGGACGGCTTTATGCAAGTACAATTTACTGCCGTTATTTTAATTAGCTTAATAAAGGGTAGAGTATAAAGAGTCTGAATAAAAAACCTTGTAAAGCATACTTTCAGTTTATAAATTATGGAGTTTATTTAATGCTTAAAAAATAAATAAAGAGTCTGCTTTTAAAAACACAGGCTCTTTATTGTTAAAAATCTGCATTGAGTTTTAATTTTAAAGACCGAAGGCTTTTAAAATTAAGGCTTTCGGCATAATATATGGCGCGCCTGGCGCGATTCGAACGCGCGGCGTTCCGCTTAGGAGGCGGACCCTCTATCCTGCTGAGGTACAGGCGCATATGTTCGCTTACATTTTAAAGACATCTAAAATATATTTTTGCTATTTGATAAAAATTAAAGTTAAGAAGAGGTTTGTAAAATTGTAGTACAAAAAATCCCTTTAATATAATACAATAATTACATTTGACTGTCAAGAAAACCAAGTACTTAAAAAATATTTTGTGTGACACTTTAAGACATTCTAAAATTTGAAAAAAATCTGTAATAGTCAGATTATTTTGCAGGAGAATTTTTATTTACATAGAATTAATAAAATTAAGGCAAAAGCTTAACTTTTATAATAAAGGAGCACAATATGAAAACTTTACTTGATAAAACCAGAGAGGTTAATAAAATTATTCAAAAGGCCGCCGGCCATCCGATCAGCTTTGCAGAAATGGCCGACACTTTATGCAAAAATATTGATGCTAATGTTTATATTATTGGTCATAAGGGTAAAGTTTTGGGCAGTATTTTTTTAACGGATTTTTCCTGTATTCCTGCTGAAGATTTAATAAAAACCGGCTCCTTTTTCCCTGAAAAAATTAATGATGCCTTATTAAGAATTACCGAAACAAATGTAAATGTTGAATGTGCAGACCAGTGCATTTTTGATGCAGGCGACTCTTGTTCTCTTAAAGACAAGTTTTCGACATTTGTACCGATTGTCGGAGGCGGACAGCGTTTGGGTACCCTGCTTTTTACCAAGGATGCGCCTTTTGATGGTAACGATATTTTATTGGCTGAATACGGAGCAACTGTAATCGGTATGGAAATCTTGCGTGCCAAGGTAGAAAAAGTTGAAGAAATTACGCGTCAAAAAGCCGTAGTCAGCATTGCTTTTGATACGCTATCCTATTCCGAGCTTGAGGCAGTGGATCATATTTTTAAAGAATTGGGAGACTCTAACGGCCTGCTTGTAGCCTCAAAAATTGCCGATAAGGCAGGCATTACCCGCTCTGTAATCGTTAATGCTTTGCGTAAGCTGGAAAGCGCAGGCGTTATAGAAGTTCGCTCATTAGGCATGAAAGGCACATATATTCGTATCCTTAATGAATACTTGCTCGAGGAACTTGACCGTCTGCAATCTACTCACAGAGCTTAATTATTTTTAAATGTTCGGTAAAGAGGAACGGTTTACCGTTCCTCTTTTGTTATACTTTATCTTAAGAGGTGATATCTTATGCCACAAACAAATATTGATGAAAATAGCTATTATGATGAGGTACTTAATGAGCGTTTAGAGCGATTGATTGTCAATATTCAGCAATACAACCCTTCTTCCGAGAGCGATAAAATTCGTTTGGCTTTTGATATCGCCAAAAAGGCACACGGCGGTCAGCACCGCGACAGCGGGGAGGAATACATTCTTCATCCCTTGGCAGTAGCAGAAATATTAGCCGGATTACAATTAGATGATACAGCTATAATGGCTGGTTTTTTGCATGATGTGGTAGAAGACACCTCTGTTTCCGAACAAATTATTAAAGAAAAGTTCGGCGAAAAGGTAATGGCACTGGTTGACGGCGTCACAAAACTGTCTAAACTGGAATTTCGTACTCAACAAGAGCGCCAGGCCGAAAACCTGCGTAAAATGTTTTTAGCTATGTCGCATGATATTCGCATTATCCTTTTAAAGCTGGCTGACCGCTTGCATAATATGCGTACCTTAAAGTATCATCGCTCACCGGAAAGGCGCAGGGAGATTGCCGAGGAAACCTTAACGATATTTGCGCCCTTAGCTCATCGTTTGGGTATATTCTCTATAAAAAGCGAGCTTGAGGATTTATCGCTTTCGTTTTTAGAGCCCGAAGAATACCAAAAATTAAATCGCGATCTTGAAATGGTTAATGCTCAAAGAGAACAGCAAATAAAAAGCATTTGCGAAACTCTTAAAAGGCATCTGCTTGAGGTGGGCATAGAAGCCGATATTTCCGGCCGCTGTAAAAGCCGTTTTTCTATTTATAATAAAATGAAAAAACAAAATAAAGATTTAAGCGAAATATTTGACTTAAATGCCGTTCGCATTATCGTCAACACCGTTAAGGATTGTTATGGGGCTTTGGGTATCATTCATACACGCTGGAAGCCGATACCGGGGCGATTTAAGGATTATATTGCCATGCCCAAGCAAAATATGTATCAGTCTATACACACTACTTTAATCGGCGATAACGGTGAGCCTTTTGAGGTTCAGATCCGCACCTGGGAAATGCACAGAATTGCCGAATACGGCATTGCGGCACATTGGCGTTATAAAGAGGGTAAAAGCGGTGATGCGGATTTTGAGCAAAAAGTTGAATGGTTGCGACAAATGCTGGAATGGCAGCAGGAAATGCGTGATGCGGGGGATTTTTTAGAGTCTGTCAAGGTTGACTTATTTCAGGATAATATTTATGTTTTTTCGCCTAAGGGTGATGTGTTTGAGCTGCAAGCAGGTTCTTGCCCGATCGATTTTGCTTACCGCGTGCATACTCAGGTCGGCCATCAATGTACCGGCGCGCGCGTTAACCGCCGCTTAGTTCCTTTAGACACAATGCTTCATAACGGCGATATTGTCGAAATTATTACAACCAGAGGCAAAGGGCCTAACCGCGATTGGCTAAAGGTTTGTAAAACTCAGCAGGCAAAAAGTAAAATTCGTCAGTGGTTTCGCAAAGAAACACGCGATGAAAATATAGCTTTAGGGCGCGAGCTTTTAGAAAAGGAATGCAAACGCTATAATCAAGATCCGGCAGAACTTCTTAAGCCCAGTGAACTTTTGGCGGCTGCCAAGCGTTTTAATATTATGAGCACAGATGATTTGTATGCGGCAATAGGTTACGGTGCGCTGCAGGTTACTTCTGTTTTAACCCGCATTAAAGAAGATTATCGCAAAGGCCCCGATAAAGAAGCCGTTTTTAACGAGAACAAAGGCTATGTTTCCCGCACGGAGCGCGGCGGCATCTGGGTCAAGGGTGTCGATAATTTATTGGTGCGCATAGCCCATTGTTGCAGCCCTTTGCCGGGTGATGATATTATCGGTTATATCACACGCGGACGAGGGGTGTCTGTACACCGGACAGGTTGCCCGAATATTAAGTATTATAAAGAGCAGGAAGCAGACCGCTTAATTGAAGT
>JAQVWQ010000065.1 GCA_028709615.1 Clostridia bacterium | reverse complement strand
ATATCTATATCTTGGGACATTCTTTGGGAGCAATGGCTGCGCCGAAGATTGCTGCTGAAAAATCTGCAGTTAAAGGTGTAATTTGTTTGGCAGGTACTCCGCGAGGTTTAGAAGAGGTAATATACGACCAAAATATGCGTGTAATTGCCGAGGGTGATTATACCGATGAACAAAAATCCGAGATGACTGTTTTAGCGAAAAATGGACTAAAGGAAGTACAGGCGTTAAGAGTTGACAACGGTTCTGCTCCTTTGGGGGTTCCTGCTGCTTATTGGCTTTCTCTTAGAGATTTAAAAACGGCGGAAAATGCCGCAGCTTTGGATATACCAATTTTAATTATGCAGGGCGGCAAGGATTTTCAAGTAAGTGCGGAGGTTGATTTTTTGGCCTGGAAGAAGGCCTTGGGCAATAAGGATAATGTGAATTATAAGCTTTATGACAATTTAAACCATCTGTTTATGCCGTCGGTGCTTGGCGGTAAATTAGATATTGCCGAGTATGATACGCCGGGGGAAATCCCCGATCAGGTAATAACCGATATTGTTGATTGGCTTGACAATAAGTAAAAAAACGCCGCAAAAGCGGCGTTTTTTTGATAGATTTAAATTTCTTTGAGCAGCGGTTCAAGAGCCACACCATCAATGGGGTCAACATGATTATCATATGAGAATTTTGTTGCTTTATATAAAAATTCGGTGGCTTTTTTGAGGGCTGCGGGTAAGGATTGTCCAAGTACCAATGCGCCTGTTAAAACTGTTGTAAAAGCATCGCCTGTACCATTATACTGCTGCGGAACTCTGGTGACGGCTTCGATATAATGAGAGTTTTGGCTTTTATCGAAGGCTAAATTTAAAATATGCTCATCATCGCGGTGGATGCCGGTTAAAACAACCTTTTTAGGACCTATTTCCGCCAAATTTTTGGCTAAGGATAAAGCCTCGCTTTCGTTTAGGCTTTCGCCATTGTATTGATGCTCTGTCAAAACATAGGCTTCGGTTAAATTTGGAGTTATGATATCGGCTTGTGCAATCAGCTTGCGCATTTTGTTGCAAAAATCAGGGCCGAAGGTGGTGTAGATTTGGCCTAAATCACCCATAACAGGGTCCACTATCAGGGTAGAGCTAAAGGTGTTGGCAAACTTTAAAACAAATTCAATTTGCTGTTCTGAGCCTAAAAAGCCGCTGTATATAGCATTAAATTGTAAATTAAGCTTTTGCCAGTAGGCTAAGTAATCATCTAAAATTGCGGTTAAATCGTGAAAAAAATAGCCGACTGAAAATTCGGTATGATTCGAGAGAATTGCTGTGGGTACAGGGCAGCAGCGTACCCCCATAGCCGATAATACAGGTAAAGCAATATTTAAAGAGCATCGGCCAAAGCCTGATAAATCATGGATAGCCGCTACTTGGGGTAGTTTTGCCATAGCTTTGCCTCCTTTTTATTTACAGTTTAATTATACATCAAAAAAATGTATATGCAAATAAAATTCAATAAAAAAAGCCCGAGATTTTCACTCGGACTTTTTTTTATAGAAAAATAAATAAAGTGTCTAGCTTACTGCTGGCTCTGCTGGCCGCTGGTGACGGTGGGGACAGAGTTGCCGATAGCGGAAGACTGACCCTGAGCAAGAGCTTGCTCGGCAAAGGCAACCATTTTTTTGGTCATGTTGCCGCCGACATAACCGTTTTGACGGGAAGACAGCTGACCTTTATCGATGTTCTGGTAGTTGGACAAACCGAGTTCATTGGCGACCTCCATCTTGAACTGATCAAGGGCAGAGCTGGCAGCATTAATGACAGGAGCATTATTTTTTCTAGCCATTTATTTTTCACCTCCTTTGAGTGTGATGGGTCTAATTTGTGCAATCCTGTCGCTTTTATGCACATAGTAGGAGATGTAGTATTTTCCAGCCCTAAGTTTGTCTTGTTTTTTTTAATAATTGCGGCATAAATTGTGGCTTAAATTTTTAATATTATCGACTTTAACAAAGCTGAATAGTAATAACTTAAAAAAAATTCATTCTTTTTTATGATAAATAATTTTTATATTGATATATATTTGGCTAATTCAGGTAATCATTATAGTTTTCTGCAGTTACGCCGGGATGAATAGCTATTGCCAAAGCTCCGGCTAAAATTGTTGATAAATTATCTATTAAATCATCAATGTTTTTTGGTGTAACAGTTAAATTACCCGCAAAGTTTTCCAGCATTTGTTCGCGTACGGCGTGAATTGCAGATTCATTTTTTAAGTTTAAAACCTTTTTTTCTTGTAGGACGGAAATCGTTTCGCCGATAATTGCTGTACAATCTACAACTGTCGGTACACCGATGGCAATAATCGGTACGCCGATCAGCGAATTATTGACAGCCATGCGCTTATTGCCGACTCCGCCGCCCGGTGCCAACCCTGTATTGCTGAGCTGAATGGTCGTGCCCACTCTGCTGATACTGGCCGAAGCCAATGAGTCAACGGCAATTACGGCATCAGGCTGCACAAGAGCAGACAAGGCTTTAATAATCTCGGCGGTTTCGATACCCGTGTTGCCAAGTACCCCGGGGGCAACTGCGCAGACAGAAGCCAAGGAGTTGTCAATTTTTTCCGGCGCGTAACGGAATATATGACGGGTAGCCATGGTTTTTGTTACCACTAAAGGGCCTAAAGCATCCGGGGTAGCGGCTTTATTACCTAAGCCAACAATAAGCAGGGAGGATATTTTTTTATTTTGGGGCATTAATATTCTTAATTGCTCCGCTGTTAAGCTTATTAAATCTGTTGACTCTTGGCAAATATTGTTAGTGTCGGCTGCCTCAATAGTAATATATTTGCCCTGCGGCCTTCCCATTGCTGCCTCGCCTTGTTCGTTTAAAATGGTGATTGTACGAACAATACCGCCTGCTTTTTTATCTATTGTTTCAGAAACACCCTTGATTTCAACATTAGCTTCGCCGCGCAGCGCTGCAGTCGCTTCGTCTGCCATATCCAGATTAGGAATATAAGCTGAGTCAAAAATTAAATTGTTTATTAGTTTAGATGTTTTTTTCATAAAATAAGTATGACCTAAACCCCTGCTTTTTAATCTAAAAAATTTAATGGTTTAATATTGTTTTGCAGGAAAATAAAAGGATTTATAGAATTGTTTATGTTATTGGTCTAAGTGTGAATATTTGCAGACCACAAAGGAGTGGCAATAAATGGAAGTTCGTTGTGCTATATGCGGTAAATTGGAAAATATTGGTAAAGTACATAAAGATTATAAAAAAATGCTTGCTAACCCCCAAAGTGTTTATATTTGTGAAATGTGTAATACAAAGCTGCAATACCAGGCAAGTAAGGATAATGAAATAAAGAAAAATGCTTAGGAGGTTGGCTTATTGCGGATTATTGCGGGTACAAACCGCGGCAGAAATTTAATTTCTCCGATTGGGCTGGGCACCAGACCTACTGCTGACCGTGTGCGTGAGGCGGTTTTTTCCTCTATTGGCTCAAGGGTTTTTACCGCTCGCATTTTGGATTTGTTTGCCGGTACCGGTGCAATGAGCTTGGAGGCTCTTTCAAGAGGCGCTTTGTCAGCTGTTTTAATTGAAAAAGATAAGGCCGCGGCAGAAATTATAAAAAAAAACATCGCTTTATGCAAGGCACAAGACGCTCGCTTAATTGTAGCAGATTGTTTTTCGGTTATTCCCAGCCTTAAAGGTCAATTTGATCTTGTTTTTATTGACCCGCCTTACAATCGCGGTTTATTATATAAAGCTTTGGTTGCTTTGTTGAATACCGATTGCTTGTCCGAGGATGCCCTGATTGTAGCGGAAACCAGCTCAAGCGAGCCCGAGGAGATTTGTTTTGAACATTTATTTGAAATTAAGCGAGCCAAGTATGGCGAGGCGCAGATTATTTATTATTGTATCAAATAATAAGGAAGGGGAATGACTATGAGCACGGACAGAGTCGAAATTGAAAATATTTTAAAAGAATTGGAAGACGCAATTACCAATGCTTCCAGAATACCGTTAACAGGTAAGGTTCTGGTGGATGGTGATATGGTATTGGAATTTGTTGACAGAATTTACGCTATTTTGCCGGAAGAATTAAAACAGGCTAAACAAGTTCTTGATCAAAGCGACAAGCTGTTGGAGAGTATGGAGGGTCAAGGCAAGCGTATTTTGGATGATGCACGCGCTCAAGCCGAGGTAATGGTTTCGGAAAGCGAGATTCTTAAAGAGGCTAAACGCCAAGCGGAGGCTCTTTATTTACAGGCTGAAAATGAGGCTAATATTTTGCGTCGTGATGCAGTTGCTTTTGCCGATGATCTGCTTTATCAGGTGGAGTTAACAGTTGATAAGGCTACCGCCGCGGTTAAGCGCAGTCGGGAAGATTTACGGGGAGGCATAACGGCTCAGTAAGGAGGCAATAGCTATCAACAAGCTGATGGCTAAGGCCAAGACCCAGTTATACATAATTATTGCCATGAGCGGCGGCGTGAATGCGGCAGTGCAGGCTGTTAAACTGAGCTTTGCCGACAGCAAGTATAATACGATAAAAGCTGCCGCCGAATGAAACAATCTACACAATAAATAGGTTTTTACGGAAAGATCGGTATCGGCAACCATAGCCGCAACCTGTGATTGCACGCAAAGACCGCCAAAAGAGATAATCGCTCCTGCCAAAGCGATTTGCATTGGTAAGGATAAGCCGGTTTCGCTGACGGCGTTGACACCCAAGGTCATTTCTAAAAATGCTCCGCAAATTATGGAGGGTAAATGCAGGCAATGAGCGGCAAGCTCTGCGGCAACGGAAAAGAAAATCATATAACAGCCTATAATAGCGATATTGACTCCTGATTTTTTGGCAGCTGTCTTGAGAAGACGCCCGATAGGCTGATTGCCGGGGATTGTTTGCTGTGGCGGTCGCTTTGGTGAAGGTTGACAGCTGCTTGTGGGAGCTGATCTGCCAAGAATAATACCTAAAATCAGGTTTAACCCATAGTGAACAATCAGTATTAGCGGTCCGGCCTGAGGCGTTTGTAAAATGCCTGTGGCAATGCTGATTAGAATAAACAGCGGCCCTGCGTTATTTGTAAAGACCAGCAGGCGATCTCCTTCGCTTTTACTGATCAGACCTTGTGTGCGCAATGAGGCACAAACGGCTGCTCCTGTGGGAAAACCTGAGGTATAGCCCATTACAATGGCTAAAGAAGCGGCTCCCGGTAGATTAAACAGCGGCCGCATTAATCCGTTTAAAGCTTTTCCCAAGTCGTCCATTGCTCCCAAACTTAAAAGTAATTCTGAACAGATAAAAAATGGCAGCAGGGCAGGCAAAACTACCTCAAGCCAGAGGTAAAAGCCCCTTTCGGCGGCATTGAAGGTCGGCTGCGGCAAAAAGGCCATTGCTAAGACAAAACATATTAATAAAATAATCAGGAATTTTTTCATATATAAATATATGTTACTTTAAATTGAAAGATACGGAGGTTTTTTATTGAAAATATTGGTTCTAAATTGCGGAAGTTCGTCCGTTAAATATCAGTTATTCCGAATGGCAGATGAAAGCATTTTAGCCAAAGGCTTTGTTGATCAAATCGGCATGGATAATTCTGTGCTTGAACACCAAGCCGCGGGAAGGGAAAAAATCAATTTTAAAGTGGAAATGCCCGACCATTTCAGTGCCATCCGTGCTGTTTTGGAAACGCTTATTGACCCCAATTACGGGGTCGTGCGCGATTTGTGGGAAATTCGTGCGGTAGGCCACCGCATTGTTCACGGCGGGCCAAATTTTTCCAATTCGGTGTTGGTTGATGATAAGGTTGTTGCTGAACTGCGTCGTATTATCGAGCTGGCTCCTTTACATAACCCGGCGGCGATTATGGGCATTGAGGCTTGTCACAAACAAATGCCCAATGTGCCGATGGTAGTAGTTTTTGATACGGCTTTTCATCGCGGTATGCCGCCGCGCAATTATTTATATGGAGTGCCGTATAAATATTATGAAAAGTACAGCGTACGCCGTTACGGTTTTCATGGGACATCTCATCGCTATGTCGGTATGAGGGCGGCCGATATGCTGGGCAAACCTTACGAGGAAGCAAAAACTATCAGCTGCCATTTAGGAAACGGTGCTTCTCTTTGCGCCATTGACGGCGGTCGTGTGCTGGATACCAGTATGGGCTTTACCCCTTTGGCCGGTTTATTGATGGGTACGCGCTGCGGCGATATGGACCCTGCTGTTGTATATTATCTTATGAAAAAGGAAAACCTAGATGCAGAAGGAATTAACAACCTTTTAAATAAACAGTCGGGCCTACTGGGCTTGTCAGGTGTTTCTAACGATATCAGACCGGTAACTGCTGCTGCCCTTGCCGGTAACCCGCGGGCAATGATGGCAATAAGCGTTTTTGTCAGACAGATATTACATTATATCGGGGCTTATTATTTAGAGCTGGGAGGCGCTGATTCTATAGTTTTTACGGCAGGAATAGGAGAAAATTCCTCTCTTATACGCAAAAAAGTTTGCAGCCAGCTAGCTGTGATAGGCGCCGCTTTAGATGAAGAAGCAAATTTAAACGCCTGCGGAGAGACTGTGATTTCACTGCCCGACTCGAAGGTTAAAATTTTTGTGATTCCTACCAATGAAGAATTAGTGATTGCCAGAGATACTTTGGAAATCGTTTATGAAAAGAATATGGGACTTGACAGGTTTTTTTAAATGAGGTATAATATTTTAGTTCCTGCCTGAAAGGAAGGATTGCTTGTGCAGGAAATTCCTGTTTTAAAAATTAAAAACAATCCGGGCACGCAGTTATCATTGGAACAGGCATTTAATATTGTTCCTAAGGATTTTGGCTATGAAGAATTTTTGCTTGCCGAACCTGTTGCCTTGAGCGGGTTTGTTGAAAATAACGGTAATCAGTTATTCGTAAAGGCCGAGCTTAAAGCTAAGTGCTTATTAGTGTGCTCTCGCTGCGGGGGCCAATTTACTTTACCGTTGGTGTGTAATTTTTGTGAGGGATATTCACAGACTCCGCTTGCCGATCAGGAAGGTGAAAACGATATTCATCAATTTTTTGGTGACAGCATTAACCCGGCAACAGAAGTTTTGCAAAGAATATTTTTGGAGCTGCCTATGAAAGCCTTATGTAAAGAGGATTGCAAAGGCCTTTGCCCCGATTGCGGTATCAATTTAAATTTAGACTCGTGTAATTGTGCAGCCGAAAAAATTGATCCGCGTTTAGAGAAACTTAAAGATTTTATTATTAAAGATTAAAGCAGTTGCTAATAAAAGGAGGTGCAAAAAATGGGTGTTCCGAAAAATAAAACATCCAAAGCCAACAGAAGGATGAACCGAGCTGCCAGATATACTATCAGCGGCCCCGCGCTTTCTGTTTGCCCGCAGTGCCATGCTTTGAAAAAACCGCATAGCGCCTGCCCTGAATGCGGCTATTATAATGGCCGTTTGGTCGTAGAACAAAAGAAATCTGCTGCCAATGCTTAAATTTTGAGAAAAAAGCCGACGAAAAAAGTCGGTTTTTTTGTTTTTTTGGAAA
>JAQVWQ010000005.1 GCA_028709615.1 Clostridia bacterium | reverse complement strand
AAAAACCGCCAATTTACGGATTTTTGCCGACAAGCAGGGTAAAATGAATTTATCCTTGCTTGATACGGGGCGTGAAGCTTTAGTAGTTTCTCAATTTACGCTCTACGGCGACTGCAAAAAAGGCAACCGGCCTGCTTTTGTTGAGGCTTTGGAGCCCAAAGAGGCTGATGAACTGTATCAATATTATATTGAACAATTAAAATCATACGCTGTACCCGTTAAAGCCGGTGTTTTTCAAGCAGAAATGCAGGTAGCTTTAATTAATAACGGCCCGGTAACTATTATAATGGAGAGGTAAACGATGGCAAAATATAAGTTAGAGCATATGGTGGTCGGCCAACTTGGTACAAACTGCTATTTTCTTCGTGATGAAGCAACAGGAGCTACGGCGGTTATCGACCCCGGCGGTAATTCAAATAAAATCATTGAGTATATAAAAGAAAATAACTTAGAAATTTCAGCTATAATAAACACACATGGCCATTTTGACCATATTACGGCTAACAGTAAAGTGGCTGAGTTTACGGGGGTGCCGATTATTATTCATAATGAGGATGAACCGTGGCTCAGGCACAATAAAAACGGTATCGGCGATGGACAGAAGCTGCAATTTGTTTCTGACGGCGATGTTATTAAAATCGGAGAAATAAAATTAAATGTTTTGCATACTCCCGGACATACTCCCGGAGGTATAAGCTTATATTTGGCTGCCGGGCAAACAGGGGAAGCGGGTTTGCTGTTCAGCGGCGATACGCTCTTTTTTAACTCGGTTGGACGAACGGATTTAATCGGCGGAGATTTTGACAAGCTGATGAATTCGATTTGCAAAAAATTATTGTTATTACCGGATGAAACAACTGTATTTCCGGGACACGGTCCGTCAACAACAATCGGTAATGAAAAAGAACATAACCCTTATTTAAGATCATAAATAAAAATCTTGATAAAAACTTGACAAGCAGTCTATGCAAATATATAATATTGAAAGGGTTTTTTGTGAAAAAAAACCGGAAACGGCACCCTATACGGTGTCTTTTCTTATTTGAGGAGGAAGCAAATGAGCGTTACCAGGCCCAGAGGTACTAACGATTTTTTACCCGAAGATACTGTTAAATGGCAGCAGATTGAAAAACTGCTGCGTGATTTATGCGCCGAGTACGGTTTTCAAGAAATTCGTACGCCGATTTTTGAGGATACCGAATTATTCGTGCGCGGCGTTGGCGGTACGACCGATATAGTACAAAAAGAGATGTACACCTTTACAGATCAGGGTGACCGCAGTTTGACCCTCAGACCTGAAAATACCGCTTCGGCGGCGCGAGCATATCTTGAAAATAAAATGTTTGGCTTAGCCCAGCCCGTCAAGCTTTATTATATGGGGCCGATGTTTCGTTATGAAAGGCCCCAGGCAGGCCGTTTTCGCCAATTTCATCAATTCGGTATTGAGGTTTTCGGCTCATCTTCCCCTTTGGCGGATGCGGAAATAATCGCTTTCGCCTGGGAATTTTATAATCGTTTGGGTTTAAAAGGCTTATCCTTGCAAATTAATTCCGTCGGCTGTCCTGCGTGCCGACCAAATCATAAAGAAGCTTTAAAAGATTTTTGCCGCGATAATTTAAATAAATTTTGTGCTACCTGTCAGGATCGCTTTGAACGCAACCCCTTGCGAATGCTGGATTGCAAAAGCCCTGTTTGCCAAGAATTATTAAATAATTCGCCCGAAATTATCGACCATCTTTGCCCGGATTGTACCCAACATTTTTCCAAAGTCCAAGAGTTGCTTGATGCGGCGGGTATTCCTTACCAAATCAATCCTCGCCTTGTTCGTGGCTTGGATTACTACACAAAAACAGCTTTTGAGATTTCCTTAAAAGAAATTGGCGCTCAATCCGCCGTTTGCGGCGGCGGCCGTTATGACGGTTTGATTAGCGATTTGGGCGGGCAGCCTACACCAAGCGTTGGCTTTGCCCTCGGTATGGAGCGCATTTTTGCCGCCTTAAAATCGCAGGGTATAGATCATTTTTGCACACAAAATACCGATGCTTATATTGCTGTTTTAGATCAAAACGAAAAAACCCTGACTACAGCCTTTAAACTGGCATTAGCTTTGCGCCAAGCCGGCTTAGCCTGTGAACAGGATTTGCTTGCACGCAGCTTAAAGGCACAGTTTAAACAAGCCGACCGTTTAAATGCCGCTTATACGGTCATTGTCGGCGGTGAAGAATTATCCGAAGGTAAAGCACAGGTCAGAAATCTGGCAAACAGTTCTCAGGAACTGGTGCCGTTAGAAAACATTTGCAATTATTTAAAGGAAAGCGGGGATAAATAAGTGAGTGAAGGTATATCGGGATTTAAGAGAAATTTTGCCTGCGGCGAACTGCGGGCCGAGGATTGCGGTAAAGAAGCTGTTTTAATGGGCTGGGTTCAAAGGCGCCGTGACCACGGCGGTTTGATTTTTGTTGATTTGCGTGATCGCAGCGGCATTGTACAGGTTGTATTCAGCCCCGAGTTAATAGGCGATGACTTCTCTTTGGCGGAGGCTGTCAGAAATGAATTTGTTTTGGCAGTCAAAGGTACCGTACGCCCCCGTCCGGAAGGCACAGTCAACCCTAAAATGGCAACAGGAGAAATTGATGTTTACGCTTCTGAGCTGCGTATTTTAAATAAGGCCAAAACCCCGCCTTTTTATATTGAAGACAATCTGTCTGTTGACGAAAATGTCCGCTTAAAATACCGCTATTTGGATTTACGCCGTAATGAATTGCAACAGTGTCTTGCCCTTCGCCATAAGGTAACAATGGCTATGCGCCGTTATTTGGACAGTATCGGCTTTTGGGAAATCGAAACACCGATGCTCGGCAGAAGCACGCCTGAGGGCGCTCGCGATTATTTAGTGCCTTCGCGCATTTATCCCGGCTGCTTTTTTGCTCTGCCGCAATCTCCGCAAATCTATAAACAGCTGTTAATGGTTGCGGGTATGGAAAAATATTTCCAAATTGCCCGCTGCTTCCGCGATGAAGACCTGCGCGCCGACCGCCAACCTGAGTTTACCCAGCTTGATATGGAAATGTCTTTTGTTGAACGCGAAAATGTTTTGCAAATGACGGAGGGTTTAATGGGCGCAATTTTTAAAGAAGCGCAAAATATCGAGCTTCCGACAGCCTTCCCTCGCCTAACCTGGCAGCAGGCTATGGAGCGTTTCGGTTCAGATAAGCCTGATACACGCTTTGGTATGGAAATAATTGATATTGCCGATATTGCCAAAGAAAGCAACTTTAAGGTTTTTGCCTCCGTTGCCGAAAAAGGCGGCTGGGTTCGCGGTATTAATGCTAAAGGCTGCGCAAAATACTCCCGTAAAGAAATTGATGATTTAACCTCTTTTGTGGCCATTTACGGCGCCAAAGGTCTGGCCTGGATCATGGTTGAAGAAGACGGCGTTAAGTCTGCTATCGCCAAATTTTTTACAGAGGATCAGCTTAAAGCAATTTGCAATAAAATGCAGGCCCAGCCCGGAGATTTATTGTTGTTCGTTGCCGATAAATTTTCAGTGGCCGCTGACAGCTTAGGCCATTTGCGCTGTGAAATAGCCAAAAAGGAAAACCTCATTGACCCCGATTTATTAAACTTCCTTTGGGTAACTGAGTTTCCGCTTTTGGAATATGATGATGAAGAAAAACGCTATGTGGCAGTCCACCACCCCTTTACTTCGCCGATGGATGAAGATATAGAATATCTGGAAAGTGATCCCGGCCGCGTACGCGCCAAAGCTTACGATCTGGTTTTAAACGGTACGGAATTAGGCGGCGGCAGCATCAGAATTCACAACCGCGATGTTCAAAACAAAATGTTTAAAATGTTAGGCTTTACCGAAGAAGAGGCTTATGAACAATTTGGCTTTATGCTTGATGCTTTTGAATATGGAACGCCGCCTCATGGCGGTATTGCCTTCGGCTTGGACAGAATGATTATGCTTATGGCACGCCGTGACAGTATTCGTGATGTCATCGCTTTCCCCAAAACGCAAAGTTCTTCTGATATGATGAACAAGGCTCCCGGTACCGTATATGAAAAACAGCTTCGTGAGCTTCATATCAAAATCCGTGAGAGCAAATAACTATCGATTTTTTTGCCTGTTGGTAACATTTACTTGTTATAAAAACTTGCGTTATGCATAAAAATATGTTAAGATACATTTAAGCACCCTGCTATGTGCGTGTTATCAGCCGGCTCGTTTTGACCGAACACCTTTTTTACGGGTTTCCGACTCCTTCCGCAGCCCAGATGCCTCGAAGTCAGTGGACCTGGAAAACGGAAGGGAGGTTACCCACCTGCTTTGGGCAGGTTCAAAACACCCGGCACACGGCATTAGCGGGGTTTTTTATAAATTTTTAGAAAGGGAAATATTTATGAAGGAAAAATTAATTGTAGCCCTGGATGTTTCCACTCGCGATCAAGCCTTTGAGCTGGTAAAACAGCTTGACGGTGAGGTAGGGGCTTTTAAAATAGGTATGCAGCTTTACAACAGCGAAGGCCCCGATATCGTTCGTGATATTCAGCGCATCGGCGGTAAAGTCTTTGTGGATTTAAAATTTCACGATATTCCCAACACGGTTGGACAAACCTCCCGTGTGATGGTCAGACGAGAAGCCTTTATGTTTACCCTGCATGCCTCCGGCGGTTTTAAAATGCTGAAAGCCGCGGCCGACAGTTGTGCGGACGAAGCCGCATTACTTAAGGTTGATAAGCCGCTGTTGCTGGCCGTTACGGTTTTAACAAGTATCAGTCAAGATGCTTTTAATAACGAAATCGGCCTTAGCGGCACCATTGAACAGCAGGTGACAAAATGGGCTGCCTTGGCTAAACAAGCCGGTATTGACGGCGTTGTTTGTTCCCCCTGGGAAATATCCGCCATTCGTCACGCTTGCGGCGAAAACTTATTAATTGTAACTCCCGGGGTTCGTCCTGCCTGGGCTGCTAAGGGTGATCAAGAAAGAATTATGACACCCAAGGAGGCTATTGCCCGCGGCGCGTCTTATTTAGTTGTAGGACGGCCTATTACGGCTCATACAAACCCTGTCGAGGCTGTAAAAATGATTGTTGCAGAGATGGAAGAAGGGGCAAAAGCACTTTAGTTAAAGGGGGCTTGGTAGATGCCAAATATCATCAGAAAAATGGAAGATCAATACGCTGAATACCTTAAGGACGAATCACGCAGCGTTGGTGAGGCAGCCAGCATTTCGTTCCCCAAAACTCAGGCCGAAGTATTAGAAACGATGCGTAATTGTCTTGCCAAAGGAGAAAATATTACCGTTCAAGGCAGCAGAACAGGTTTGGCTGCCTCTGCCGTACCGCACGGCGGGCATATATTAAATTTAAGCCGTTTAAATCATATTTTGGGGCTGCGATATGACGCTCCTCGCGATAACTTTTTTGTTACGGTTGAGCCGGGTGTTTTGCTCTCACAGCTGCGTAAGGCTGTTGCCGATAAGAGCTTTGATATTAAGCTTTGGAACGATAAATCAGTACAGACATTAGAAAAATTCCGCGCTGCCGAATGGTTTTTTACTCCCGACCCGACAGAAACATCGGCCTCAATCGGCGGGATGGTTTCCTGCAACGCTTCCGGAGCACGCACTTTTTTGTTTGGTCCAACAAGAAACTACATAGAAGCTCTGCGTGTTATTTTACCCAACGGCGAGGTTTTGAATATTCGCCGCGGCAGACACTTTGCCAAGGAGCGCAAATTTAAGCTAAAAACCGAAAATAACGAAATAAGCGGCGATTTGCCGTCTTACATTATGCCCGAAGTAAAAAGTGCGGCGGGCTATTTTGTGCATGATAATATGGATTTAATCGATCTTTTTATTGGCGCCGAAGGAACTTTGGGCGTTATTACACAAATTGAAGTCCGACTGATTCGTTTGCCAAAAGCCATTTGGGGTATTACAGCCTTTTTCCCCAATGAACCTTCTGCTTTAGAGTATGTTAAAGCTTTGCGTAACGAAAATAAAAAATATCCCTGGCTGCACCGCCCCGCGGCAATAGAGTTTTTTAACTGCCGTGCTTTAGATTTGCTGCGCTCACAAAAAGCCAATAATCCGGCATTTGCGCAAATTCAAGAGTTAAAACCGCAATATCATACCGCTGTATATACAGAATTGCATGGTCATTCTGTACAGGCAGAAGAAATGCCCGTATTAATCGGCGGTTTAGGGGATCTGATCAATTTCGTCGGCGGCGATGAGGCCGATACCTGGGTAGCCAATAATCAACGCGATCTGGAAAAACTGCAATTTTTCCGCCATGCGATGCCCGAAAGTGCCAATATGCTGATAGATCAGCGGCGCAAGCTTGACCCGACCTTAACCAAGCTGGGTACGGATATGTCTGTACCTGACCGTTACTTAAATACCGTAATGGAGATGTATAACCGCGATTTGGCAGAAGCTGATTTAGAAAATGTTATTTTCGGCCATATCGGCAATAACCATCTTCATGTCAATATTTTACCGCGCAACAAAACCGATTATTTAAAGGGTAAAGAGCTTTATTTAAAATGGGCGCAAACAAATGTGGCAAACGGCGGTTCTGTTGCCGCCGAGCATGGCATAGGCAAGCTCAAAACAAATATGTTAGAGGTTATGTACGGCGCAAGCGGAATTAACGAAATGCGCCGCTTAAAATCATTATTTGATCCTAATGGCCTTATTAACTGCGGAAATATGTTCGCCCCCGCTAAGGAGGTGAAATAACGATGATGAAAATTATCGTTTGCACCAAACAGGTTCCCGCTACCAATGAGGTAAAAATGGATCCCGTCACAAATACCATTATCCGTGAAGGCGTGGAGGCCATTTGCAATCCTTTTGATACTTATGCCGTTGAAGAGGCTTTGCGTATCAAAGAAAAACAAGGGGCGCATATTACCGCTATTTCCATGGGTATTCCCACAGTAGCTCCAATGCTTAAAGAGGTTGTTGCTTTAGGCGTTGATGAGGCGGTTTTGCTGACCGACCGCAAATTTGCCGGTGCCGATACGCTTGCTACAGCCTATACGCTTGCTAAGGGTATTGGCAAAATCGGTGATTTTGATTTGGTTATCTGCGGCAAGCAGGCCACAGACGGCGATACGGCGCAGGTTGGCCCTTCTTTAGCCGAAACGCTTAGTATCCCTCATTTGACGGATGTCGGTGAAATAAAAGAATTAAATTCTAAGACTATTGTCTGTAGGCGAATGACTGATGACGGCTATGATGAACTTGAAATGGACTTGCCTTGTTTGATTACTGTTACCAAGGAAATTAACACTCCGCGCTTGCCTTCAATTTTAGGAATTAAAAAGGCTCAAAAATATAAGGTTCATAAGTTTAATGCGAATATTTGTGAAGAAAATGATATTCATATCGGACTTTCCGGTTCTCCAACTCAAGTAGTTAAAACCTTTATTCCTACCTCGGCTGTTGAATGTCAATTTTTAAAAATTAAGGCGTTAGCCGATAAGCTGCGCGAGCTAAGCAATATTGAAGAGGAGGGGAATTAAATGACAGAAATCCGAATTGACCGTAATTTATGTAACGGCTGCGGTCAATGTATAGAAGCTTGTCCCTTCGGCGCAATCAGATTGGATTCCGAAGACCGCGCCGAAATTTTGGATAACTGTACATTTTGCTGCTCCTGCGTTGATGCCTGTCCGCAAAACGCTATAGAAATTGAAGCTGATCCTGTTGTTAAAACTGTTAATTTAGAAGATTATTCGGGTATTTGGGTTTTTGCCGAGCATAAAGACGGACAACTGCGCCAAGTGGTTTACGAACTGCTCGGGGAAGCACGCAAGCTGGCGGAAGACCATCATATTCCCCGCGTTACGGCTTTTTTGGTAGGCTCAGATGCTAAAACATTTGCTCCGCTGTTGATTGGTTACGGCGCCGATCGTGTTTTATCCGTGCCGCTTATTGCCGAACATGATGGTAACGAAGAGGCTGTTTGCGCCGCTGCCGCTCCCATAATAAGTAAATATCATCCGGAAATCATTTTGATCGGGGCAACAGCCTTTGGCCGCTCTTGCGCACCGCGCTTGGCTTCTCGTTTAAAAACAGGCTTGACAGCAGATTGTACAGCTCTGGCAATCGATAAAGAAAGCGGATTGCTCAGACAAACCCGTCCCGCATTCGGCGGTAATTTGATGGCAACAATTATTTGCCCCAACCACCGCCCGCAAATGGCAACAGTTCGGCCTCATGTTTTCAAGCCGGCTGCTTTTGACGGCAAACGCCAAGGCGAGGTGCTTACGGAAGAAATTTCACCATTGCAGCACTTGGCTGTTCGCTTGCTAAAGACGATAAAAAATCCCGAAGGCGCAATTAATATCAGCGATGCCGAAATTATCGTAACTGCGGGTAAGGGGATGGGCGGCGCTAAAAATATCCCTCTTGTTGAAGAATTAGCCGCACTTTTAGGCGGTGCTGTCGGTTCAACCCGGCCTTTGGTAGATGCCGGCATAATGCCTTACAACAAACAAATTGGTCAAACGGGTAAAACAGTCGGACCAAAAATTTATCTTGCCTGCGGAGTTTCCGGTGCAATTCAGCACCTGGCCGGTATGAGCTCGGCAGAAACTATTATTGCTATCAACAATGATCCCGATGCGCCGATTTTTTCCATAGCACATTACGGTATAGTGGCGGATGCTCCCGATACGGTCAGAGAATTGATCGCCTTATTAAAATAAATTATGTTTATCGCTCAATCAAAATTAAATATAAAATTGATTATAAAAAACATACAGGGTTAACCCTGTATGTTTTTAATTTATCCCAAAATATACGGCAATAGCTTTAGCCTGAGCTTCGGCAATTTTACGCAGATTCTCGTCCCTTAATAAAAACTCTTCATCTTCCGGGTTATCGTGAAAACCGTTTGACATTAAGATCGCATGGGCTACGCCACCCGTTTGCGCGCTTTGAATAACAGTGTAAAAATCAGCTTTGGGGTTACATATTGCCGTTTTTGTTTTGCCGCCTAAATCATGATTATTCATTACCTTGGCAGTTGCCGCAGTTAAAAAATTGGCTAACGATAAATCCTTTGGTCTGGCTATGGAATAATATGCCTCAACACAGCGTTTTTTGCCGTTGCCGGAGGAAGCTGAATGCTCGCTTATAAATACATCCGCGCCCCATTCGGCAGCGCGCCTGCCGCGCTCCCAAAGACTGACCACCTCATTTTGTTGTCGTGTAAGCTTTGCTTTAAAGCCGCAGGCCTGTAATTCTTTCGCTAAGTAATTAGAAAGCAGCCACATGCCTTTATGCTCAAAATAACCGCCTGTGCCTCCGTTTTGCTCGTAAGGCGAACGCCCGGGGTCGATCATTACCTTAATATTTGCCATAATCAATACACTCCTAAAAAGTCTCTTTTAAGGAGTGTATGCTTGTGACAGCTTATTTATTTTCTTTTAATTTACTGGGGGTGACAAACAGTGTTTTTTGTTGAAAATATATTACCTTGCCGGGCAAAGCTCCGGCCGGTTTTTTTACCTGATTTACTCTGGTATAGTCAACAGGTACATTGTCTGAGGACGAAGCCTTACTGTAAAAGGCAGCCAGGGCTGCTGCTTCTGTTAAGGTTCGTTCAGGTACTTCTTCCAGTCCGTTGAGGCGTATAATTACATGGCTTCCGGGAATATCTTTTGTATGCAGCCAAATATCATTTTCGGCGGCTTGTTTAAGCGTTAATTTGTCATTTTGCTTATTGTTTCGTCCTACTAATATTTCCAAGCCGTCAGACGAAGTATAAGAACGAGGGGGCAGTTGTTCGGGTTTGTTTTTTTCTTTTTGCTTGCTGCGAGCATTAAACGAAGGGCGTAAATATTTTTGTTGGATCAGCTCGTTGCGTATCGGTTCAAGCTCCGTAATATTTTCCGTTTTTTCTACTGTCAGCGTTACGCTTTCAATATACTCCCGTTCAGAAAGGTTTTCAGACAGATGCTGTTCAATTTTAACCCTGCCGTTTTTGGCTTTTGAATATAGCTTAAAGTAACGGCTGATATTCTCTTGCGGGGACAAGGCCGGATTTAATTCTACTTGCACCTGCTTTCCCTGCTCGTAAAAGCTGTCTAAGGTGATACTTTCCATTCCCCGTTTTACTTTGTAAATATTAACTGACAAAAGTTCGCCGGCCTCTTTGTAGCCTTCTGATGAAAGGGCTTTTGCCAAATCTATTTCTTGAAGAGCAATTTTTTTATCCAACCTTTTTTTATGCTTTGTCAGTAATTTTATCAGTTCATTTTTACTGTTGTTAAGCAGGCGTACCTCGTCAATTTTTTGATAATAAAAGTCAATGGCTGCCGAAGGGCTGTCAAAAGCAATTTGTTGGCCATCTGTCCAGCTAAGCAACGGAAAAGCAGCATAATCTTCTGCCTGCCCGTTTTGGTTTAACAATACGGTAGGGGCGAAGCACTTGTTTTTAACGCGGCCGTAAAGCGAGTCGGCAGCTGTTTTTATTTGAATAAATTCATATTCACCCATTTCGCCAACCATAATGTTTTTATCCAAGTTAGCAGATAAAAGCAGTTCCGTGGCCAGTTGCGGAGATATTCCCTTACCAATGGCAATCAAGCCTTCGCGTAATGATTGTTCCGCAGGCAGCTTAAAAAAGCAAGCTGCAAGCTCTTCTGTGGATAATTCGGCGATAACCTGTTTATCCTGTATAGGAGGTGCAATATATTGTCGGTTCGGCAAAACTTCACGATGTCGGGAAACCAAAGAGCTGTAACGGCGCAAGCCGTCAATAATCCTATTCTCATTATCAACCAGTATAACATTGGAGTGCTTGCCCATTATTTCAACAATTAAAGAGCAATAATCTTCATCACCCAAATCGTTATGAATTAAAAAATCAAGGCGTAAAACACGCTCATAAGGTGTTTGTTCAACACTAAGTAAACGCGCACCTTCCAAATATTTGCGTAATACCATACAAAAGATGGGAGGAACAGACGGATTTTCGTTTTGAGCTTCTGTTAAATACAATCGGGCGCTTTGCGGATTTGCAGATATCATAAGTCGATAATTACCGCTTTTTCCGTGAAAGCGAATGATGAGCGTATTATGATCGCTCTGGTGGATTTTTACCACCCTGCAGTCAATTATTGTATAATTGAACTCATTTACAAGATTAGATAGAAAAAATGAATCAAAAGCCATAGATTTTTCCTCGATTATTATTGGTTTTTATATAAAGATAACTTTATTTAAAAAAAAAGTCAAGTTGAAATAGATGTTTTTAGCGATTTTTTGCAGGACTTTATCAATATTAAGAGAATATTTTAATTCACTGAAAAGCAGAAAGGCTGATGTGGTTTGGCAAAAAGCATGACCGGTTACGGTCGCGGTGAATTTACCTCTGACGGATATACCCTAACAACAGAAATAAAAACGGTAAATCACCGATATTTAGAAGTTAATATCCGTATTCCCCGTCAGCTTAGCGCTCTGGAGGATTCGGCTCGTAATTTGGCTCAACAAGCTCTGAGCCGCGGAAAATGTGACCTTTATTTAACATTAGACGACTTTGGAGCTAAAAAAACAGAATTAAAGGTTGACAACGAGCTTGCCATAGTATATTATAATTCATTATTAGCCTTATCTGAGCAGTGTAACCTGCCTAACAAGGTTAATATAGAAACTGTTGCTGCCTTTCCCGGTGTTATTTCTCAAGATAAACCCGAGGTGGATTTAGATTTTTTTTCCGATTTACTGCAAAAATCATTGGCCGAAGCCTTGGACGGGCTTTGCGCTATGCGTAAAGCAGAGGGTGACAGGTTAACAGAGGCGATCAATCAACAGATAATTTATTTTATTTCTTTGATTGAACAGATTTCTGCCGCTGCCCCACTTGTTATTATTGAGTATCGTCAAAAATTATCGGAAAGAATAAAAGAAGCTTTGGCAGATGTCGCTTTGGATGAAAGTAAACTTATAAATGAGGTTGCCTTCTTTACTGACAAAGCCGACATTACCGAAGAGCTTACCAGGCTTAACAGCCATTGCAGGTTATTTTTAGACACACTTTTCAAAGATATTCCTGTTGGCAGAAAGCTGGATTTTATCTTGCAAGAAATGAACCGGGAAATTAACACAATAGGTTCTAAAGCCAACAGCAGCGAAATTGCGACTGTGGTTATTGAAGCAAAAAGTGTTTTGGAAAAAGTTCGTGAACAGACTCAAAATCTGGAATAAAAAATCAATTGGAGGTATGTGTAATGGCTATTCCCAAATTATCCCCCGAAGAAAGAGCTGCCGCTCTGAAAAAAGCTCAGGAAATTCGCAGCAAAAGAATGGAAGTCCGTAAGGACTTAAAAGCCGGTAAATTGACCTTGGCCAAAATCTTGGAAGATGAAAAAAATGAAGTTTATGCCAAAATGCGTGTAAAATACTTGCTCGAATCCTTACCTCAGGTCGGTAAAATCACAGCCGCCAAAATTATGGAAGAAATCGGTATCGACGAAGCTCGCCGCGTTCAGGGCTTAGGTGCCAGACAAAAGGCCCAGCTTCTCGAACGCTTAAGCTAATTACTAACGATGTCTTCGAAGCTGTTGAATATCGGTTTTGGCAATACCGTTGCCGCCGATAAAGTTATTGCAATTATTTCTCCGGAGTCTGCGCCGGTTAAACGCCTTAAGGACAATGCCGAAGAATCGGGATTGTTAATTGATGCAACCTGTGGCCGGCGCACCCGTTCTGTAATTGTCTGCAACAGCAGGCATATTGTTCTCTCTGCTTTACAGCCTGAGACTCTTGCTGCTCGCCTTGCTGACAAAGACGGAGCCGTTTTTGAATCGGACAGCAAAGAATAAGGAGCGGAATATGTCTGCAAAAGCCAAAGGTCTTTTGTTAGTCATTTCCGGACCTTCCGGTGTAGGCAAGGGGACGATTTGTCGGGAGCTTTTATCCCGCGATTCGCGCCTTGCCTTCTCTGTTTCTGCTACCTCGCGCCCTAAACGAGGTAGCGAGAAGGACGGCGTTGACTATTATTTTTTAACAAAAGAACAATTTTTACAAGCAATTGAAAATGATGAGTTCTTAGAATATGCCGAGAACTTTGGCAATTATTACGGTACTCTCAAGGCTCCTTTAGAAACCTTGCGCCAAAAGGGCTCTGATATTATATTGGATATTGATATTCAAGGCGCGCATCAGGTTCGGCAAGCTACAGATGAGGCTGTTTTTATATTTATTCTACCGTCTTCTTTAGAGATACTTAAACAAAGGCTGATAGGCCGCGGTACCGATTCAGACGAGAGTATAAAGCTTCGTTACGCATTAGCCGAACAAGAAATTGCTCACGCTAAAGAGTACGATTATCAAGTTATAAATGATAATTTAGAAGATGCAGTTAAGGAAATTACCGCAATAATTGAGAAACAAAGGAGGAAATTATTTTGAACACACCCTCTACAGCTCAGCTTATGGACAAAGTTGATGCAAAATACACTTTGGTGATCGTAACAGCTAAACGGGCTCGTCAGCTAATGGAAGCATCTTTAAAAGAAGGAAACACACAACATTTTAACCCTGTTTCAGCGGCTTTAAATGATATTGCCGAAGGCAAGGTTAAATGGTCAAAGGCTAAAAAGAACCAATAAATAAGCAGCAAAAGGGGGGTTTGACTTGTTTAACGGTAAAAAGGTATCCTTATGTATTACAGGGGGGATCGCGGCTTATAAAGCTGCGGAAATTGTCAGCTGGCTTAAGCAAAACAATGCTTTGGTGCAGGTGGCAATGACCAAGTCCGCTTGCCGCTTTATTACGCCCTTAACAATGCAAACCTTATCTGCAAATAAAGTAATGACCGATATTTTTTGCGAAGAAGTAGAAGGGGTAGCTCATATTGAATTGGCTAAGACCGATTTATTTGCTGTTATTCCCGCTACAGCTAATATTATGGCCAAAGCTGCTCACGGATTAGCCGACGATTTGATTTCCGCGGCAATTTTAGCCACAAAAGCCCCGCTTTTGTTTGCTCCGGCTATGAATGTCAATATGTATGAAAATGTTCATACACAATCTAATATCAAGCATTTAACCTCTGTCGGTGCAGAATTAGTCGAACCGGCCGAAGGCCGTTTGGCGTGCGGCGATGTAGGTCGCGGACGCTTGGCCTCTGTGCAGGAACTTAAAGATAAAATCAGCTCAATGTTGCTTGCAAAGCAAGATTTTGCGGGGAAAACCGTGCTGGTTACTGCAGGCCCGACAATAGAAGCTATTGATCCTGTGCGATATTTAGCTAACCGCTCAAGCGGTAAAATGGGCTATGCTATTGCCAAAGCAGCCAAAATGCGCGGGGCCAAGGTGATTTTGATTACAGGGCCGACCAATATCGTTCAGCCGGCTGTTGATTTGTTTATTCCGATACAAAGTGCAACGGAAATGCGTGAAGCTGTTTTAGAAAATTTTTCAGCTTGTGATATAGTTATTAAAGCCGCTGCCGTTGCAGATTACAGACCTTTAAAGGTTTCAGAGCAAAAAATTAAAAAAAGTGAAAATCTAATGCTTGAACTGGTTAAAAATCCTGATATTTTGCAAGAAATTGCTGCGCGCAAAGGGGATAAAATAATTTGCGGATTTGCGGCAGAAACAGAAAATATGCATAAAAACGCTTTATTAAAGCTTAAAAATAAAAATCTTGATTTACTGGCGGCCAATCCTGTCTCCGGCAAAGATAACGCTTTCGGCAGTGATGAAAACCGTTTGACACTATTTTTTAAAGACGGACAAGTTCGTGAATTGGATAAAATGACAAAAGATAAAGCTGCAAATACGCTGCTTGATGCCATTCTTGAATTGGTATAGCAGCAAAGAAAGGGAATGATTGTTTAATGAGTAAGTTTTTTACCTCTGAATCAGTCACAGAAGGTCACCCCGATAAAATTGCCGACCAGATCTCGGATGCTGTTTTAGACGACATTATGGCAAAGGATCCTAACGGCCGTGTAGCCTGCGAAACCTTTGTTACGACCGGTATGGTAATGGTAGCGGGAGAAATTACTACAGATTGCTATGTAGATATACCCAAAATTGTCAGAAAAACCATTCATGACATTGGTTACACTCGGGCTAAATATGGATTTGATTGTGATACCTGTGCTGTTATTACAGCTATCGACGAGCAATCCTCAGATATTGCTATGGGTGTTGATGCCGCTTTAGAAAAAAAAGCGGGCTGTACGGAAGAAGATGCGCAAATCGGCGCAGGCGATCAGGGAATGATGTTTGGTTTTGCCTGTCGCGAAACACCGGAGCTGATGCCTTTACCAATCAGCCTGGCACATGCTTTAACCCGTCGTTTATCTGAAGTGCGTAAAAACGGTACTTTAAAATATTTGCGCCCTGACGGCAAATCACAGGTAACAGTTGAGTATGACGACAATGATCGCCCGTTACGAATCGATACAGTTGTTATCTCATCGCAGCATGCTGCTGAGATCTGTCTTGATGACCTGCGTGATGCAATTTATAACGAGGTCATTAAACCGATTATACCGACAAAATATCTTGATGAAAAAACCAGGATATTAATCAATCCCACAGGCCGTTTTGTTATTGGCGGCCCGCAAAGCGATACCGGCTTAACTGGCCGAAAAATCATTGTTGATACTTATGGCGGGATGTCGCGCCACGGCGGCGGCTGCTTTTCGGGCAAGGATCCGACAAAGGTTGACCGTTCTGCCGCCTATATGACGCGTTACATGGCAAAAAATATTGTTGCCGCCGGTTTGGCCGACAAATGCGAAATCCAGCTGGCTTACGCAATCGGCGTAGCCGAACCCGTTTCGGTTTTTGTCGATACTTTCGGTACCAGCAAATATACCTCAGGGCAAATTATTAAAGCGCTTAAAAAGCATTTTGATATGCGCCCGGCAGCCATCATTCGTAATTTTGATTTGCGTCGTCCTATTTATAAACAAACTGCTGCTTACGGCCATATGGGGCGTACAGATATTGATTTGCCGTGGGAAAAAACAGATCAAGCCAAAGCCTTGGCCGCTGAGTTTTAAAAAGAGAATTAAAACCCCCTTTACCGTTCATAATAACGGTAAAGGGGGGCTTTTTTTATGAGCAAAAAAAGAGTGCTTACATTGGTCATACTCTTTATTTTGTTATTGATCGCCGTTCTATTAAAACTGGGGCTGGTTTCCTTAATTAAGGGTGAAGCTTTATCGGCCAGGGCCGAATCCCAGCAAACGCGAACGGTTTGTTATTATCAATACGACCGAGGCGATATTTGCGACCGCAATGGACAGAATTTAACCAATGTTAAGGAATCAGCCTTAGTGATATTTTTAACTATGGTAGAGGATGATGCTCAAACAGCAGAAAAAATCAGCCGTTTGTTTAACCTGCCGCCCGAAAAAACAGCTTATTTTATAAATTGCGCTCGTAATGAGGGAAGAAAAACCTTAATCTTAAAAACCGGATTAAGTAAAAGCGATTGTAATAAATTTAATGAGCTACCGATTGGAGCATACATTTTACCGCTTTATGCGCGTTATGCGGCAACAGGTACTGCAGTGCATTTAATAGGCAGTGTAGTCCGCTCACAAGACGGTCTTTTTCATGGGACTGCCGGATTGGAGCTGCTTTACGATCAATATCTGCAAAACAGAGGTGGACCTAAAATTGCCGCGTTCGCTGATGAAAAAGGCAGGTTGATTACGGAAAGCGGCTTTCGCTTAATCGGGGGTCATCAAGAAAAAAATTTCCGCCTGCTTTTAACGATAGATAAAGAGTATCAGGAAATACTTGAAAAAGCCTTGGCTCCCTTCAGCGGTGCGGCTGTTTTGATGTGTCCGCAAACAGGTGAAATTTTAGCTTGTGCTTCTTCTCCATCGTATGACCCTTATTATTGGAATAACTCAGACCGGCAGCAGGTTTTTTTTAATAAGGCCTTTGGGCAGTATCCCCCTGCCTCTGTTTTTAAAGTTCTTTTGACTGCGGCGGCATTAGAAGAAAAACTGCCTCTTAAAGAAGATTTCTTTTGCAGCGGTTCATATTTATTATCTAACGGCCACGCTGTGCATTGTCATAAGCGTACCGGTCACGGCATAGAGGATCTACAAACCGCCCTGGCAAATTCATGTAATCCATATTTTTTGGATTTGGCCTTGCGTTTAGGTGGCAAGACACTAAAAAGCTATGCTAATAAATTTTCTTTAACTGAACAAAAAGTCTTAGGTTATTCGGCAGCCAAAGGTAGCTCTATTGATTTTAACAGTGCTGTAGATGCCGATATCGCCAATGTGGCTATCGGTGAAAAAGGCGTGAGTTTATCACCGGTTCAGGTCGCGCAATTACTAAGTGTTATCGCGAACGGTGGCATGAGCGTTACTCCTCGTTTGGTATTAAATTTCAGCAATAATGACGGAGAAATAATTTCATCCTTTTCACAAGAAAGCTCGCAGAGAGTTATCAGCAGCGAAACAGCCAATAAAGTCCGTGAGCTTTTATTTTATGCCGCAAACGAAGGTACCGGCAAAAATGCCGCAGCGACAACTGTTGCTATCGGCGGCAAAACAGGGACAAGCCAAAATAAAGGTGTTTGGTTTGCCGGCTTTGCGCCTGCGGAGAATCCTCGTTGGGTACTGGCAGTATATATCGATAACGGCAGCGCCGGCGGCAAAGAAGGCGCAGCAGTTTTTGCCGAAACTATCAGCAAGGTAGTCGATTTATCAGGAATTTGATAAATTATTTTCTTGATCAATAAAGGTTAAATAATCACAATAGTTTTCTTTTATTAAATGGGGTATATCCAACTTGTAAGGACACCGTCTTACACATTGGCCACAATTTGTACAATCCAGTGTTTTGGCCATTTTTTTTTGCCATTCCGCTGATAAAAAATCAGCTGCCGGTGCGCGGCGCAGCAATAACGACATTCGGGCAGCATTGTGAATCTCAATCCCGGTCGGGCAAGGTTGACAATAAGCGCAGCTACGGCAAAAATTCCCCGAAAGTTCAGAACGGTCTTTTTTTATGGCCTTTAAAAGCTCTTTATTGAGCTGCGGTTCATTATCAATAAAAGCTAAAAACTGCTCAAGCTGCCATTGAGCCTGTATTCCCCAAATTGCTGCTAATTTTTGATAGTCGGTAAAAAAAGCCGCGGCAGCAACAGTGTTTGTGATTAAACCGCCGGCCAAAGCCTTCATTGCAATAAAGCCAATATTTTTGGCGGCACAATCACGGGCAAACTGCTGCTCTTTTTTATGAGAAAGATAACTTAACGGGTATTGTATTGTATCATAGAGTTCGCTCTGTAAAGCTTCCTGTGCAACGGAAAAGCGATGGTTGGTAAGTCCGATAAAACGGATTTTACCTTGCCTTTGCGCTTCTTTTGCGGCATCATAAAGCCCATCTTCGCCACCGGGCAGTGGGCAAAAGGACGGATTATGAAATTGATAAATATCAATGTAATCGATACGAAGGTTTTTTAAACTGGTTTCTAAGTCTTTAAGCATTTTTTCGCCGCTGCTTTTATGGCTTTTTGTTGCAATAATCAATTTGCTGCGTTGCAAAGAGGAAAAGGCCGCACCCAGCTTTTCCTCGCTGTCACTGTAAAGGCGAGCTGTATCAAAAAAATTCATTCCGCCATCAACAGCTTTTTGCAATAAATATGTTGCCTGATTTTGGTTCACTCGTTGAATCGGCAGGCAGCCGAAACTGTTTTTTTCGATTTTAAGCCCACAGCGGCCCAGGGTAATTTGCGGCATTTTTTATTACCTCTTTTATCTGTAATTTCGGCAATAATTCGCTCAACGGGCAAAGACCTCCTGCTGAATAAAAATTTTTCAATAAAAATTCACGACCTCCAGTCCTTCGACATAGCATTAAAGTACGAAGAGAAATTTGGGGGCGAAAAATGATAATCAAGTGTATCCGCGAAAGCTACGGCCGTTTTATCGCTTTTTTAGGCAATAATATTCTGCCTCCCTTGCTCACCGAAGAAGAAGAAAAAAAGCTCTTAATCCGTCTTGCCTCGGGTGACGAGCAGGCAAGAAATATCTTAGTAGAACATAATCTGCGTTTAGTGGCTCATATCAGCAAAAAATTTGAAAACACAGGTATAGAGCGTGACGATTTGTTGTCAATAGGTACAATAGGCCTTATTAAAGGAATTTCAGGATTTTCTTTGGAAAAAGGAACTCGCTTAGCTACCTTTGCCGCACGCTGTATAGAAAACGAAATCTTAATGTATCTGCGAGCTAATCGCAATAAAAGAAACGATACATATTTGCAAGAGCCGGTAGGTATTGATAAAGAAGGTAACGAAGTTACTTTACTGGATTTATTAGGCAGCAACAGTGACGATGTTTACCACGATATAGAATTGCGTGAAGAAAAGCAGTATTTAACTAAAATGCTAAAGGTCTTGGACAAAAATGAAAAAACAGTAATTATAAACCGATACGGGCTTTTAGACAGTGAGCGAAAAACCCAAAGCGAGATAGCAAAAGAGCTTGGCATTTCTCGTTCTTATGTATCTCGTATTGAAAAAAGAGCTGTCAATAAAATAAAAAGAGCTATTGAAAAAGATTGTGATGTTTATGTATAATAGGCCGTCCGAATATTATAATCGGACGGCCTATTTTTATTTTTTATGTTATAAACTGTCGTAGGGCTGTTAAATATAACAATTGCAGGATATTGACTAAGATTAAACGAATAATCTATTAAAAAGGTAATTTAGGAGAAAAAATGTCTGAGTCAGTTTATACGGTCGCCAGAGGGAACTTGGCCGAAAATATCATTCGTGCCGATATTGCGGTCTGTGACAGCGAGGGCAATTTAATTAAATCCGTTGGTGACCCCCAAAAAGTATGCTATATGCGCTCATGTGCTAAGCCAATTCAGGCTTTGGCAGTCATTGAAAGCGGCGCTCAAAGCAGATTTCATTTTGATAACAAAGAATTGGCCATTTTTTGTGCTTCGCATAATGCTGAGCCTCAGCAGTTACAAGCAGTAGAAAGTGTATTACGCAAATTAGGATTAAAGGAAGATAACCTGCTATGCGGTAAAGCCGTACCGTATGCGGGCAGACAAAAGGAAATTTACAAAGCAGGGGATTTTGCGCCGCGAGCCTTAGTAAATAACTGTTCAGGCAAGCATGCTGGGCTGCTGGCCTCCTGCATTGCCAATAAATGGAGAATTACTGATTATTTTTTGCCTTCGCACCCTGTGCAAAAGTTGGTATTGGATATTATTGCGGATTTTTGCGCCATACCCAAAAAGCAAATAATCTGCGGTGTTGACGGTTGCGGAGTACCTGTTTTTGCTATGCCTTTAGCCAATATGGCCAAAGGCTATGCCGAATTGCTGCAGCCGACCAGAGTAAAGGCAAGCCGTCGTGAAGCTGCCGCCCAAATTTGTATTGCTCTGCGCAAAAATCCTCTTTTTATTGCGGGAACCGGTGAATTTGATTCTTTAGTCAATTTTCATACAAATGGAAAAATCATTGCTAAGCGCGGTGCGGACGGTGTATTTTTAGCAGCTTGTGCCGATGGGCCGGCTGTTGCGCTTAAAATGGAAAGCGGCAGTAATTATTACGCTCCTTTTGTCATGTTTGAAGCCCTTCGACAATTAGGCTGTTTAACAAAAATCCAACAAAATAATTTGATTGCATGGTCTGAAAAAAACAATTTGAATTGTCGAGGCGAAGTAGTAGGAACAGCAAAAGCAGAATTTGTATTAAGAAAGGCAGCCTCTGATGTTTAAATACCAATGCCTGACGCCTGATTATATGTATGATGATATTTTTGCCATTGATTTACAGGTCTTAAAACAACAAAAAATAGTTTATTTGTTGTTTGATATCGATAATACGCTGACAGAATGGAACGCGCCGGAGGTATCGGGGCGTACGAAAGAATGGTTTAATAAGGTCAGGCAGCAAGGTTTTATCTGCTGTTTAATTTCAAACAACAAAGGCAATCGTGCAAAGACGGTAGCCGCTCAGCTTAATATCGGCTATATTTCTGATGCCGCCAAACCCTTTTCGCGAGGTTTTATAAAGGCTTTTAAGTTATTAAATGCCATGCCAAAGCAGACCGCAATTATTGGCGATCAGCTTTTTACGGATATTTGGGGTGGTAATCGACAGGGAATAACCACAATTTTAGTTAAGCAGATCGGCCCGAAAGAGCATTGGGGTACGAGAAATATATTTCGCAGAGGCGAACGGCTTATTAGTAAAAAAATCGACACAAATTATAGAGAAAAAAAAGGAAGCGTGTAAAGAGCTTCTTTTTTTTGTCTAACCGTAAATATATTTGGCGAAACATAATAGCAGGTATATGTGCTTATGTAATGAAATTATAATCTTGAGCATATAGTTCTCAAGAAGGCTAATTTAATAAAAGCAGGTGACCTGAATGAAAAAAAGGATAGTTTTGATAGGTTTTGCCGGTTGCGGAAAAACGGTAGTCGGCAGAACAGCGGCCGTGATCTTAGATTGGGATTTTGCTGATACAGATGCTTTAATTGAGGAAGTAACAGGGCAGCCGCCCGCAAAGCTGTTAAAAAAATTCGGTGAGGTTCGTTTTAGATCAGAGGAAAAATTAATAATGAATAAGCTTGCCTCGCGGGAGAATCTGGTAATCGCTACCGGTGGCAATTTAGATTTAAAAAATAATAATTTACAGTTACTAAAAAACGATGAGAGCTTTTTTGTTTTACTGGAAGCAGATGCCGAGACTTTAATTGAACGGCTTTCCCGCAAAAACAATCGCCCGAACTGGACAGGTAAAATTAATAGCAAGGACTTATCTGCCCAGCTTGCAGAAAGATCCGAGCAATATAAGCAAATGGCTGATTTTAAGCTCAACACTTCGGGTTTGACAATTGACGAAGCGGCTGAAATTATTTGCCGTGAGGTAAAAAAAGAATAACTGGTCAAGTTATGTAATTTGTGTTAAAATAGGGGGGAAAAGTAAACATAATAAAAAAGGAGTATTTATGGATATACAATGGTATCCCGGGCATATGGCCAAAGCCAAAAGAATGATACTTGAAGATATCGCAACCGTTGATCTTCTGATTGAGGTAATCGATGCCCGCGCCCCCCGCTCCAGCCGCAACCCGGATTTGCAAAATATTCGCGGCAAAAAGGCTCATATTATTGTACTGAATAAAAGTGATCTGGCTGATAAGTCCCAAACAGAGGCTTGGGTAAAATTCTATCGCGGGCAGGGTTTTTATTGCTGCCCGCTTAATGCTGCTCAAAAGCAGGGTACAAAAGCTCTTTTGGCAACCATAGGTGAAGCGACCCGTCCTTTGCAGGAGCGTTTAGCCGCTCGCGGCCGTCTGCCGCGTCCCGTTAGAGCGATGGTTGTCGGAATTCCTAATTGCGGAAAGTCCACTATCATCAACGCTTTGGCTCCGCGGGGCTCGGCAAAAACAGGCAACAAACCAGGCTTAACCCGTGGCCGTCAATGGATTAAAACGACAAACGGCTTAGAGCTTTTAGATACTCCTGGCGTACTTTGGCCTAAATTTGCCGATGAACAAACTGCCTTTAATTTAGCAATTATCGGTTCAATTGATGAAAATGTTTTTCCTATCTATCAGGTTGCCGAACAATTAGCTTTATTTTTGGCGCTTAATCGTCCGCAAGCCCTAATCGATCGATATAAATTAAAGGATATTCCTATTGAAGGACAAGATATAATCGAGGCGATTGCCCGCTCTCGCGGTTTGTTAGCCGCAGGCGGCGGTTTATTGACCGACAACGCAGCAGCATTACTTTTAGCGGAGTTTAAAAACGGCAAATTCGGTCAATTTACCTTGGACAAGGCGGCTGAATAAATGAAAAAAGAAGAACGCTTACAAGAACTGTTATACTTTGAAAAAACTCTTTGGCAAAGCGGAGTAAAATTTATTGCAGGGGCAGACGAGGTCGGGCGCGGCCCTTTGGCGGGGCCTGTTGTAGTAGCAGCCGTCATACTTAACCCCGCAACCGTTGAGCGTTTAGCAGGAGTTGATGATTCAAAAAAACTGAGCGCTAAACGGCGTCAAGAGCTTAACGAAATTATAAAAAATGAAGCTGTGTGCTGGTCGCTGGGTTGGCGCAACTCTCGTCAGATAGATAACGAGGGTATTGCAAAATCTATTCAAAAGGCCTTAGGTTCTGCTGTAAACGGTCTATCGGTAAAACCGCAGCATTTGTTATTGGATGCTTTTTCCGCACCGCAGATCAAAATTCCGCAAACCTCAATTATTAAAGGCGACAGCAAAAGCGCAACTATTGCCGCGGCCTCAATTATTGCCAAGTGTTTTCGTGATGATTTAATGATTAAGCTGGACGGAATTTACCCCGAATACGGTTTTTACTCTAACAAAGGTTATGGTACGGGTACACATATTGCGTCGATATGCGAAAAAGGCAGATGCCCACAGCATAGATTAAGCTTTAAGATTAAAGGAGTAGATTACTAAATGGTTACGGCCAGACGCAACTATGGCAACAGCGGCGAAGATTTTGTAGCTCAAAGCCTGCAAAAGAACGGTTATAAAATAATAGATCGTAATTTCAGCTTTCGCGGCGGTGAGCTTGATATAATTGCCGAAAAAGAAGGAATTATTTATTTTGTGGAAGTAAAAAGCCGCAAAAGCAACACATACGGCCATCCTTTGGAGAGTATAACGCCTGCTAAAGCCCGCAAAATAAAGCTGACTGCCCAATTATATTTGGCCGAAGCAGGCAGGCAGGAAGCTGATTGCCGATTTTTATTCGCGGCTTGCAATCCGGAGCAGGGAAGTGTTGAATTAATTTGTGATTTTATTTAAGAAAAAACTTGATTTCCGCTAAATTATATGTTATTATTTTACAAGATAGATTATGTAACTCGTAGTAAGTGGGACTTGCGCCCACTTTTTGTTTTGATTTAGAGGAATATTTTATGGCTAAAATAAAAAAAACAGCAACCGGCGGCAAACATCTAGCCGAGCTTGTTTGGCGTTTGGCTGAACCTATTGCTGAAAAACAAGGCTTGGAAATTGTCGATATAGAATATGTTAAAGAAGCCGGTGAATGGTATCTGCGTATTTTTATAGACCGGGAGCAAGCGCCTGTTGACCATAATTGCTGTCAAATCTTTAGCGAAGCCCTTGCAGAATTGCTCGACGAGGCCGATCCTATTGCAGAAAGCTATTATTTAGAGGTTTCATCGCCCGGCGTTGAACGACCGTTAAAAAAAGACAGCGATTTTATACGGTTTTCCGGTAATAAAGTTAAGCTCTTGTTATATGCACCACTAGACGGAAAAAAGGAATACATCGGTGACCTAACAGGCTTGATTGACGGAAATATTGTTTTATCCATTGAGGGTAAAGATTTTAAAATACCTAAAGAGTCCGTGGCTAAAGCAATGTTAAGCGTATTTTCATAATAATTAAGGAGTGTAAAGAATGAACGCAGATTTTATTGAAGCCTTGAAGGATTTAGAAAAAGAAAAGGGCATCAAGGCTGATGTATTGCTGGAAGCAATTGAGGCAGCTTTAATTTCCGCTTACAAAAAGAATTTTGGCTCTTCCGAAAATGTTCGCGTAGAAATTGACCGTCAAAGCGGTGATATTCATGTGTTCTTCCAAAAAACCGTCGTAGATAAAGTTGAAGAACCCGCCGTTCAAATATCTTTAACAGAAGCTCAAAGCTATGACCCTGATTTTGAAGCAGGTGATGTTTTTGAATCTGAGGTTACACCGCGTTCCTTTGGAAGAATTGCTGCCCAAACTGCTAAACATGTTGTTGTGCAAAGACTTAAAGAAGCCGAACGCAATATGGTATATGATCAATACGCTACACGCAAAGATGAAATTATTAACGGTACGGTTATTCGTGTAGAAAATAAAAATGTCTTTATCGATTTAGGCAAATCCGAAGCCTTGCTGATTGCCGGCGAACAAATTCCCGGCGAACGCTACCGCACAGGTGACAGATATAAATTTTTCCTGCTGGAAGTCAGACGCACCAGCAAAGGGCCGCAAATACTGTTGTCGCGTACTCACCCCGGCCTTTTAAAGCGTTTGTTCGAAATTGAGGTCCCGGAAATTCACGACGGAGTTGTTGAAATCAAATCTGTGGTACGCGAGCCGGGTGCGCGCGCAAAAATTGCCGTTCGCAGCCACAACGAAAATGTGGATCCCGTTGGAGCTTGTGTCGGAGCAAAGGGAATGCGCGTACAAAATATCGTCAATGAGCTGGCCGGAGAAAAAATCGAAATCGTCCGTTGGGATGAAGACCCCCTAATTTATGTAAGTAACGCTTTAGCTCCGGCTAAGGTAGTAGCCGCGGGGATTTTTCCCAATGAGAAATTTGCTCAAGTTATTGTGCCCGATTATCAGCTCTCTTTAGCAATCGGCAAAGAAGGACAAAACGCGCGCTTAGCCGCGAGATTAACGGGCTGGAAAATCGATATAAAAAGTGAAACTCAATATTCCGAGGCCTTAGCAGAGGGAACGATGGAGCACGAGGTTGATTATCATCCTGCGGATGAAGAAGCAAGCTCGGAGGAATAATATATGGTGCAAAAAAAACAGCCGCTGAGGATGTGCGTTGCCTGCCGCGAAATGAAAAATAAGCGTGATTTAATCCGTATCGTTCGTACCCCAGAGGGAGAGCTGTTTTTAGACGATACCGGAAAAAAATCAGGACGCGGAGTATATATATGCGCCAATAACGAATGTTTTCTCAAGGCTTGTAAAGCAAAAAGCATCGAAAGAGCTTTAAACAAACCCTTATCGGACGAATTAAGGCAAGCCTTAAAATCCAAAATAACCTCAGGTATAAATAATGATTGATTTATTACTCACCGCCGAGCAAGAAAAAAAACTATCTTCTTATTTGGGTTTAGCGCAAAAAGCGGGCAAAATCGCAGCAGGTGATACACCGGTTATAGAGGCCTTAAAAAAAAATAAGGCAAAAGCAGTTTTTGTTGCTAATGACACCGCTGCCGGAGTTATAAATGAGCTTTATAATAATTCCTCCGATGCTCAATATTTCAGATGGAATACAAAAAGCGAGCTGGGAAGAATAGTCGGTAAATCACCGCGCGGCTGCTTGGCTGTTTTAGATGAAGGTTTTTATCAAGCAATTTTAAAGATTATAGAGTAATCAAAGCAGGGATTGGAGTGGTTTATTTAATGGTCAAAATGAAGGTTTATGAACTCGCAAAAGAGTTGGGAGTGGAAAGCAAGGATGTTATCCGCATTATGAAAAAGTATGGCTATGAAGCAAAAAGTCATATGAGCACAATCGAGGATTCCATTCTTGAAAAGGTAAAAGAAATTTTAAGCAATAAAAAGGGAACAACTGCCAATGCGCCAACGGTTCAATCTGATGGTGCTTTTGTGCCGCGTGTAAAAAGAATTCCCAAGGCTCAAGTTGCCGAAGAAGTCTCTACAGTTCCCGATACAACACAGCAGCCTGCTGAAGAAACCAAAGATATAAGCAAAACAAGCCCCAAAAATAAGCAAAAATCTCTTGAGGAGGAAAAAACTCCCATTATTAAACAGACTGAGGAACCCACAGCTAACAGGCAAGAAGAAAAACCTTCCACCCAAAAAGAACCCTTTTTGACCGAAGAAAAACCCGTTCAGCATACAAATCAACAAAATAAAAATGATAATACTAAGGCGCAGTTTAATAAGATGAATAATACCCAAAAACCTGCTGTTGCTCCCACTCCCGAAGTATCTAAGCCTGCTTTTAAAAACAACAAACAGCCAAACGAAGCCAAAGATCGTAGTCAAGGAATAGATAAAAAACCTTATCAAAATCAACAAAACAAAAATACTAAAGACGACCGTCGTGTACAAGGCCAAAATCAAAGCGGCAGACCCCAAAACCAAAGTAGCAGGCCTCAAAATCAAAGCAGCAGGCCTCAAAATCAAAGCAGCAGACCTCAAAATCAAAGCAGCAGACCTCAAAATCAAGGGGAGCACCGCGGACAGGGACAGAATAACCGCTCAAATACTCGCCCTCTAGCCGTGCCTCCACCGCCGGTTTCGCCTATATTAGAAAAACCGACTTCAAATTACCGTCCCGAAAAGAAAAACTTTACTAAAGACAAGGTTTTTGAACGCGTCAGCAACGAAGAGCTTAACCGCGGCAAACGCCTTAATAATAATCAAAAATACCGCGGCAGCAAGAATTATAAACGCAGCAAGGAAACTCCCAAAGCTGCAATGCCGCCTGTTGCTATTAAAAAAATTACTATCGGCGAAACTGTTGTGCTCGGGGAATTAGCTAAATCGATGGGTAAAACGGCTTCAGAGCTGATTAAAAAGCTCTTTGAACTGGGCGTAATGGCGACTATCAACCAAGAAATTGATTCCGATACCGCAATTTTGTTAGCAACGGAATTTGGTATTACGGTTGAATTTAAAGCAGATAAATCACAAGAGATTATCGAAGATACTGCCGATAATGAAGTTCAAATGATTGGCAGGCCGCCTGTTGTTACGGTTATGGGTCATGTCGATCACGGTAAAACCTCATTGTTGGACGCTATCCGTAAAACTAATGTTATTGCTACCGAGGCAGGTGGTATTACTCAACACATAGGTGCTTATCAGGTAGAGATTAATAACAAAAAAATAACCTTCTTAGATACACCCGGACACGAGGCCTTTACCGCTATGCGTGCACGCGGTGCGCAAATTACCGATATTTCTATTGTTGTTGTAGCCTCAGACGACGGCGTTATGCCGCAGACAATCGAAGCTATCAACCACTCTAAGGCTGCCGGTGTGCCTATTATTATTGCAATAAACAAAATTGATAAACCGGAAGCTAATCCCGATCGCGTTAAGCAGGAACTAACTGAATACGGACTGCTTTGCGAGGAATGGGGCGGAGATACGATTATGGTTCCTGTGTCCGCTAAAAAGGGATTAGGTATTGAAAACCTTTTAGAAATGATTTTGCTTGTTGCCGAAATGGGTGATTTAAAAGCAAATCCCGATCGACAGGCCAGAGGCACAGTCGTAGAATCGCAGCTGGATAAATCACGGGGAGCCGTAGCAACATTGTTGGTGCAAAAGGGCACTCTTCATATTGGCGATAATATTATTGCCGGCCCGGTTTTTTGTAAAGTTCGCGCCATGAATGATGATAAAGGCCGTAAAATAAAAAGCGCCGGCCCTTCTGTACCGGTTGAGGTTTTGGGATTTTCCGATGTGCCCTCGGCAGGTGAAATATTTATTGCCGTAGAAGATGAAAAAGATGCTCGTATGGTTGCCTCCAAGCAGCAAGTAAAACGACGCGAGGAAGAACTGCGCAAAAGCTCTAAGGTCAGCTTAGACGACTTGTTTAAACAAATTGAAGAAGGCGAAATTAAAGAGCTTAACCTTATCATCAAGGGTGATGTCCACGGCTCTATCGAAGCAATTCAGCAATCCTTGGTTAAGTTAAACACTAACGAAGTTAAAGTTACGGTCATTCACTCCGGTGTCGGAGGAATTCGCGAATCCGATGTTATGCTGGCCTCGGCCTCTAATGCCATCATTATCGGCTTTAATGTTCGCCCCGATGCCGGTGCCCGTAAGGCGGCCGAAACCGAAGCAGTTGATATCCGCCTTTATCGTGTAATTTACGATGCATTAGAAGATGTTAAAAAAGCTATGGCCGGTTTGCTTGCTCCTGAATTTAAAGAGCATGTTGACGGTCATGCTCAGGTACGCGAGACCTTTAAAGTTCCTAAGGTCGGCACTATTGCCGGCTGCTATGTAACAGACGGCAAAATTTTGCGTAATTCGCAGGTTCGCATTATTCGTGACAATATTGTTATTATGGAAGGAAAAATCGAAAGCCTGCGTCGCTTTAAAGATGATGTAAAAGAAGTTGCCACCGGTTTTGAATGTGGTATAGGAATTGAGAATTTTAACGATATTAAAGATGATGACATTATCGAAGCATTTAGTATGGAAGAAGTTGAAAGGGAGTTATAAGCTATGACTAACCGTCGCAGCGAAAGATACGCGGGTGAAATACGCCGCGAAATCGGCGAGATAATAACTGAAGAGGTAAAGGATCCAAGAATGAAGCTTGTTTCCGTTTTAGAAGTTGTACCCGCCGCCGATTTAAGTTCCGCTCGTGTTTACCTGACAACCATCAACGATAATAAAGAAGAGGTTATCGCAGTCTTAAACAAGGCAAAGGGCTTTATCCGCCGCGAACTGGCCAAAAGATTAAAAGCGCGGCAAATTCCCGAATTGATTTTTGTCATGGACGATTCCATTGCTTATGGTATTAAAATGACGGGAATTATTGCAAAACAGATTGAATCGGACGAAAAAGCAGCAAAAAACCGCCCGCCATTGGATGAAAGTATCTATGAAAAATAATTTAAAAAATTTGGCCACAATGCTTATATCACAGAAAAACCTGCTTTTAACCGGTCATATTGATGCTGACGGCGATGCCGTCGGCAGCCTTTTAGGGCTTTACCAAGCTTTTAACGGCGCAGCTAAGGGCTGGCAAATTGTTCTGGATGCGCCATTAGAGGCTTATTTGCGCTTTTTACCGCTAGCTGAAATTATTAAAACGCCCGAAAATGATTTGAGTAAAATTGAAGCTTTGTTATTGGTAGATTGTAATAATAAGCAGCGTGCCGGCGGTGAATGGTTGATAAATTTAACCGAGGGATTACCGTGTTATGTGCTTGACCATCATCAAATAGGCGGCCAAGCCGAAGGCAAAATTGTTGTTATAGAGCCAAAAGCGGCGGCTACATCAGAATTAGTCGGCGAGCTTATTGAACTGAGCGGTTTAACTTTTGATAATATTTCCGCAAGCTGCCTTTATACGGGTATCGCTTTTGATACCTCTTGTTTTCGCAATTTAAATACCACTTCACAAAGCCATTTATGGGCGCAAAAGTTTTTGTCTTATAATATTGATTTGGAACAAATTCATATGAATTTGTTCCAAAACCGCTCTTTACAGAATATGCAGCTTTTGGCAGAGGCAATTTTAAGCATCGAGCAATATGCCGACGGACAGGCAGCGGTTTTTACAGTTACTGCCGCAATAAAGGATAAATACGAGGCAAATCACGGTGATTGTTCATCAATAACCACATACTTGTTAAGTATCCAAAATGTAAAAATAGGCGTTTTGTTTGAAGAAACAGAGGAAAATATTCGCGTTTCTTTGCGTTGCCGCCGAGGCTTTGATGTACGCTGTATCGCCGAGCAATTTGGCGGAGGCGGCCATGTATTGGCGGCAGGCTGCTGTTTACCAAAACCCTTGCAGCAAGCAAAAGCATCCGTAATTCTTGCCGTAATTACCCACATAGTAAATATCAACGGAGAATAGTAATATGGATGGATTTGTAAATTTAAACAAGCCTTGTGGCTTGTCCTCACATACGGCTATGGCGCGAGTTCGCCGTTTACTTGCTACCAAAGCAGGTCATTCGGGTACTTTAGACCCCTTTGCCAATGGCGTATTGCCGCTTTGCTTAGGAAAATGCACTCGTTTAGCCGAATACATCACCGAATTGCCAAAAAGCTATCGCGGAGAAATTATTTTCGGTATTGCAACGAACACTTATGATA
>JAQVWQ010000064.1 GCA_028709615.1 Clostridia bacterium | reverse complement strand
TCGATGATAACATAATCAAAATCCTCTTTTAAATCAGTGCAAAGCTTTTTCATTTGTTCGGCATTAATTGCGGTTTTGTCTCTGGTTTGTGCCGCCGGCAATAAATAGAGGGTTTCCAGTCGTTTATCTTTTATTAAGGCTTGTTTAAGCCGGCAGTTTTCGTTTACCACATCAACAATATCATAAACTATGCGGTTTTCTAAACCCAGCACTACATCTAAATTGCGTAAACCGATATCGGTATCAACCAAAACAACTTTCTTTTGCATTAAAGCTAAACCCACGCCTAAATTTGCTGTTGTTGTTGTTTTACCGACGCCCCCCTTACCGGAGGTAATTACAATAACCTTACCCATCTTGTTGCCCCTTTCGCCTTTGTTTATTTAGGAGTTTGATACTTTTCTATTACGACCTTGCCATCACGGATAAATGCAGTTTCCGCACCGCTTTCCGTAAGGCTATGACCGCCATCCGGAGGTCTGGTAATATGTGCGGCAATACGAATTTGTACAGGTGTTAACGATAAAGCGATAATTGAGGCATCCTCATCTCCTGTTGCGCCGGCATGAACCAAGCCGCGCAAAGCACCGACAACGATTACACTACCGGAGGCAACAACCTCTGCTCCGGCATTGACATCGCCAAGAATAACTACATTACCATCGTAGTTAATATTTTGCCCTGAACGCAAGCTGCGGTTAATAAGAATAGTCGGTTTGAGGTTTGGCAAATTAAACACCTTTCATTCTTTGTTTTTACCGATATATTTGCAATGACATATAAATTTCTACAAGAATCGCTTTTATCCTGCAACTGCCTAAAGGAAATTACTCGACTGCTTCCGGCAATTCATCCGGCAAGGGTTCGGCATTTAAGCCAAAATACTCTTCAAAAACAGCCCGGGCAACCCGACCGCCTGTTGTGCCGCCTGCTTGACCGTGTTCGATTACACAGGCAAAGGCTACCTCGGGATTATCATAAGGAGCAAAAGCTACAAAAACACCGTTAAAATCCTTTTTAGGATCATCGCCGACAATACCCGTTTGCGCCGTACCCGTTTTTGTGCCGACCTTAATCGGAAAACCGTTAAAGATCCAATATGCCGTACCGCCTGCATGTGTACCTTCCAGCATGGCGGCGCGCACAGTAGCAAAATCCTGAGGGTCAATATTGTCCAGCACTTCGGCAATTTGAGGTTTACAAGTATAAATCTCTTGACCGGTATTATCTAATATCTTATCAATTACCCGCGGAACAAAACGAGTGCCGCCGTTAGCGATAGTTGCAATATAATTGGCAAGCTGTATAGGAGTTTCTAAATTATACCCCTGCCCCATGGACATATAAAAAGTATCATAATTACGCCAGACTTCCTCCCAGCCCGTAAAGTTTTCGGCTTTCCATTCGGGAGAAGGTAAAAAGCCGGCATCCTCGCCCAATAAGTTAATCCCCGTTACTTTGCCAAAACCGAGCTGCTTGCAAACACTGATTAACTGTTCCTCACCGATACGGTAAGCCATTTCTTGGAAATAAGTATTACAGGAATAGGCGATAGCCTCATATAAATTAACCGGCCCATGCTGCTTAGTGCATTTGCTGCGCGGCTTTTTCCAAGCTGCCGCAGTACAATTAACGGTTTCTTTGGGATCAATTTTGTCTGAAACCATAATTGCTAAAGCTGTAGCAGGTTTAAAGGTTGACCCCGGAGCATATGTACCCGAAATTGCCCTGTTGAACAACGGCAAAGCATCATTTTGATAATAATACTCAACATCCTCATCAGAAAAGCCGGCAACAAAATCATTGGGGTTAAGGGTGGGATAAGATGCCATAGCCAGGATCCCCCCTGTTTTTACATCTATTAAAACCGCTGCTCCGGCATCGCATTTACTTTGAGTTTTGCTGACGCTTTTTATGATTTCCTCCATCTTACTTTCCATAACACGCTGTACGGAAGCATCAATAGTTAAAACCAGAGAATTACCTGCCCGAGGCTCGGTCACCGATAAAGTCTCTACGGGATTATGTCGAGAATCTACCTCCATTTGAGTTACTCCGCGCATGCCGCGCAAGCCGATTTCCTTGCCGTCAACCGTAAAGCGTTCCATAACCTTTTCTAACCCGGATTTCCCGATCCAATCTGTTAAAAGGTAGCCGTTTTCTTTAGCCATATCAACTTCATTTTCAGAAATCAAGCCAACATAGCCTATTAAATGGCCGGCTAAGGCCCCTTGGGGATAAAAGCGTTGCGGCTCTTCCAATATTACTATTCCCGGCAGATCACTGCACATTTCTTCTAACTTGGTAATTAAAGGCAAACCCTCTTCATAAGGAATGCGGGTTATGATTACCGGCTCAAAAGTACGAGAATGCTCTTGTATCTTTTTTAAAATAACTTCGGAGGTCAGTTCGTTATCGTTGATTACTTTTGACAATGACTCGGCAATAGTCTTGCGTTCATCATTGGTCATTCCGTCAATGGATAAAGCCACAGCAAACACCGGAGTGGAAGTAGCCAATATTTCACCGTTTCTATCATAAATCAAACCGCGGGCCGCCGTTGTCGAAACCATGCGAATTCGATTATTATCGGCTAAAGAAGAATAATTTGTATCATTTGCAACCTGCATATAAAACAATTTACCTATAAGAATTAAAAAAAGAAAGATAATAATCCCGGCAATAACGGTTAATTGAAATTTTTGTTCTTTTTGTGTATGTTCCTGAGTCATAATAAATCCTTTTCCAAGCGTTCGCCTTCAGCTGTTTGTCTGAGAAAAAAAATAAAAACAGGTAAATAAAACAACGGTGCTAATACTGCATTATAAACAGCCTGCGGAAAAACAAAAAATATCAGGCTGCTCCAAAACGGCAAATATAAGCCTGCCAGGCGGCTTAATAACAAGAATAATGCTCCATAACCTATAGTAGCTAAAAAAACGGCTATGATAGGAATTAAATAATTATCTTTATAAAATCTTCTGCTCCACAAGGATACAACAAAAGCAACAGCCGCTAGGGAAAGTGTTTCCAGACCAAGGTATTTTCCCTGTATTAAATCGTAGAATAAGCCTATGGATCCACCTATTGCAGCGGCTTTTAAAGACGGAAAATAAAAGGAAGAAAAAACAACTATAAACAATAAAAAATTTGGTGCAATATTAAAAACAGCTATTTCCGCCGCCAAAGTTTGCTGCAAAACAAATGTTATCAGCACAAGAATAAGAAAAATAATAATTTTTGCCTTGTTTTCCCTCATTATTTGCCTTCCTCTTGATACATACCTGCGGGAATTTTTGTTAAAACCAACAAAGAGTCCAGCCGATCAAAATCCACAAATGGTTTGATGGTTGCGGAAAGCATCAGACCGTTACTTTCCGGCTTAACCTCACCGATATAGCCGATACGCAAACCGGCGGGAAAAATTTCGCCCAAGCCGGAGGTTACGACGACCTGGTCTTTAACCAAACGGGCATCACCCGGAATATGTACCATTTTCAGCTCGTTAGCGCGACCCAAACCGCTTACAACCCCGGGAGAATTACTGACCTGCACCAGCGCACCAATACCGCTGCTGCGATCAGTAATCAAGCGAACCTCGGAGGTATAAGCGGAAACTGCCGTTATTCTGCCGACAAGTCCTTCTGCCGTTACGCAAATCATATTAGCTTCAAAGCCCTTTTTACTGCCTCCCTTAATAGTGATCGTGTTATACCAAAGAGATGAGGAGCGGCCTATCACTTTTGTTGCAATTGGACTCCAGTCAACTATTTCGTTTTTTAGTTCCAGAAGGTCACGCAGTTCAACATTTTCTCTGAGGGCATCTTCATAGGAATTCAACTTTGTTTCCAGTTGGCTGATTGTGGTTTTTAAGTTTTCGTTTTCCTCAGAAAGTTTTTTTATTCCTACAAAATACTTGGGAATTGCGCCAATTTTTTCTAATGCTATTGATGATCCGCTGGTAAGCGGAGCCATGACATCTCGCAGACCTTTTTCTAAAAACGACAAGTGGCCGCGCTCCATGGCAGTGGAGGCGGCTACAAATAAAATAATGAGTACAAGTATTATGCATAAAAAAATCATCAGCCGCTTGCGCTGCTTGTCAGTCATTACCTGCTCTCCTTATTATTTTGATTTTTTAGAGTTAAGCAAAGCCCTCTGCATTCTATCAAGGTTTTCCAAGATTTTGCCCGTACCCATAACCACGGCGGATAAAGGATCCTCTGACAGATGGGCAGCAATACCCGTTTGTTTGCTGATTAATTCAGGCAGGCCGTGAATCAAGGCTCCGCCGCCTGCTAAAATAATACCGCGATCAATAATATCCGAACATAATTCAGGCGGAGTTTTTTCTAAACAGTTTTTAATTAAATCAATAATATCTACAATTGAATCATAAAGAGCTTCGTTGATTTCTATAGCCGTCACTGTGATGGTTCTCGGCAGACCGGTAATACTGTCACGACCGCGGACTTCCATCGTTTTATTTCTGTATTCTTCATCTAGATAGGCATTACCCAGTTCAATTTTAACTTCCTCGGCCGTTCTCTCACCAATAATTAAATTATGCTGCCGACGAACACTGTTGACAATAACATTATCCATTGCATCACCGGCAATACGGATTGAACCGACAGTAACAATTCCGCCCAAAGAAATAACCGCAACCTCGGTAGTGCCGCCGCCAATATCCAAGATCATATTGCCTTTTGGCTCAGATACATCCAATCCTGCACCCAAAGCCGCAGCCATCGGCTCGGCCACTAAATGGACCTCGCTGACACCCGGTGTAGTTGCAGCCTCTTTGACGGCACGCTCTTCAACAGATGTTACGCCCGACGGAATACATATTACAACTCTTGAGCGAACAAACATTTTTTTGCCGCGATTTGCTTTAGCTATAAAATACTTAAGCAGGCTTTGAGTATAATCAAAATCGGCGATCACGCCGTCCTTGATGGGACGAATTGCCCTAATATTACCGGGAGTGCGCCCGATCATATCCTTAGCCTCTTGACCGACAGCTAAAACCTGTCCGTTGGTATGGTCAACGGCCACAACAGACGGCTCGCGAAAAACAATTCCCTTACCTTTAATATGAACTAAAATATTAGCCGTACCTAAATCAATGCCAATATCATTGGTAAACATAAAGACATATCCTCTTTTCTTTAAAAACCTTTTATTTATTATAGACGAAATAAACAAGCTATACAAGCATCGATTTGTGTAAATTTTAGGAAATCACAAAATCGGCTATAGATAATTTGAGCTGTTGCATCAGTTCATGAAGAAGTGGCGCGGAAAATCCTACGACTGTTCCGTAATCGCCGTTTATTTTATCAATAAGCAAACTGCCCATGCCCTGTATAGCGTAAGCCCCGGCCTTATCCAGCGGCTCGTCGGTTGACAAATAAAGATTAAGCATTTCTTCTGTTAAATAACGAAAAGTAACCACAGTGCGGGAATAATCACAAACGACCTGACCTGACTTGGTATCAATCAAACAAATACCCGAATAAACACTGTGCTTGCGACCCGATAAAAATTGCAGCATCCTGCGCGCATCTTTTTTATTAGACGGCTTGCCTAAAATTTTTCTTTCAATAGAAACAACGGTATCTGCCCCCATAACGAGATAATCACCGTTAATTTGGGCTGCCGCTGCCCTTGCCTTAGTTTCGGCATTAGCACAAACAAGCTCGGCGGGAGTACCGCCGGTTTGTTCAACAGCCTCGGTAATGATAACCTGAGGCTCAATCAGTAATTTTTTTAAAAGCATCAGCCGTCTGGGGCTGGCGCTGGCCAGGATAAATTGTTTAGTCAGTAAGATCAACCCCCAAAAGTATTTTTGCCAAATATTCACGGGCGGCGGCTACTAAATAAAGTGAGCCGCAAACTAAAAGCATGCTGTTTTTATTAAGCAAATTAATTCCTTCTTCAATAGCCTCTGCTATTGTTTCCGCCTCAACAGCCTCCTTGCCTTCTTTGACAGCCAATCGAGTTAAAAGATGCCAATTCCCTACTCTGCCGGTATCAAAGGGCGGAGGAGTAACAATTAAATGCTCGGCCTGCGGCAAAATCAGCTTTAAAGCGGCTTGCTGCTCTTTATCGGACAGCATACCCATTATGATAATCTTTTGCTTTTGCGGCCAGTAATCTTGCAAGGCGGCTGCTAAAGCCGCAATGCCATCGGGATTATGCGCCCCATCCAAGACAACCAGCGGTTCGTGAGAAAAAATTTCCAGCCTCCCCGGGTGACGGGTTTGTTTTAAGCCCGTACGAATAGCTTGTTCGGAAAGTCCTGCCGCATCAGCTGCGGCAACAGCCAAGGCCGCGTTTGCCAGCTGATGCCTGCCTAATAAAGGTATAAACAAGTTAGCATAGGTTTTATCCTCTATACTAACGGTCAGAATTTGCCCATCTTCTCCCCTATCCTGACTTAATTTATAGTTAAGCTCTTTACCTATCTGGCATAAAACAGCTTGTTTCTGCTCGGCCTTAGAACGGATTATCGACAGTGCTGAACCGCTTGCACCTGTAAAAACGCGTGCTCCCCGCTTAATGATACCGGCTTTACAAGCGGCAATTTTTTCTACGGTATCGCCCAAATAAGCAGTATGCTCCAAAGCGACCTCGGTTATGACGGCAATTTCACCGTCAATCACATTAGTGGAGTCGATATCGCCGCCCATACCGACCTCTAAGATTACCCATTCGGGGCGATGCTGTGCAAACAGCAGCAAGGCCATAGCGGTATTGACCTCAAATTCGGTCGGCGCTTCAAAACCCGCGGATTTCATTTGCTCGCAGGCAGCTATAACCTGAGATAAGGCTGCGGCAATTTCTGTTTTTTCGGCCTGCACGCCGTTAATTTTAAAGCGTTCGCGATAACTGTGTAAGTGCGGAGAGGTAAACAAACAAACTGTTTTACCCTCTGCCAAAAGCATTGCTTCCAGCATGGCGCAAACAGAGCCTTTACCGTTAGTGCCGCCGATGTGCAAATAACGCATGCCCTGCTGATGAGGGTTGTTTAAGCGGCGCAGCAATTCTTGTATTCTGGTTAAGCCTAAATTAATACCAAAACGAGCCAGGTTTTTTAATTCGGCAACGGCTTCGGCGTAGGATAACTGTTCCATTAATTATTAAAAACGGCCAGCCGTTCCTCCAAGGCGGCGCGTTTAGAGGCAAATTCCGCCCCTTTGGCGCGTTCTTTTTCGACTACCTCGGCAGGAGCTTTAGCAATAAAGGCTTGGTTAGAAAGCTTGCCTTGCAGCCGTTTTTCCTCATTTTTAGTATTTTCGATCTCTTTTTGCAAACGGGCGATTTCTTTATCAATATCAATTAATCCGGCCAAAGGCAAAAAGACCTCTACGCCGCGGACATGGGCGGCAGCCGCCTGCTGCGGGGCAGCCATATTGGTCTTATCGGCAATCGTCAGCTTTTCGCCCTGCGCCAAAGCCAAAATATAAGCTCTGCCGGCCTCTAAAACAGCTGTATTTTCCTGATCGGCAAATAAAATAATATCGGCCCTTTTACCGGGCGGCACAGACATTTCGGCACGCAAATTACGCAATGAACGGATCACATCCATAATCAAGCGCATTTGCTCGGCCTCTTGCTCATAGCAGTTCATACCCTCTCCGGTGGGATACTCGGTCAGCATAATACTTTTGCCGTTATGCGGCAAATGCTGCCAAAGCTCCTCGGTAATAAAAGGTATAAAAGGATGAAGCAGCTCTGTTATGCGGGTTAAAACCTCGGCCAAAATACTTTG
>JAQVWQ010000063.1 GCA_028709615.1 Clostridia bacterium | reverse complement strand
GTGTTTCCCGATAAGTGCTTGCTGCCTTTTACAGGCATAGTTCACGATAGAATGATGCTGGAGATCATGCGCGGCTGTACCAGGGGCTGCCGTTTTTGTCAGGCCGGTATGATTTATCGCCCCGTGCGTGAAAGAGAACCGCAAACACTGCTTAAGCAGGCCTTAGAGCAGGCTGCTTCGTCAGGCTATGACGAGCTGGCCTTGCTTTCGCTTTCCTCGGCCGATTATGGCTGTATAAAGACACTTATTGATAATTTAACGGAGGAGCTGGAGGCACAGAAGGTCAGCATTTCTTTACCCTCCCTGCGGGCTGATGCGCTTTCCGTAGGCTTAGCAGATCAAATTCAAAAGGTGCGAAAAAGCGGCATAACCTTTGCTCCCGAGGCGGGCAGCGACCGCCTGCGGCGGGTAATTAACAAAAATTTGAGCGAAGAAGAGATTTTGGGCGCGGCTCGTGCCGCTTGGTCTTGTGGCTGGGAAGGCATAAAATTGTATTTTATGATTGGCTTGCCTGAGGAAACGGACGATGATTTGCGGGCGATAGCGGAGCTTTGTCGTAAAATTATAGCTGAGGGAAAGGAAAACAAGCCTGCCGAAATGCGTAAACCACAGCGTCTTTCGGTTGCTGTTTCAACCTTTGTGCCCAAAGCGCATACCCCCTTTCAGTGGTGCGGACAAATTTCTCTTGAGGAGATTCAAAGAAGACAGCAGCTCTTGCGCGATTTATTTAAGCCGCTTAAAGCTGTTACACTTAAGTTTCACAGTATCGAAGAAAGCCGGTTGGAAGCGGTTTTGGCCCGCGGCGGCCGTGAGTTATCGCGCCTTATACTTTTAGCCTATAAAAAAGGTTGTAAAAATGACGGCTGGCGTGAGCATTTTCGCGCTGATTTATGGAACGAGGCCGCCGAGCAGATGGGTATCAACCTTTCTGAGCTGGCCGAGCAGCAGTTTGTGATTGATGCTCAACTGCCATGGGAGCATTTATCTTGTGGAGTCGATAAATCTTGGTTGTATGAGGAGTATAAAAAAGCTAAAAAAGAGCAGCTAACCGAGGATTGCCGCGCTGATGAGTTTTGTACGGCCTGCGGTGTTTGTCTGACCTTGGCCGATAAGCGGCTTGTAAATACCGGTGAAGCTGAATGAGCCGTTACCGTGTTTGTTTGTCTGTTGAGGGGCGTGCGCGCTGGCTTTCTCACCTTGATTTGCTCTCTGCCTTGGAAAGGGCTTTAAGAAGAACGGCTTTGCCTGTGACATATTCACAGGGCTTTAATCCGCATATGCAAATTTCCTGGGGGCCCGCGCATCCGGTTGGTTTGCTTTCGGACGGGGAATATTTGGATCTTTTTTTTACAGAAGAACCGCCAATAAATTGGACTGAAGGCTTAAACAAACAACTGCCGGCGGATCTGCACATTATTAAGGCTAAGCCTGTAACAGAAAACGCGGCGGCGCCGATGGCAGAAATCAATTTGGCTTGCTATCGTTTGCAGGTCAGCGGTATTGCGCCCGGGGAATTACGCAAAAATGCCGCAGCTTTAATGGCAAGCGAGGAATATTTGTTTAAGCGCGTATCTCCCAAAAAAAGCAAGATTTTGGACATCAGACCGGGCATAAAAAAGCTTGAGGTTGAGGATAATGTGATTTATTGTGAGTTGACATTGGGTGAGGGCAACTCTCCCAAGCCGCGTGAATTAGCGCAGATTATAGCCCCCGGCGCCGTACTTTGCCAAATGCGACGAACTGCGTTGCTGGTTGATGACGGACAAGCAAGACGGGAACCCTAAGAGGAAGGCTAAATAATGAAAGAACTGCTGATAAAAACAGATAACGAGGAAACAGCCGTTGCTTTGCTGGAAAACGGTATTTTAATGGAAATTTATTTTGAGCGTTCCAGGGATCGCCATTTGTTGGGCGGTATTTATAAAGGCATGGTTCAAAATGTTTTACCCGGAATGCAGGCAGCCTTTGTTGATATAGGTTTGGCTAAAAACGCTTTTTTGTATGTTGAGGATATTTTGCCTGCCTCCAGCGGGGAGCGCGGAGTGCATAAAATCAACGAGCTGGTTAAGGTCGGGCAAGAGTTATTATTGCAGATCATTAAAGAACCCGTCGGCTCAAAAGGCGCTTGTGTGACTGCCAATCCTTCTTTGCCCGGCCGGTTTTTGGTGCTTTTGCCCGGCGGCAATTATTTGGCCGTCTCGCGCCGAATCAACGATGAGGAAGAAGTAAAACGCTTAAAAGAATTGGTCGGTGAATTTTTGCCCGCCGGTATGGGGGCTATTATTCGTACCGCTGCCGCAGGCGTCAGCCGCGACGAGGTGGCTTTAGAGGTCAAAAACCTGGTTAAACAATGGAAAAGGATCCAGGGCAAGGCGGCCGCAGCCGGCGCTCCTGCGTTAATTCACCGGGATTTGGATTTGGTACAGCGGATCATTCGCGATATAAATATCAACGAGGAAATAAAAATAATCGCCGACAGTGCGGAAACAAGAGAACGGATTTTAGAGCTGATTCCCGAATCCTTATCCGGCTTACCAGTAGAAACATTTTATGGCGCCAGAGATGACTTTTTTAGTGAGCATATGGTCGAACCTCAGCTTGCACAAGCCTTATACAGAAAGGTTTGGTTAAAAAGCGGCGGATATTTAATTATTGATCAAATGGAAGCTTTAACGGTCATTGATGTAAATACAGGCAAGTTTGTAGGAAGCCACGATTTAGCGGAAACAGTGTTGAAAACCAATTTAGAGGCCGTTACGGAAATCGCCCGTCAGTTACGCTTGCGCAATTTGGGCGGTATTATTATAGTTGATTTTATTGATATGGATAATGCCGCCGATAAAGAGAGGCTGTTGACGGCATTAATTGAGGAAACGCAAAAGGATCATACCCGCGTAATTGTTTTGGGAATAACTCAGCTGGGCTTGGTGGAAATGACAAGAAAAAAAATCGGACAGGAGCTTTCGCGTTCTTTGGAAACGGAATGTCCGTTTTGCCACGGTAAGGGCAGGGTGTTATCCGAAGAAAGCGTTGCTATTCAAATCAGGCGTGAAATAGGCAAGGTAGCGGAGGAAGCCTGTGCGCCTACTGTTTATGTAGCTGCACATCCGGCTGTTGCCGCCTATTTAATAGGCCCTTATGCCCGTAATTTACAGGCTCTAAAAAAGCGTTTTGGCAAAGTGATACAGGTTAAAGGGGCGCCGGAAATGCTGATGTCCGAGTTTATAGTCAGACCTTCTGAAGGGGTTGGCGAATGCGGCGCGGTGGCGCCTGTGACAGTAGGTCAATACCTGACTGTCAGAATTGAGGAACAGCATCAGGACAGAAAAGAAGACGGTATCGTGCGGATCAACGGTTTTGTAGTCGATGTTGTCGGCGGCGGCACTTATCTTGGTAAAGAAATAACCGTAAGAATTGAAAAGGTTTTGCCATCATCTGCTAAAGCTGTAATTGCGGAAAAAAGCGCTTGACAGACTTGATATATTGTGTTAAAATTTTTCTGTTGTCATACCGCACTGAATGGGTATTTAAAGTGTTTTTAATAAAAAACCACCTTTGTCGGGCGAGTCTATATTTGTAGGGGAGGTGCAACAGTGTACGCAATCATCGAAACCGGCGGCAAACAATATAAGGTTGCCGAAGGCGATACTTTAAGAGTTGAGCTTTTACAGGCTGAGCCTGAACAAAGCATCGAAATCGAAAAAATTATCGCTATCGAAAATGACGGTCAAATGACTATCGGCGCTCCTTATGTTGAGGGTGCAAAAGTTATTTGCAAGGTTGTGGAACACGGCAAAGCCAAAAAGGTCGTCGTTTTCCATTATAAACCTAAAAAGAACATCAGAAAAAAGAACGGCCATCGTCAGCCGTTTACCAAATTGCAAATCGAAAAAATCATGGCCTAATTTGGCCTTTTAAGTATCCCGCAAAATAGGAGGTGGGGTTTTTATGGCTCATAAAAAAGCAGGCGGTAGTTCTCGTAACGGCCGCGACAGCGCAGCTCAGCGCTTAGGCGTTAAATGCGGCGACGGCCAACTTGTTACGGCCGGCAGCATTATCGTCCGTCAAAGAGGAACAAAAATTCATCCCGGCATCAATGTCGGTCTCGGTAAAGACGACACCTTGTTTGCTACTATCACCGGTCATGTTAAGTTTGAAAGAAAAGACCGCGATAGAAAACAAGTCAGCGTTTATCCGCAAATTGAAGTTAACTAATAAAAAGCCTGCTCATTTGAGCAGGCTTTTTTACTAGAGATGCAAGTAATCAGTAGCAATTTTATTACTGAAAGTTTGGTCGTGCTCCACAAAAATCATTGTCGGTTTATAGGTTAAAAGCAGCTCCTCAATTTGCATACGCGAGAAAATATCAACATAGTTAAGCGGTTCATCCCAAAGATAAAGGTGAGCGCGTTCAGAAAGACTTTTAGCCAATAAAACTTTCTTTTTTTGTCCTTCGGAATAGAGTTCAAGCGCTTTTTCGAATTGAGTTCGGGTGAAACCCATTTGCCGCAGTAATGCTAAAAAAATGCTTTGATCCAAAGAACTTTGTTCGGCAAAATTGTTTAATGAGCCTTTTAAATGGGAGGTTGTTTGCGGTAAATAAGAAATTACCAGACCGCTTTTCAGTTTGAGCAGGCCGTTTTGTTTAATGTTGTGTGCGCAAACAGCTTTTAGTAAGGTTGATTTGCCGCAGCCGTTTTGGCCGTCTACGGACAGCCTTTGACCTGTTTTTAAACAGAAATTTAGATTACTTAATACGAGACGGTCATTGTAGTATAAAGATAAATGTTCTGCTTTTACCAGCATTCCGCTTAATGGCTGTAATTGTATCAGCTTAATTTGTCTTGTTTGCTCAAGATTGTGCAGCAGCAGTTCTTTTTGTGCAATATTTTTTTCTATACGCGCTTCTGTGGTTTTGGCTCGTTTCATCATGCGGGCTGCCTGTGCTCCTAAATAGCCCGAACTGGCCTTAACCCCCGAAATACGAGTGCCGTGCTTGTGTTTTTCTAAATCAATGGCCCAGCTCGTATTGCGTTCGGCTGCCTGTTTTAAATGGCTGATTTCTTTTTTTAATTGTTCGGATTTATTAAACTCAAAATTATCTTGACTATTTTTGTTTTCCAGCCAAGACGAGAAATTACCCCGTTGTATTTCGGGAGCCGTTTTATTGAGTGATAAAATATGATCTACACAGCCGTCTAAAAAACTTCTGTCATGTGATACGACAATAAAGCTTTTTTGCTTTTTTAGGTAGTTGGCGACCAGTTGCCGACCTGCTAAATCCAAATGATTGGTTGGCTCATCTATCAGTAAAAAATGCGAGTTTTGCGCAAGCAGAGCAGCCAGCTGTAATTTGGTCTGTTCACCGCCGCTTAAAGAGTGATAAGGGCGAAACAAGATATCTTCATCTGTTTGCAGCTTCCCCAGTTCAATTTTTATTTGCCAAAGCTCGGTGTCGGGAGCAATTGTGGATATAATCTGCATTGCGTTTGTTTCGTTATTATCTGTATGATAAGGGAAATAATCAGCTTGAGGCATACCAACAATGCTGCCTTTATAAGGGTATTTATTTTGCAGTAAGTGTAAGAAAGTCGTTTTACCGCGACCGTTGGGTCCGATCAGCCCCAGTTTCCAGTTACTGTCTAAGCTTAAATTGAGATTTTCAAAAATATTATCATAACTTCCCGCATAGGCAAAAGTCAGATTGGAGATTATAATTTGTGACATATGGTTTTCCCTCCTTCAAAAAAAGTCGGCTGCAAGAATTTGCTTCTTGCAGCCGTAAGTGACTAAAGCCTCTAAAACACAGAGGCGCAACTAAAGCATAATCCTTATCGAAAGCATAACAAAACAAATCCTATAATTAGGATTGAGGATAGGTGTCTGTTTGTTTTTTCGTAGGATTATTTGCGCATCTGCTCACATCCCTTTATTGACTAATACTATTATAAACAAAAACGCGAATTTTGGCAAGGTTTTACAGATAAAATTTGACTTTACCTTTATTTTCCGTTATTATAGAAATGCGATTAAAAATTATTTATATTCAAATCGGAGAAAACTATGTTCTATGATTATGCAAAAGTTTATATTAAAAGCGGCGACGGCGGTAACGGTATTGTAGCCTTTCGCCGGGAGAAATTCGTGCCCTTGGGAGGACCTTCGGGCGGTGACGGCGGTCGCGGCGCAGATGTGATTTTGCGCGGCGACAGCGGTCTTTCTACCCTGATGGATTTTAAATATAAACAGCATTATAAAGCCGGCCGCGGAGAGAATGGGCAAAATAAAAATCGTCATGGGGCGTGGGCGGAGCCTTTAGTGCTGCGCGTGCCCTTAGGTACGATTATTCGTAATGCCGAAACAGGTAATTTATTGGGAGATATTGTGGAGCACGGACAAGAGCTGATTATCGCCAAGGGCGGCCGTGGCGGTCGGGGCAATGCCCGCTTTGCAACGCAGACAACGCCTGCTCCTTATATAGCCGAAAAAGGAGAGCCCGGGCAAGAGCTGTGGATTACAATGGAACTAAAGCTTTTGGCTGATGTAGGCTTGATAGGACTGCCCAATGCCGGAAAATCAACCTTAATATCTAAGGTGTCGGCGGCAACCCCCAAAATTGCCGATTATCCTTTTACGACCTTGACCCCGAATTTGGGTGTGGTTGACTTAGGTGACGGGGAGGGTTTTGTAATAGCCGATTTGCCGGGCTTGGTAGAAGGTGCCGCTGATGGCATCGGTTTGGGACATCGCTTTTTGCGTCATGCGGAACGGACCAGATTGCTTTTGCATCTTGTAGAAATGCAGCCGGCAGACGGAAGCGACCCTTATGATAATTATTTATTGATTAACAAAGAATTAGAGCTGTTTCGTCCCGAATTAGCACAAAAAAAACAACTTGTTGTAGCCAGCAAAATGGATTATGCCGACAGTAAGCAGGCTTTGGCCGATTTTAAGGCTCAGCTGGGTGCGGACGCTGAGGTATTGCCGATTTGCAGCTTAACGGGCGAAGGTTTAAAAGAATTAATTTACAAGACAAACGAGCTTTTGTCGCAAATTCCCAAGCCGGCGGTTGTAGAGGCCGCTCCCGAAATTAAGGAAACCGTTGTGCGCGCGGAGGACAGGTTTAAAATCAGCCGTGATACGGACGGGGCTTTTTTGGTTTCCGGTCCTGATGTAATTAAGCTGGTATCGATGACTGATTTGGATAATGAAGATACCGTGGCTCGCCTGCAAAGAATCTTTATAAAAATGGGTTTAGAGGACGCCCTGCGTGAGGCGGGGATTAAGCCCGGCGATTTGGTCAGAATAGGTAAAGATGAATTTGAATACGCAGAATAGAGGGTCTATGCCAATGACAAAAAAACCTCAAAAAATCGGGGTCATGGGCGGCACCTTTGATCCTATTCATTACGGTCACTTAGTGACAGCGGAGGCGGCGCGCGCCGAATATAATTTAGATGAGGTCGTGTTTGTACCGACGGGTAATCCTCCGCATAAGGCAGGCAGGCATATTACCAATGCCGAAATCCGCTTGCAGATGTGTATATTGGCTACTGTGACCAATCAGGGCTTTGCGGTTTCGCGGATCGAAATTGATCGTCCGGGTAACTCTTACGCTTATGATACGGTGCGCTTATTGCATGAGCAATACGGCAAGGGTTGTCAAATATATTTTATAACGGGCGCTGACGCGATTTTGGAAATTGCTTCTTGGCATAAGTCACAGGAGCTATTGGATTATTGCACTTTTATAGCGGCTACTCGTCCGGGCTTTCATTTGTCGGAAGCGAACCAATTACCGGATGATTATTTGGGTAGGATTTTGTTTATGGAAATACCGGCTTTGGCAATTTCTTCGACCGATATTCGCCAAAGGGTGCACGATAATA
>JAQVWQ010000062.1 GCA_028709615.1 Clostridia bacterium | reverse complement strand
TAAAAAAAATTAATTCCATTGGTGACTATACTGTTGCCTGCCGCCCTAATCGCACTGCTGTCAGCGCCGGGGAAAGCGTGGCGGGGGCGCGGATAGTGCCGCTGGTAACAAAGCGCGATAATGTAACAAAAGCCGTAAAAATAGCTACAAAATACGCGCCTGTGCTTGAGCTCAAACCCTTTTTGCCTCTTAAAATAGGTATTATCATTACCGGCAGCGAGATTTATTACGGCCGTATTAAAGACCAGTTTGAGCCGATAATGCGTAAAAAACTGGAGTTTTACGGAGCGGATATTTTAGGCGTCAGCAAATGCCCCGATGATTTGGAGCATCTCGGTTCGTTAATCAATTATTATCAGCAGCAGGGCGCCCGGTTGATTTTGCTGACGGGCGGAATGTCTGTTGACCCCGATGATCTGACTCCGACCGCTATCAAAAACAGTGGCGCAAGCCTGATTACACAGGGTGTACCAATGCAGCCGGGCAATATGCTGACAATAGCTTATCTTGGGGACTGCCTGCTGATAGGTGTTCCCGGTGCTTCTATGCACAGTAAATACACCAGCTTGGATATTTTTCTTCCCCGTATTTTTGTAGGAGAAAAAATTTCCTGTGACGAGATCGCTGGTTTGGGCGAGGGCGGTTTTTGTATGAAATGCAAGGAATGCCACTACCCGATTTGCTATTTTGGCAGAAAATAAAGCCCTGTTCACTTTTATTTTGGATATCCGAATCCACAGGCCGCAGACTTGTGGATTTGCAGGCGTTTTACGCACAAAGGGAGATTATAATAAATAATTACCCCGGATATTATTTTAAATCATTGTAAAAAAGGAGTTTTGAAAAAATGAAAAGCAAAAAACTGTTTACTGTTCTGTTAATTGCGGTTTTATCTTTATGTATGTTGACCGCCTGTACCAACAATTCCGAACCGGCAGCGCAAACTGAGCCCATAGATCTTTATGTTGCTGCCGCAGCCAGCTTGACCGATGTTATGACCGAAATCAGCGAAAATTACAAAGCGGTCGCCCCTAATGTTAATGTGATCTTTACTTTTGATGCTTCAGGTAAGCTGCAAACTCAAATTGAGGAAGGCGCACCTGCCGATGTTTTTGTCTCCGCAGCAAAAAAACAAATGAATGCCTTAAATGAAAAAGGCCTGGTTGTTGCCGACTCAATCAAAAACTTATTAGTTAATAAAATTGTTTTGATTGCACCTGCCGGTGCTCAAACAGAGCTTACAAGCTTTGAAGATCTTGCTGCCGATAAGGTATCTATGGTTGCGATCGGTGATCCCGCCTCCGTTCCCGTCGGCCAATATGCAGAAGAGGTTTTTACTTCATTAGGTATTTGGGATCAGGTGCAAGCCAAAGCAAATCTTGGCTCTGATGTCCGTACAGTTTTAAGTTGGGTTGAAGCCGGTGAAGTTGAATGCGGTGTTGTTTATGCCACCGATGCTGCCACTACCGCCGGTGTTACCGTCATTTGCGAGGCTCCCGCAGGCAGCCATAAGCAAATTACTTATCCTGCCGCTGTTGTAACGGCCAGCCAACAGCAGGAAGCCGCGCAGGCATTTATTGATTATCTTTTCAGCGAGTCAGCCGTTGCTTCTTTTGAAGCCGCTGGCTTTACAATGTACACTGAAGAAAAATAAGCTTGGGCTTGTATTTCGGCAGGGGGCGGCTTTCCCCGCTTCCTGCCGATTTTTATTTAAAGATTACTTTTTGGGAGGTATTGCATGCCGCTTTCTCCTCTTTATATTTCTTTAAAGGTTGCTTTTGTGGCAACCTTTTTTACCATGCTTTTTGGTATTCTTGCCGCCAATCGGGTTGTTAAGCTCAAAAGGTTTAAAGGCGTTATTGACGGGATATTTACATTGCCCATGGTTTTGCCGCCTACTGTTGTAGGCTTTTTCCTTTTGCTGATCTTTGGCAATAACGGCTATTTTGGTAAGTATTTAGCGCAAATCGGGATGTCTGTTGTTTTTACTTGGCAGGGCGCCACCATAGCCGCTGCCGTCGTATCCTTTCCCTTGGTTTACCGCACCTCACGCGGCGCTTTTGAGCAAATGGATCAAAATCTTGTTTATGCCGCAAGAACTTTAGGTATGCCGGAATGGAAGATATTTTTGCTGATTATTATGCCTTCCTGCTGGCCGGGAGTGGCTGCGGGGACAATTTTGGCCTTTGCCCGCGCTTTGGGAGAATTCGGCGCCACGACAATGCTGGCCGGCAACATTCCCGGCAGAACTCAAACGATGTCCCTTGCCGTTTATTCCGCTGTTCAGAGCAATAACCGTGAAAAAGCCTTTTACTGGGTAATTATTATTATGGGTATTTCCTTTATAACAATGCTTTTAATGAACTATTGGACAGGCTATCAGGAAAGATCAAAAAGAAAGAGAGCATAATTGTGATTCTATCAGTAGATATCAAAAAAAAATTAGGCAGTTTCTTTTTAAATGTCAGCTTTCAGGCCGATCAGAATATCTTGGGCCTGTTGGGGGCTTCGGGTTGCGGCAAAAGTATGACCTTAAAATGCATCGCAGGTATTGTTACGCCCGATGAAGGACGGATTACGCTTGGCGACCGAGTTTTGTTTGATTCAGCCAAAAAAATTAATTTACCTCCGCAAAAACGCCTGGTCAGCTATCTTTTTCAAAATTACGCTCTTTTTCCCAATATGACTGTACGCCAAAATATCGCTTGCGGAGTGCGCGGCAGTAAGGCTACGGGGCAGCAGATCATTAACCAAAAGATCAAAGCCCTTTACTTAGAGGGGCTGGAAGATAAATATCCGTCACAGCTTTCGGGCGGACAGCAGCAGCGCGTGGCCTTGGCTCGTATTCTTGTCAACGAACCGCTGGTTATTATGCTGGACGAGCCCTTTTCCGCGCTGGATAGTTATCTTAAATGGCAGCTGGAAATGGAATTAATCAGCAATTTGGAGGAGTTTTCGGGGGTCACTCTTTTTGTTTCTCATAACAGAGATGAAATTTACCGCATTTGCGATCAAGTCTGTATCATAGATAACGGCAAGTCCGAGCCGATTGTAAAAACCCCTTTGTTATTTGATAAGCCGAAAACCTTATCAGCGGCTTTGCTGACCGGCTGCAAAAATTATTCCCAAATCCGCGATTTAAAAAACGGCTTGATTGAAGCCGTAGATTGGGGCGTTACACTAGCCTGCGCCGAGCCGGTGCCTAAAGATGCCTGCTATATTGGTGTGCGCGCCCATTACCTTACCCCCGTTGCATCGGAAGGGCAAAATACTATCCCCTGCCGTATTCTCCGAATAACTCAAGATGTATTTTCAACTATTGTGATGCTCAGACCTTTCAACAGCCCAAACCTATCTGATTTTGCCAATCTTCGTATAGAAATGAAGCGGGAGGAATGGGCTGCTTTAGGTGCTAAAGACGAGCTTTTCGTTCACATTCATCCGTATAATATTATGTTTTTACGCTGACATTCCAACGCGATAAACGGACGGAAGATCTAAAAGCACTATTAACAAGCTTGTTTTCTGGGGCGTTGTTATTATTGCTTTGTTTTATTTTTTGTGTTAAACTTATTTTAATGAATAGGTTTTGGTAAAAAGAGCAATTTTATAATAAGTACAATATTGGAGGTGTTTTTTTTGCCGTTACAAATTATAAAAAACGATATAACAAAAATACAGGCAGAGGCAATTGTTAACGCTGCCAATAGCTCGTTGACACAAGGGGGCGGTGTTTGCGGGGCGATTTTTGCCGCCGCGGGCGCTGATGAATTGCGGGCGGAATGTGAAAAAATCGGTAATTGCCAAGTAGGACAAGCGGTGATAACCGGGGGCGGCAGATTGTTGGCCAAACATATTATTCATACGGTCGGCCCTATCTGGCAGGGTGGCGGGCAAAACGAAGAGGCTCTGTTATCAGCCTGCTATACAAATTCATTAAATTTGGCTGTTAATAACGGTTTAACCTCAGTGGCCTTTCCGTTGATTTCGGCGGGCATTTTCGGCTATCCCAAAGAGGCTGCTTTGCGTGTGGCAATTACAGCTATCGGCGAGTTTTTACAAAAACAAAATCTTACGGTTTATCTTGTGTTTGTAGATAAAGACGATTTTCAATTCAATAGTGAATTACTGTCGGATATAAGTAAATTTATTAAGGATAATTATGACGAAAGCACGGCTTTACCGCCCGCCCATAACAGTTCGGAGGAGGAGCTGCAGTTAGGAAGGGCGATTGAGGCTTCTGTTCAGGATGAATTTGTAACTCAAATTATGTCGCCGCCCGCTTTGCAATCAGCGAGTCGTTTTAATCAAATAATGGCCAAATTTGATAAAACCTTTTTGCCGGAATTTTTGTCTTTATTGTCCGCAAGCGGGCTCAATTCTCAAGAATTTTGCCGAAAAGCCAATTTAGATCAACGAATTTGTTATAAGCTGCGTACCGCCATTAATTATGAACCACAAAAACGAACGGTTTGGGCTTTGGCGATAGCCTTGTCTTTAAGCTTTGAGCAGGCGATTGATTTATTGCACAGCGCCGGTTACGCTTATTCGGCGGGCAGCAAGGCTGATTTAATTGTCGAATATTTTATCCGTAAAGAGCTTTATGATATACTGCTGATCAATCAAGCCTTGTTTGCTTTGGATGAAGAGCAGCTCGGTGCTTAATAAATAAAAATCCGTCGCTTTATCTTAAAGCTGACGGATTTTTTTAAGTTCAGTCTTTTTGTTTAACCGTAATTATTATTGTTGCCGTATAAGGGGTAAACTCATTGTGGATCTCTTTGGTATGATCGTTAATAACGCGCTTTTCTCCGCCCGTCACTTTAAAATCACTGATACCCGTAATTCGCTGTGAATATTGAGCAAGCCAAACGGCGGCCTTTGCTTCGGCCTGTCCGATGATTTTATCACCGGTTTTAATATAGTATCCTTTTTGACCGTCAGCGTTAAATTCTTCAATTGATATGTTAAAAGTATCGTCATATGGACGAACCTTTTCGGCAATCTGCCATAAAATATCTTGCCTGTTACTGCCGTCGGGGTTAATCTGATCGCAGGCGGTTATTTTTATTCTTCTTTCGTATAGTTTTTCCGAAACATGGTTGTTTTCAATTGACTGCTGTGGCTGTTTTTGCTTTTTTGAGCCAAATAAATTCATTTTACCACTCCTAATTGATAATAAGCAATTAATCTTAAGCTGTTAAGCAGCAACTGATTTTATTATAAACATTTTTACTAAAAAAGTCCAGAGCAAAAGCTAAAACCCCGATTGATTATAAGCGGCCGGCTTTAAGATTAGGATAGTTGTTTTTTTGTGCAGGTGTTTTGCCAGATGCGGTCGGCAATAGGCTGCCAAGCGGCGGCCGGAGCATAACATTTGGCGCAGAGGTGATCAACATCTTCATTTTTATATAAGTCTGTGGAATTGGCGTTGGTATTGTGTACCATAGCAGCTAAGGCTTGCGGGTTATCCAGCAGCGGGCAGGGTCTGAGCAAATTGGGGCTGAACGGCTGGCGCTCTTTGTATTGCATAAAAAGAGGAGCTTGCAGGGCCTGTAATAGGCTATCGGTATGGATATTACTGTCGGAATAGTGAATAAAGGCGCAAGGCTCAATATCTCCGTTGGCATTAATATGTAAATAATTGCGGCCGCCGGCAATACAGCCGTTTACATATTCTCCGTCGTTCCAAAAGTCCATTGTAAATAGAGGTTTGCTTTTGCGGAATTTTCGCACCTGCTCATACATCAATTCTCGCTGGCAGGCTGTGGCAATAAGCTCGGGCGAGGCATCTACCCCGACCGGAATATAAGTGAAAAACCAAGCAAATTTTGCTCCCAGCTCAATCATTTTATCAAAAAAGGCTTCACTGCCGATATCCTCGGTGTTTTGCGAGGTATAGCAACAGGATACGCCAAAGGCAAGCCTGTTTTGTTTTAGGATATTCATAGCCCTTACAACCTTTTTATAAGTGCCTTGACCGCGTCGTGAGTCAGTGGCTTCTTCAAAGCCCTCAATGCTGATGGCCGGAATAAAGTTTTTTACGCGCAGCATTTCTGCGGCCAGTTCTTCATCAATCAAGGTTCCGTTGGTAAAGGCCAAAAACATACAATCAGGGTGCACCTCGCAAAGTCGGATAAGGTCTGATTTTCGTATCAGCGGTTCGCCGCCGGAGTAAATAAACATATAAATTCCTAAGTCTTTGCCTTGTTCGATAATACTGTTAATGGTTTCGTAGCTTAAAGAAAGCTTGCTGCCGTAGTCTGCGGCCCAGCAACCCAAGCATTTTAAATTGCAGGCTGAGGTAGGGTCAAGTAAAATAGCCCAAGGTATATTGCAGTTGTATTTTTCTTGTAGCTCTTGATGGCGTTGATTGCCGATTACCGTTGCATTAATAAAAAAATTTTCAAAAAAGGCTTTACGAATTCCCTCGTCGATACCCGAACAGATATTTTCGATCAGCTTATACCAATTACTATCCGTGTTCTCGATAATTGAACGAAACAGCTTTCTTTGAGATGTAAAAGCATTGTTTACATCATAGAGATCTACAATGTTCATTAATTTTGGCAAGGCCTTTGCCAAATCCCTGTTTAAATAGCCGACCGCTTTTTTTATTGCCGCTGTTTGAACAGATGTTAAAATTTTGTTATTCATATAATACCTCCTGATTATTTTGAGAATTGATTAGGAATAAAGACAAATGTTCAAAAATATATAAAGGTAGTGTCTTTAGTAATGTAGAATAAAAAATTCTAATACATATTTATTACGCAATAAAGAGGTGCTTTTATGACATCGGAAAAAATAAAAAAAATAATATTAGAAAGTACTATCGACAAAGTTTTAAAAGATCTGGCCGTTGATTCTCAACGGGCAGTAGGTAAGCTGGTAGAGATGGGCAGCCGTTTTGCCGGCAGCGGCTTGTCGGCGCAGCTGATACAAAAAGCTCAAAATTTGTCTGCTAACCAAAATAGTCCTTATTATGCGTTAATACAGGATTTAGCCGCCAATACCGACCACGCTAAGCTAAAAACCTTTGGCTTAAATATAGGTTATAATGCCTGGGGTAAAGGTATTAAGAGTTTAAGACAACGGCAAACAGAGCTTAACATTTTTTTGCCTTGGTATTTAGTTATTAAAATAGCCGACAATCAAAAGCTCGCTCAAGTGGACCGTATTATCAAAGAAGGAAAACAGCTGGGGATATATTTTTATTTTTTGGATTTGAGAAAGTCGGCGGCTTTTAATTCTGCAGTTACCTCGTTAATGCGCAGCCATAACGATTGCGCTTTTGTAGCATTGTTCCCCGCCGGTCAGATTATTCCGCAGAATATGGGAGCCGTAATGACTTGCAGAAGCACGCTCTTTTTAATAGACAGCCAAGGCAGTGATTTTACTGCCGCCGCGGCATTATTGCGGCAGCAAAAGTGTTTTTTTGGTGCTTATCGAGCCTATGATGATGCAAGCGTTGAGGAGCTGATACGGGGGCAGTGGACGGAGCCGATTATTAAAGCCAAAACCCCGCTGGCGTTTTTATTGGCGGAGAAAAACACTTCCGATCAGGCTGTCGGGCTGTCGTTTCGCTATGTGAATAATGAGCGTCAGGCGCAGCGTTATCCGCTTTTATTAATTGATATTGTTGAAGATTGCAACCAAATAAATAAATACATTTATAAAAATGAGTTTAAGCCTCTATCTGTCATAGATGCCGCTGCTTTGCCCGCAGAGCCGCTTTTAAAAATAATCAAAGCTTAAGATGATGGAGGTTAAGGTTAATGTTTTTGCTTTAAGCCGAGATAAAAAACATATTAATAATACTGGACAAAAAAAACATTTGGTTGTATAATATTTTTTAAGACAAAAGTCTTGATAAATTAATTGCTTTTTATGTGCTCATATTAGCGTATGGCTGTATGAGAGAATAGGGAACGGGGTGCAAATCCCCGACGGTACCGCCGCTGTAAGCGCTAAGGATTTGCTTTTTGACGAAAGTCGGTCACTGGGAAACCGGGAAGGCTGAAGCAATTCCGCAGGGGTT
>JAQVWQ010000004.1 GCA_028709615.1 Clostridia bacterium | reverse complement strand
GGATAATTCATCAAACAGATATTCAGGATTTACACCTTCGGTACTAAGCTCAATAAGAATATCCTGGTAAAGTACAGAAAATCTCATATTGACACTGTTTCCACTTGGATCATTGGCTTCACCGCGAAAATACCCACGCATTTTCAATATATCTACTGTTAGATCCTCAATTTTAAAAATTGGATTTTCTATAATTTCTCTTGTATCACTCGGCATACTATCTGCCCACGGAATAGGATAAAGTGACATATCGTAAAGATCTGTATCTTGCACCGAGATTATTCTTACTTTATCTTGTTCTTTTAGCTTTGATATTGTGATATCAATATCATCATACCCTTCCGACCAGCTTGCAAATAAATAATTACTATCTTGATTTATAAATCTTGTAGCACCATTAAACTGATACCCATTGGGAACTTTAGGTAAATAGACTCCGAAATCTGTATCTTTGTAGGCTTCATTTTCTGTCAGCTTCTCATCACGAAGCTCAGGCACAGTAGGATTATCAAGCACTGATAAATCTGCTTTACCGCCTAAAATAAGGTCTGCAATGATGCTTGTGAAGAATTCTTTGTCGCTTTTTGCTCCGGCAAATTCCGTATAATAGGCGATATCCTCTATCATAAAGTCCGCATAGTAAATATAATTCCTTTCACCCCCACTGTTTTTATCTGTCTTAAATATACCGGCTTCAATTTTAACACCTTCGATTTCCGAAAGGACAGGTTCGCCATCAATCAGATAGCATTTTATAACTTTATTCGGTGCTATGGTGATTTTTACATCATTTTTCTTCTTAGATTGAATGTTTGTTTGAATATTAAAAATCGCAGTTTTTCCGTCTGTTTGAGAATAGTTTACCGTGCCTTCTACTTGATACTTATTAACAATATTGGGCAATAGTTTCTCTTTTTGCTCAGAAGATAATTGTTCCCAAAAATGACCTTTAATGTAAAGATTGCCTGCTATCTGACTGTCAACATCATTAAAATAGAGCGTATATTCTACAGGCGGAATATTGTTATCCGGAGATATAGGTAAATTGTTTTGATGACTTGACCATAATGAAAAAGCAGTGATAATAATTGCAAAACTTGCAGCGATGATAATAGCAAATCTAATATTTGACTTATTGATTTTGATTTTCTTTTTCTCTGCTTCATTGATCAGGCTTTCGTCAACCTGGTTCAAACCGTTTAATAAATCTTTTCCGTCCATACAAAAATCCCCTCCGTTTCTAAATAGGCTTTTAGTTTTTTTCGTGTGCGATGGAGTGAGGTTTTAACTTTACTTTCCGATATATGATAATGTTTTGAGATTTCGGAAACTGAGGCACAATACCAATATCTTCGCATAAATATCAGTCTGTTATCTTCAGATAAAGTATTTAAAAAGGCTGTCAGAATATCTCCAATGGCTTTATCTTCAAGTTCTATTTCAGAGAGTTTGTCGGGAATACAGCACATCAATTCATCTGAAAGGTTAACAACCTCAAAATTTCGCTTTTGAGCATTTTTATAATCTAATTTTCCAAAGCATAAATGCCTGCATATTTTTGCAATAAAGGCGTAAAAATAAGTGGGTTTTTGGGGCGGTATGGTATTCCATGCTTTTAAATAAGTATCATTTATACACTCTTTGGCATCCTCGATATTTTTTAGAATGCCATAAGATAAGCACTCTAATTTTTTGCCATAAGCATATGCAGTTTCCTTAATTGCAGTTTCATCACGAGCAAAGAAAAGCTCAATTATCTTGTTATCATCCATCAAAACACCTCCTTCACCTGTATAGAGGGAAAGTATAGTAAAAGGTTACACAATCTCACAATATTTTAAACTGTCCGCAAATAAGCAAACAGCTAAATAAATTATATATCTAATCTCGTATATTTTAATATAAAAAAACAGTGCAAAAAGATAAAGCTTTTTGCACTGTTTTTTGGAGCGGGCAAAGGGATTTGAACCCTCGACTTCGACCTTGGCAAGGTCGCACTCTACCGCTGAGTTATACCCGCAAGCTTTGGTGCCTTGGGGCGGAATTGAACCACCGACACGGGGATTTTCAGTCCCCTGCTCTACCGACTGAGCTACCAAGGCGTTTGGCGGAACTGACGGGAATCGAACCCGCGATCTTCGGCGTGACAGGCCGACATGTTAGACCGCTACACCACAGTTCCGTATAGCTTGGTGGGCGATGACAGGTTCGAACTGCCGACATCCTGCTTGTAAGGCAGGCGCTCTCCCAACTGAGCTAATCACCCACGGCACAAACACGATTATACAACAAAATCTCTCACTTGTCAAAGCCTTTTTTTTAAAAATCCTGCCGTAATTTGTCGTGAACAGCAAGCTCTTTAATTATATGCAAAACAAGCTGTCTTGTCAAGTATTATTTTTGATTTTTTAGCGCTTATTTTGCCGCACCGATACCGGCAAGATATCCTGTTGATAATGCCGCCTGCAAATTATAGCCGCCCGTATAACCGTCAACATCAATTACTTCTCCCGCAAAAAACAGGCCTTTAACCAATTTTGAAGACATATCCTTGGGTGAAAGCTCCTTAACGGACACTCCGCCAGCCGTCACTATGGCCTCTTTTAAGGGACGAGGCCTACTGATTTGAACCGGAAATGCGGTTAACAAGGATAAAAGCCCGGCTCTTTCTTCTTTGGTAATTTGATTGACAGGTTTATCACAGGCAATAGCGCTTTTGCGAATAATGACGGGAATTAATGATTTTGGCAAAAGCTCATTTAAAGCATTGGCCAAATGCTTGCGGCTGAATTTATTAAAGTCGCGCAGTAGTCGTTCGTCCAACTGCTCGTAAGTTAAAGCCGGCTTGAGGTTGATTTTTAAGATAACAGAGCCTGAAGCCAAGGCTCTGCACACTTGATATGACAGAGTTAAGATGATCGGGCCTGACACGCCAAAATGAGTAAAGAGCATCTCTCCGAATTCGGAGCCCAGCAATTTTTCATTGCCGCTTGCTTCTTTTAAATAGGCGGAAACCTCAACATTTTTTAAGCTGAGGCCGCAAAGCTCGTCCAGCCAATCCTCCGATGCGCATAAGGGCACTAAAGCAGGATAAAGAGGGGTAACGGTATGGCCGCTTTGCTCGGCAAGCAGATAACCGTCACCTGTGGAGCCCGTACCCGGATAGCTTTTGCCGCCTGTGGCGATAATTACGGAATCGGCCTTTTGCAGCTGATCCTTTTCGTCGTAAACACCGTCAACAGCGCCGTCGCGCACAGAAAGCTTGTTGGCCCGCTTATTGAATAAAATTTTTACCCCCAAGCTGTTTAAGTGCTGTGCAAAAGCCTTGACAATCTCGCCCGCCTGATCGGATACGGGAAAAACACGCCTGCCCCGTTCGGTTTTTAGTTTTACACCCAAAGAAGTAAAAAAATCTATCGTATCGGCAGAATTAAAACGAGAAAAAGCACCGTACAAAAACATGCCGTTATTGGGGATGTTATTAATCAACTCAGAGGGAGAACAATTATTGGTAATGTTGCAACGACCTTTACCAGTAATTGCCAGTTTGTTGCCCAAGGAGCTGTTACGCTCCCATAAAGCAACCTCTGCCCCCGCTTGGGCGGCCGCAATAGCCGCCATCATTCCCGCCGGACCGCCGCCGATAACTATAATTTTTTTCATAAAACCTCGCTTAATATTCTATGCCTCTTCTGGCGCCGATACCGCTTTGATAAGGATGCTTAATTTCCTGCATTTCCGTAACCAAGTCGGCGACAGCCAATAAAGCGGCAGTTGCTCCCCGGCCTGTCAAAACCACCTCGCAGCCTTCCCTTCTGTCGGCCAAAACGCGCACGACCTCGCTTTCGCTCAGCAAACCGAAATCAAGCGCGTTGTTGATTTCATCTAAAATTACAATATCATAAACAGATAGAGCTTCTTGAGCCGCTTTTAATCCTGATTTAGCTAAATCAATATCCTCTTGCTTGATATGGCCTTTAATAATAAAGCCCTTGCTGCCAAAGCATTGCACCTTACAGCCGATTTGCTCTAAGATTTTGGTTTCTCCGTAGTTTTCGCGACATTTTAAGAACTGAATAAAAGCAACGGATTTGTTTTGCCCGCGGGCTCGTACAGCCAAACCGATTGCAGCCGTTGTCTTACCTTTGCCGTTACCGGTATAAACCTGCATTAAACCTAAATTATCCATCTTATGCTCCTATCTGATACCTGCTATTTGTTTTAATAATGCCAGCTCTTTATCGGTTAAGTCGCGGTATTTACCCAAAGGCAGATCGGTTAAATTTAAGTTAGCCAAGGCTATGCGCTTGAGATGAATGACCTCGTAGCCCACAGCATCGACCATACGCCGTATTTGACGGTTACGCCCCTCGTGAATAGTGATCTCGATAATTGAACCCTGCTCTTTTTCACGCAGGCGGCGCACCTTGGCAGGCGAGGTTTGGCCGTCGCTCAGTTCAACTCCATCGCGCAGTTTTTTGATAGCTTCGTTGGATATTTTGCCTTTTATGAGCACCGAATAGTTTTTTTCTACATTGTGCGACGGATGCGTCAGCCGGTTAGCCAGCTCGCCGTCGTTTGTTAAAAGCAAAAGGCCGCTGGTATCATAATCAAGCCTGCCAACCGGATAGACCCGTTCCGGTACATCGGTCAGTAAATCGCAGACCGTCCGGCGGCCCTTTTCGTCAGCCATTGAGGTAATCCAGCCGGCAGGCTTATGCAGCAAAATATAGCGTAAAGACGGCTTAACGCTTAAAAGCTCACCGTTGACACGAATTTCATCACGGCTTGTTACTCTCAGCCCCTGTTCTGTGACAACTTGTCCGTTTACCGTTACTTTACCTGCTCTAATCAAAGCCTCCGCGCCGCGGCGTGAGGTCAGCCCATGCGCGGCAATCACCTTTTGCAGTTTTTCGCCTTGGTTTTCGTCCAATCTGAAGGCCTCCGTATTTTAAAAGATTAATTTATATAATAAAATTATACCATACCAAATAAAAAAAACAAGAAATCAGGTAAAAAATATCTTACAGACCACCAGCGCCAAAGTAAAACCGCAGAAATCGGCAGCTAAACCGATTGCCGGCGCATAATGATATTTTTTAATGCCCACTGAGCCAAAATACACAGCCAAAATATAAAAGGTTGTATCGGTGCTGCCTTGCATAACAGAAGCAATTCGACCTATTAAGCTGTCGGGGCCGTAAATGTGAAGCAGTTGAGCGCAATAGCCCAAGGAGCCGCTGCCCGATAGGGGTCTGAGAAAAGCCAGCGGCAGCACCTCGGGCGGAACGCCCACAGAGGCCAAAAAGGGGCGCAAAGCTTGGCAGAGCGCATCTAAGGCTCCTGAGCTGCGGAAAATTCCGACGGCAATCATTATCCCCAATAGGTAAGGGAAAATTCGCAAAACCACTTCCAGGCCCTTGGCCGCACCCTTGGCAAAGCTGTGAAAAACATTGACTCCGCGCAGCCAGGCAACCAAAGGGATAAAAAACAATAAAAAAATCATTGTCCAGCGGGAAAGACTCTGTAATGCCTCTATCATCTTCTTACCTCTTAAAATAGAGCCTGCGGCATACTCTATCCAGCAGCAAGGCAAAAATCAAGGCCGCCGTACCTGCCAGTATTGTCGGTACGATAATCTCTTCGGGGAAAGAAGAGCCTGCTTCGGCGCGTAAACCGATTATCATAGAGGGTATAAGCGTTACGCAGGAGGTGTTAAGCAATAAAAATGTTATCATCGAAGGAGAGGCCTCTCCCTTCTTGCTGTTCAATTCTTGTAGTTTCTCCATAGCTTTAAGGCCAAAGGGAGTAGCGGCATTGCCCATACCAAGCAAGTTGGCGGCAAAATTCATGACAATATCCGAAAAAGCCGGATGGTTCTTAGGGATTTCGGGAAACAGCCTGGCAAGAAGCGGCGTGCAAAGCCGCGCCAGAGCGGCCACAAGGCCCGCCTCCTCCGCTATTTGCATTATTCCCATAAACATAGCCATCAGCCCTGCCAGGCTTAGACACAGGCTCACACAATCGCCGCAAGCCGTAAAGGCCGCAGCCCCGATTACCTCCGTATTGCCGCCGAGCGCAGCTACGGTGATCCCCGCAGCGATTAGTAAGAGCCACAAGGCGTTAAACATAAAAAATCCCCCTTTGAGCAATCATTATTCTCAAAGGGGGTTAGGTATGCGTATTAATGATTATTTCCAAGCTTCGGTGGTAAAGGCTCCGAATATTTTAGAAAAAACCCGATCTAAAACCTGCCACAGGGTATAGCGCTCAACGGCTGCGGCACTGACCAAATCCAAAACCTGTACTTCTCCCGTTGAGGTCGTAAAGGTCATGGTGCCGACTTTATCTCCTGCCTTAACGGGAGCAGTGACCTGAGGAAAAAGCTCCATAACGCCTTTTATCTCTTCTTCCTTGCCTTTCTCAAAAACAATATAGGCATCACCGTCATAAACCACATTGACATTTTTTTCGCGCCCTTTTAAAACAGGCATATTAGATAAAACCTCATCTGCCTTACCGACCTGAACCCATTTATATTTATTTAAACCAAAATTAAGTAAAGCATCCATTTCGTGATATACGCCTTCGGAATTAAGTATTACGCCGAGCAGCTTATGATCGTAACGCGTAGCCGTTGTAACCAAACAAGTGCCGGCCTCGGCATTATAGCCCATTTTTACACCCGTAATACCCGCGCCGGAGGTTAAAAACTGATTCTTGTTATATAATATCCTCGTCGAATCGTTGCTCTCCCAAGGGATTTCATATTTGCTGGTGGCGACTATTTTGGCAAAAACCTCGTCTTGCATAGCTGCCATTGTTAAGGTTGCCAAATCTGCTGCCGAGGTATGTCCGTTTTCGTCATACAAACCGTTGACATTAACATAATGGGTGTCCTTCATACCAAGCTCGGCAGCCTTTTCGTTCATCCACTCCACATATTTTTCTTCGCTGCCTGCCAAACTGACGGCAATTGCATAACCGGCGTCATTTGCGGTGCGCATCAATAAAGCATAGAGTAAATTCTCCAGGGTTTGCATTTCGCCCTTAGCCAAATAAATAGAATCATTGCCGATAGAAGTATATTTATCAGGCATTTTAATTTGCTGCTGCAGGTCGCCTTTTTCTAAAGCCACTAAGGCCGTCATAATTTGCGAAGCAGCGGATGCGGGATATTCGTTATGCTCTTGCTGGGCATATAATACCTTTTGCGTGGAAACATCAATTAAAATTGCCGCTTTGCCTTTAACCCAATAGGCGGAAGCCGGCATAGATACGCATAAAATCAAAACAGCCGTCAACAAGAGGGTTGTAAGTTTTTTCAAATTATTACCTCCGTCAAATTTCGTCAATATTCTATAAATTTCTAGGTTTAAACAAAATAATCCTGCCTAAGGCAGGATTATTTTTATGATATTATGATGATGATTTGATGAAAAAAGCTGTTCAGCTGATTGGAATATCGTTGGTGATGATTTTTTTATCGGCTCTTTTTTCTTTAAATTTTTCAATGGAGCTTTGAATACTGTTGGCAATGGCCGGCAAGCTTTCGATCGCTTTATCGACTACATCGCTGTTCTCGACGGAAAGAATCCGCACATCGGTACCAGTGATGACTAAAAATCCGACGGGATTAACGGTTACCCCGGCCCCGCTGCCACCGGCAAAGGGCTTGGCATCGGTTTTTCCGTATTCTCCGCCGCCGGCCACATAGCCGCAGACCACGCGGGAAATGGGAATAATTGTTACCCCGTCCTTGGTTTCGATTTTTTCACCGATTATTGTATTGACACCCAGGATATCTCGCAAATTTGCAATAGCTGCTTCAACCAAATCTTTAATTTCGTTTTCAGCGGACATAATTTAATTTCTCCCTTCTTTTATATATAATCATCGCTTTTAAATATTTATAAATAATATCACCCAAGTGTAAGCGGATTATGCAATTCACCTGAAAATGAATTGTCGTTTGCTCGTAATCAGGTTTTATATCAAACGAAGGCGGCGCGGGAAAATATCTAAACAGCGGCGATACGGCGGCAAGCGTACTGCTGACCAAGGCGGCAAGCCCGCCGATCAGCAAAGCTGTAATGGCAGGGTTATCCCCGATGCCGGCTCTGATTTTAATATTCAATTTTTCTATTGAGATTCCTGCCGCCAGCTCCTGCCAATGCTCAGCGGCAACTTTTTGCCATTTGTTTTCCTTTTGCCGCTCTTTTTTCGGCTTTGCAGACTCAAGCGGCGTCTGCGATTGGCTATCTTGCCGTTCATTTTGCTCAAAAGCATCTAAAAATGTTTTGACCTGCCCTAAGGTATCGTTGTGCTTGGCGCCCTTGTTCAGCTCTTGCTGATAGTTAAAACCGCGTTTTAAAACGGTTATAGCGATTTTTGCCGTCAGCAAGGGTAAGAAGCTCAGACGCACAAAAACTCCGCCGCTGTCGCCCTCTGTTTTAACGGCCAGCTTAAGCGGCCATAACAGGAGATAAAGCAACAGAAGCAAAATAACCCAGCCAATAATTTTTAAAATTAAAAATAAAATTGTCATCTCGGTTTTAAAATTTCTATCCAGTAACCGTCGGGGTCTGAGATAAAATACAAATTCATTGCGGGGTTCTCGTAGCAAATTATGCCCATATTCTGGTGAAATTCGTGAGCTTTTTCGTAATCCTCCACAAAAAACGCCAGATGGTTCTCGTTTTCACCCAAATCGTAAGGTCCTTGATGATTGCGCAGCCAAGTCATTTCAAGGCGAGCGCCGCTTTTGCCGTCCTCCATAAAGGTTAAAATAAAGCTGCCGTCAGCGGCTTTTTTCTGTCTTTCTACCCTTAAGCCCAAAGCTTTTTGATAAAATTCCACAGAACGGTCAATATCGGTGATATTGATATTAACATGGTTAAAAATAAACTCCATTATACATTACCTCCCCATATTTGCGGCATTTTTTATTTCGCGCACAGCCTGCGGGATATCCGCGGCGCCGAAAACGGCGCTGCCCGCCACTAAAACGGTAGCACCGGCCAGGGCCAGTTCTGCCGCGTTTGCTTTGCTGACCCCGCCATCTACCTCCAACTCGGCCGAGCTGCCGAGAGCATCAAGCATGGCGCGCAAATTGACGATTTTTTCGGTGACGGAGGCTATATATTTTTGCCCGCCGAAGCCCGGATTAACGGACATTAACAATACCAAATCCAGCTCGGGCAAAATCTCGTCCAGCAGACACAAGGGCGTTGCCGGATTTAAGGCCACACCGGCTTGCATTCCCAAGTCTTTGATCTGCTGAACTGTACGGTGAAGATGCTTACAGGCTTCGATATGTACAGTCACCAAATCGCAGCCGGCTTTTTGGTAATCGCATAAAAAGCGGGCGGGCTCATCAACCATTAAATGCGCGTCAAAAAACAGCTTGCTGTGAGGGCGCAAGGCCTTGATCAGCGCCGGGCCGTAAGAAATATTAGGCACGAAGGCGCCGTCCATAATATCTAAATGCAGCCATTCTGCTTGCGCCTGCTCCACAAGGCTAACCTGCTCGTTAAGGCAGCCGAAATCGGCGGCCAGCAAAGACGGGGCTATTTTAATCATCGGTATAAATCATCCTCCCTTTCCTTCAGCTCGCTCAATAATTTAATATATCGTTGATAGCGGGGCAGCAAAAGCGGCTCACGCTCAATTAAAGCCTTAACCTCGCATTGCCTTTCCCTATCGTGCAGGCAAAGATCAAAACGGCAAAGAGCTAAGCCCCGATATTCGGGATAATATGCAGCAAGCTGCTCTTTTTTAATATCCGGCAGCAACTCTAAAAGGGAAAACCCGGGAGTATCGGCCACTAAAGCCTCATCAAAAAGATAAATTTCCACATGGCGCGTAGTATGGCGGCCGCGGGAAAGCTTTTTGCTGACCTCGCCCGTCGGCAGCTCCAAGACAGGGAAAAGCGCGTTTAACAAGCTGGATTTACCGACCCCCGAACAGCCTGTAAAGACGGATAAATGTCCTTTAAGCTCCTGCATAAGCTCGCCAATAGCTATATTTTCCTTGGCCGAAAGGCGCAAGACACAAAACCCGGCTTGCTCGTAACCTGCCAGTTCGCTTTTGAATTCTTCATTCATTTTCTCAGTTAGGATATCCCATTTGTTAAAGCAAATTACCGGCCGCACTTGTAAAAAAGCGCAGGTAATCAACAGCTTGTCCAATAAAAACCAATCCGGCTTGGGATCGCGGGCGGCCAAAATCAACACAGCTTGATTGACATTGGCGATTTTTGGTCGGGCAAAGGAGCATTTGCGTTCTTCTTTTTCTTCGATCATGGCCTGTTCGGCATCGATTTGCACAAAATCGCCGACCAACAGCCCGCTTTCGGCCAAACGCAGACGACCGCGCGGTTTGCACTCGCAAACTGTACCGTCGGCCAGCAATACATTGTAAAAGCCGCCTAAGGAACGCGTGATGATCCCGGCCTTTAACGGCGTTTTATCTTTAGGAAACCGTAGCTTCATCCACAAGCTCCCCGTCTAAATAGACTTTTATTTTTCCCGAATTATAAAATGTAATCTCCTTGGAGATATAGGTTCCCGAAGCAGCTTTGGCACTATAAGCCTCGCGCGAGCCTTGAGCGTCTTCTACTACTATTCTGACGGTATGCTCCAGTCCGTCATCGGGAACAGCATAACTGACAGAGGCCAATTTAGCCACAGGACCGGGGCCCTGGCTTAAAGTGAGGTTAATGGCCGTGCCTTCATCCACATTTTGTCCGGCCGCTACGCTCTGACCGATAACCTTGCCTTGTGCGTAGTCATTGCTTTCGGCATAATCGACCTTACCCACAGCTAACAGCATATCGGTCAACACTGTTTTGGCCTCGGCCAGCGTTTTACCTTTTAAGCTAATCATGGTAATTTCCGCCGGCTGAGCACCGGAGCTGACTGTAACGGTAACAGTTGATTTTTCCGCCGCTTGCGAGCCGCCGACCGGGTTTTGCCTGATTACTGTTCCCTGATCTGCTTGCGTGTCATAAACCTCTTCAAAAACTACGACAAATTTGTTGTTGCGCAGCTCATCTCCCGCAGCCTCCTTGGTATAGCCGACGACATTGGGAACTCTGGTCAATTTAATACCTAAGGAAACCGTGATCTTTACTTCGCGCCCTTTTTTCACCATCATACCTTCTGCAATATCCTGCTCCATAATATTGCCTTCAGGAACATCAGCGCTGTAATCCTCGATAACCAAATATGCAAGGTCATAGCTTTTTAAAGTCTCCTTGGCCTCCTCAAGGGGCAAACCTACTACGGAAGGCACAGAAATATCGGGGGTTTCCAAAACAGTGTCAATCAGCTTAATACCTATTACGGCTAAGGCCAGCAGCATGATAATCCCGGCTAAAATCGAAACATTTTTTTTGTTTAATTTTTTTTGCACAACCCGGGGATTAGCTGTCGAAGGCAAGCCCTTCATTCGTTCATCAATCCGTTCTTCAACCCGTCTTTTTCTGACCTCTTTGGCATTGATATCAACAAGCTCACGAGTATCTTCGTTATTTATTTCCTTTTCCGTCGGCGCGATCGGCGCGGGCTGATTAGGCATTCCTTCTACTACGGAACGAATGCTGTCGGCCATTTCCTGAGCTGTAGCATAACGGATATCGGGGCTTTTACGCATAGCCCTCATAATAACATAAGAAAGTCCGACGGGAACCTTGGGATTAACGCGATGCGGCGGATTAAGCTCGTTTTGCACATGCTTCATGGCAACGGAAATCGGCGTATCGCCCGTAAAGGGCAGCTGCCCCGTCAGCATTTCGTAAAAAACAACGCCTGCGGAATAAATATCGGATTTTTCGGTGACATTGTAGCCCTGTACCTGTTCGGGTGAAATATAATGTACAGAGCCCATAATACGGGCGTTATTATCGTAGGTTTGCGTTAAATCATTCGGACCGGCGGCAATACCAAAATCGGCAACCTTGACCCGACCGTCCTTGGCAAATAAAATGTTTTGCGGCTTAACATCACGGTGGATTATACCGTTGCTGTGCGCATAACCCAAGGCATCTAAAATCTGATACATGATCGAGGCCGCCTCCGCCACAGGCAGAGCACCTTTACGGTTGATATAATTTTTAAGTGTTTCTCCCTCAACAAACTCAATAACTATATAATGCAGCTTATCCTCGCTGCCAAAATCATAAACATTAACAATATTGCCGTGCGAGAGGCTGGCAATAGCCTGCGCCTCGTGCTCAAAGCGATGAACAAAGGCCGATTCGTTATTATATTCGTCCCGCAGTATTTTTACGGTAACCATTCTGTTTAAGCGTTTGTCATAGCCTTTATAGACAATAGCTGTGCCGCCTGAACCGATTTTTTCTAACAGCTCATAACGGTTATTAAAAATTTTACCTATCATTAATCATTCACCTGCCTTTTGGCGACAACCGCCGAAATATTGTCGTATCCGCCTCTTTGCAGACAAAGATTAAGCAGAACCTGCAAAGCATCTTTAACAGGCTGTGTGCAAAAAGCGGATCTTATTTCACTTTCCTGCAGGTGGTTATAAAAGCCGTCGGAAGAGATCAATAAAATATCCCCCTCCTTCCAAGAAATTCTACTGCAATCAGGTTCAACTAAGCTTTCCTGACCCAAGGAGCGGGTCAGGATATGTTTTTGCGGGTGGGTTTGCGCCGCTGTTTCAGTAATTTTACCTTCCCTTGCCAGTTCTTCCGCCAAAGAATGATCATCGGTTAAGCGCAGTAATTTTGCTTTTGTCAGCAAATAAGCGCGACAGTCACCGATATGCGCCAAAAATATATGTTTATCGGTAAGCAAAGCAGCGGTCAAGGTCGTACCCATACCTGAAAGCCGGTCATTATTATGACTTTTGGTATAGATCAAATCGTTGGCGGCAAAAAAGCCCTCTTTTAAAATATCTATCGGGCTATCCTCGCTGCTTGCGCTTTCTACGGCTTCGCGCAGTCTGTCAATCGCCAAATTACTGGCTACCTCGCCAAAGGCATGCCCGCCGATACCGTCGGCTACGGCAATAAAGCCCTTGGGCTCGTCAATACAGATCGCGTCCTCGTTGTTTTCACGCACCAGACCCGTTTCGCTTATACCGGCAAAAAGCAGCATTTTACACCTCCAAAGTCCTTTTTCGTAATTGACCGCAGGCCGCGTTAATATCACGGCCTCTTTCCTGTCTGATTTGCACCTCAACATTATATAGAGAAAGCAGTCGGCTAAAATGTTTGACTGTTTCGTCATCTGAAGGCATAAATCCTGTTTCGGGCAAGGGGTTGGCGGGAATAAGATTGATCAGCGCTCCGCGGCCGTCCAGCAGCTTGCCTAAGCTGCGTGCCGCTTCGGGACGATCGTTGATGTCTTTAAACAAAGCATATTCATAACACACTCTTCGGCCGGTTTGGGCCTGATAGTAATCGGCGGCGGCCAGCAGCTCTTGAAGAGGATAGCGGGCGGCGGCAGGCATCAAATTGCGGCGCAGCTCGTCATTGGCGGCATGAAGGGATATTGCCAGATGTATTTGCATTTTCCAGTCGGCCATTTGGCGGATTTGTTTGGGCAGGCCGCAGGTAGAAACAGCTATTTTGCGTTGACCTATATTTAAACCCCGCTCGTCATTTAGCAGCTCAATGCTTTTTTTGACCTGCGCCAAATTAAGCATTGGCTCGCCCATACCCATATAAACCAAATTAGTCAGTCCCTTGGAGCCCAGCTCTTTTGCGGCTTTATCGGCCATTTGCACTTGAGATACAATCTCGCCCGCCGTCAGGTTGCGGCATTTTTGATATTGGGCAGTCGCGCAGAATTTACAGCCCATTACGCAGCCTGTTTGCGTACTGACACAACAAGTAACGCGGTCGCGGCTGTCTTTGCCGCTGTAAAACATTATTGCCGTTTCGATTCTTTCGCCGTCGGCCAGCTCTAAAAGCAGTTTGGCCGTATCGCCGTTTGCGGCCACATCTTTTTTTATCAGGACAGGCAAAGCCAGATAACAGGCGGCGGCCAATTTTTTTTGATCGGCGGCGGACAGATTTGTCAGCTCGTTAATTGAGGCGGCGGCGCGTTTTTGCGCCCAATCAAAAATTTGCTCTCCGCGAAAGGCAGCCAAACCCAATTTGGGCATTAAGCTTTTTAATTCTGATCTTGATAAGGAGCGTAAATCGGTTTTTGCACTCATTTTATACCTTTCGGCGCAAACGCGCGATAAAAAACCCCTCTATCCCTTGCTTTTGCGGTAAAATTTGCAAAATACCCCGCCGATCCTGCTTGATGGGGAAATTTTCGGGTAAGTCTATCAGTTCATAGTCAGCGCGTGCGGATAAAAAGCGCGCGATATTGTCTTCATTTTCGGCTTTGGTGATCGTGCAGGTCGAATAGACCATTATGCCGCCAAAGTTTAGATAATCGGCAGCGGCCAACAAAAGCTTATAGGATAATTCGGCCAGCTCCGCAAGATCGTTTTTTTCTTTGCGCAAGCGGCTGTCCGCTCGGCGCGAAAGCACGCCCAAGCCGCTGCAGGGAGCATCCAAAAGCAAATAATCCGCCCAATTAATGTAATTAAGGGGCAGCTCTAACCCGTCGGTTGCCAGCGGCTTAACGCAGGTTGTGCCTAAGCGATCGCAATTTTCTTTGATCAGCTCAACACGGTGCTTATGCAGATCGCAGGCAATAATTTGCCCTTGATTATCCATTAGCTGCGCCAAATAGGTCGCTTTGCCGCCGGGCGCGGCACAAAGGTCGATTACCTTGCCGCCCTTTTGAGGCAGCAAGGCTAAGGCCGCCAGCTGCGAGGACTCATCTTGTATTGTCAGTAAGCCGCTTGTAAATAATTGCTCATCGAACAAGCCCGCGCCGGAGGCCAGCTCTAAACCATCGGGAGCATAACGACAGGGTTGAGCGATATAGCCTGCTGCCAATAGTTTTTTACACAGCTCATAGCGGCTGATTTTTAAAGTATTGGTTCTGATGATAATTTTATGACTTTCCGCCTGATAAGCACAGAACTGCTCGGTCTCGGCCAAGGTCCATTGCTCAAGCAGCAGTTCAACAATCCACTGCGGTAATGAATAATAAACCGCTAAAAATTTTGCCGGTTCCTTTTGTTGATCGGGAAAAGTGATTTGCTCTTTTTGCCGCAAATAATTGCGCAAAACGCCGTTTACCAAGGCTGCAGTGCCTTGATGCCCATACCTTTTTGCCAGCTCAACGGCTTCGTTAACAGCGGCGGAAGCAGGGATCTTTTCCAGATAGGCCAGCTGATAAAGGCTAAGGCGCAATATTTCGGCAATCGGCAGGGGTAAAGAATCGACCGGTTTTTTTAAAAACAGGTTAAGAAAATAATCCAGCGTTATTTGTCGGCGCAAAACACCGTTTACCAGCTCGGTAACAAAAGCTTTATCGCGCTTATCAAGCTCGCTTGCGCTTAAAGACATAGCTAAGGCTATGCCGGCGTAAGCACCCTCGCCCTCAACCGCTAACAAAACCTGCAAGGCCAGCTCCCTTGCCGAGCTAACCCGCTTAGTCACGGTGGCCGAAAATCGCCAGCAGGCGTATCAGCTGTAAAATACTGGCAAGAGCAGCGGCAACATAAGTCATTGCGGCAGCCGACAAAACCTTGCGGGATTGTTCAACCTCGTCGCGATTTAAAAAACCGCCGCCCTCCAAAGCCACCAAAGCCCGAGAGGAGGCATTAAACTCGACAGGCAAGGTAACAAGCTGAAAAATAACCACAGCGGAAAAAAGTAAAATGCCAAACTGAATCATTCCTAAAGAGCTGAGAAATATACCCAAAATAATCAGCACCCAAGACGCTGAAGAAGAAAAGCTGACTAAAGGTACCAGTGCGCCGCGTACCTTGAGGGGCGCATACTCATGCTCGTCTTGAATGGCATGGCCGACCTCATGTGCGGCAACGCCGATGGCCGCCACAGAGCTGCTATTATAAACAGTATCCGAAAGCCGTAAAACACGGGTTCTGGGGTCGTAATGGTCCGTTAAATTACCGGCCACACGCTCAACAGGCACATCCTGCAGATTATTGCTGTCTAAAATTAAGCGCGCTACATCAGAAGCGGTCATACCGTTTTGCGCCATCACTTTGGAGTATTTAGAGTAGGTCGAAGAAACCTTGATTTGCGCCCATGCCGAGATAATAATGGCAATAATAATTAAACCAAATGTCCAGTCGTAATACATATATTCACTCCTTAGCCTAATATTGTTCCTTTTTGCAATTTTGCTCCGCGCAAAAAATCAACTGCCGCCAAGGCATTTTTACCTTCCGGCTGTACAATCAGCAGATGCAAAGCTCCGCGGCCGCACTGAACAAGCAAACCGTTATCAACACTGATAATTTCACCCGCCGGCCGACATTCGTCGGAATGGCCGGCTATTTGCGAGCGGAATATCTTGAAGCGTTTGCCGTTAAGCATAGTATATGCGCCGGGAAAAGGCGAAAGCCCGCGAATTTGGTTATGCAGCTCCGCGGCATCTTTATGCCAGTCAAGCAGCTCTTCTTCTCTGTTAAGGCGCGCGGCATAGGTAGCAGCATTATGGTTTTGCACTGTGCGGGGGCAATTGCCCGCCTTAATAGCGCGCACTGTTTTTACCAGCAGCTTGCCGCCCAAGTCAGCTAAAATATCGTGCAGCTCGCCCGTTGTCATATCGGAGCTAATGGGGGTTTTTGCCGTTAAGAGCATATCTCCCGTATCCATACCCTCGTCGATCAGCATTGTTGTAACGCCGCTTTCTGTTTCTCCGTTTAAAATTGCCCGATGAATAGGCGCCGCCCCCCGGTATTTGGGCAAAAGCGAGGCATGAACATTGACAATACCCTGTGGGGGCAGCTGTAAAAGCTCTTTTTTAATCAACTGCCCAAAGGCAACCACAATAATCAAATCAGGCGCCAGCAAGCGTAATTGCTCTAAAAATTCGGGAGTATTAACGCTCTGGGGCGCAACAACAGATAAACCGGCGGCCTCGGCGATGATTTTTACGGGCGTCGGCTGCAATAATTGACCTCTGCCGCGTTTTTTATCGGGCTTTGTCACAACCAATCTGGGTTTTATCCCGGCTTTTAATAAAGCCTCTAAGGATCGCGCCGCAAAGTCGGGCGTTCCCATAAATACTGTTTTCATTATCTTTCCTCAACATCTTCGGCAATATCTATAAACAGTCGGCCTACCAAGTGGTCCATTTCGTGCTGAATGATACGGGCTACCCAGCCCTTTGCCTTAATGTTAATAAAACCGCCGTCACGATTTTGTGCTTTGACCACAACTCTTTCGGCGCGCTTGACTGTACCCCATTTACCCGGTACCGAAAGGCAGCCCTCGCTGTCGGTGGCCTCACCCTCGGACTCCAGCAAGACGGGATTGATCATTTCGCAAATTTTTCCCTCACCCATATCAAAAACAGCAATCTGCTTTAAAATACCTACCTGCGGAGCGGCTAAGCCTGCTCCCTCGTTTTCTTTCATAGTAAAAATCATATCGTCCAGTAGCTTGTGCAGTGTTTTATTAAAGCGTTGCACAGGCACGGATTGTTCGCGTAACAGAGGGTCACCAACCTTAACTATCTGTCTTAAATTGGCCAATTAAAGCTCCTCCTTTTAATATAACACTTTAATTTGGTAATTATATCATATTTTTGTGTAAATTTAAAGAGAAAATTACATAACCGAATAAGGATCAATGTCAATTTTTACAATTATATCGTTAAATAAACGATTTTTGGCCTCCATTTGTCGGCAAACATCGCGCAGCAGCTGATTAAGCTCTTGCTGCAGACGGCATTTAATCAGTATATTATAACGATACCTGTCCTTGATTTTCTCCCACGGGGCGGGGGCCGGGCCGCAAATTTGCGCGTATTCTCCTGCCTTTTCCCGCAGGGCGGCGCCGTAGGCTTCGGCGGCTTTTTGTGTAATGTGACGGTCTAAACCTAAAAAAACTATTCTGGCCAAAGCACAAAACGGCGGATAATTATGTTCGGCCCGCTGTTTGATTTCTTCACTATAAAAGCCCTTAAAATCGTGATCTGCCGCCAAACGAATGGGGTAAGCCTCGGGTAAATAGGTTTGAATTACAGCCTCGCCCTGCAGCAAACGGCGGCCCGCCCTGCCCGAAAGCTGAGTTAAGAGCTGAAAGGTTCTTTCTGCGCTGCGAATGTCCGGAATATTAAGGGTGATATCGGCAGCCATCACCGCCGCTAAGGTCACAGCAGGAAAGTCGTGCCCTTTGGCAATCATCTGCGTGCCGACTAAAATATCGTATTGGCCGGAGAGCATAGCCCGATAAACCCTTTGCCCCTCTCCCGCTTGCGAATTGATGTCATAATCCAACCTGCCGACGCGCGCGGTAGGAAAGAGCTTTTTAACCTCGTCGGCCACGCGCTGCGTGCCCGCTCCAAAATGACGAATAGCCTTTGAACCGCAGGTCGGACATACTTCTGGAGGCTGAAGCTTGCTGCCGCAATAATGACATTTTAAAAGGCGTTCGCTGTCGTGGTAAGCCATCGGCACAGAACAATGTGGGCAATAGATAACGCTGCCGCAATTACGACAGGAAAAAAAACTGTAATAGCCGCGCCGATTGATCAACAAAAGGCTTTGTTCGCCCTTTTTTAATCTATCGGCCAGCTTGGTCTGTAACAGACGGCTAAATAAAGAGCGATTGCCCTCTTGCAGTTCCGTACGCATATCGCAAATTTGCACCAAAGGCAAAGGTGCCAGATAGTAACGCTTTGTTAAGTCGGCCTGCGCATAAGCTCCCTGCTCGGCCTGATAATAACTTTCGATCGAGGGCGTGGCGCTACCTAACACCAATTGCGCACCCGCCAGCTCCGCGCGTTTTTGCGCCACCGTACGCGTATGAAAACGCGGAGCGTTATCCTGCTTATAGCCGCCGTCTTGTTCCTCGTCAATCACGATCAAGCCCAAATTCGGCACGGGCGCAAAAACCGCCGAGCGGGCGCCGACCACAACAGAATATTCTCCAGCGGCCACCTGCTCCCAGGTAATTCTGCGTTCGGAAGCTGTCATACCGCTGTGCAATACCGCTGCTTTATAACCTAAACGGCGGCGGATAAAGTCAACCATTTGAGATGATAAAAATATTTCCGGCACCAGCAAAACAGCTTGTCTGCCCTCGGCAATCGTTTCTTCTATCAAGCGCAGATAAATCTCCGTTTTGCCGCTGCCCGTCACACCGATCAATAAAAAAGGACGACGCGCACCCCGCTTTTCTGCATTAATTGCCGCCAGCGCCGCCTGCTGCTCACCGTTAAGCTTAACCTCTTGTCCGCTATTAACGATTTCGCAGGCAGCGGCAGCGCGTTCCTCCCGCCGCATAATCATGCGGTTATCGCGCATCCGCTTTAAAACGGCCGAGGAAACCAGCTTTAACAGCTCTTGCTCGCTTGCACCCTCATTTTGTTGCAAAAACTGCCAAACCAGCTCTTGCTTTGGGGAAAGGCGCAAAGGCTTTGCTTGCTCTAAATAGTATCTTTTAACAGTCAGCGCTTGCGGCAATCTGCCGCCAAAGGCCATAGAAAAGGGCAGCATAGCATTAAGCACTACCGCCTGTGGGGTTAAGTAATAATCAGCGATAAAGCGCGATAAAGCCAGCAGCTCGCCGTTAAAAATCGGCCGCTTTGAAACTATTGCGCTGATGTCCTTAATATCATAATCTCCCGGGGGACGGATTGTTGACAACTCGACAATTACACCTTCCGAATGCTGCCTGCCAAAGGGGATCTTGACTATTGAACCGCAAGCAGCCGTACCCTCCAGCTCGGCAGGTACGGCATAAGTGAACAGTCTGTCAACGGCTTGTGCGCGTTTATTGACAATAACAGATGCAAACAGCAAAACAGGCTCCCCTTTTTTGGCTTTTGCTCTATTATATCAAACAGTCAGGCAAAAATAAAGCTAATATTTAGGCTTAAAAAATAAGGCTGCGAAAAAAGAAAAACAAACTGCGGCGGCTATTCCCGCCGAAACGGGAGAGAACATTCCCAAAAATATGCCCCAAAAGCCGTAATCGCGCAGACCCTGCAAAGCTCCGTTGGTAAGCGAATTACCAAAGCTTAAAATCGGCAGAGTCAGACCCATACCGCAAAAATCAATCAGCCGATCGTATAGCCCCAGACCGGAAATCACGCTGCCGCAGCTAACCAACAAGCAGAGCGTATGAGCAGGGGTAAGACGAAAGACATCAAAGCAAATTTGGCCGAATAAGCAAATCCCGCCGCCGACAACAAAGGCCATCAGCAGATTTTCGGTTAGCTCATGCATTATTATCACCTACCCTTAAAGAAACGGCGTGGGAAATACACGGTATAGTGTTGCCCTGCTTAACCCAATTAGGCGATAAAAGCGCACCTGTCGCCGCCACCAAAATTCTTGTAACAACACGGTTTTGCAATAAATTACATAAATAACCCGCCAGCACAGAAGCAATACAGCCCGCCCCGCTGCCCCCGCAAAAAGCGTCCTTTTGCTCGCCGTAAAGCAGCAGGCCGCAATCTTTGAGCCGTTGCTTGTCCGGGCCGTAGCCTTGCGAACTCAGTAAATCAAAGAGCAGCTCCCGCCCCATTTTACCCAAATCGCCGCTAAGAATCAAATCGTAGTCGGCGGGGCTTGTTTTTGTTTGACTAAAATGCTTACAAATAGTATCGGCGGCAGCGGGAGCCATAGCCGCGCCCATATTTAAAGGGTCATTAATGCCATAATCTACTACACGGCCGACGGTGACACTTTCAAGCATAATACCCTGACCTTTATCGGCAAGCAAAAGAGCGCCCGCCGCCGTAGCTGTTTTTTGGCAGGTAGGCGGCTTTTGCGAACCGTATTCGTTAGGATAGCGGAACTGTCGTTCGGCGCTTTTATTGTGGCTGACACTGCCGACCAGTACCTTTTGGCACTTGCCTGATGCAACAGCCAAACCGCCCATGGCCAAAGCCTCGCAAACAGTGGCGCAAGCGGAAAAAATGCCCAAATAGGGAGCGTTTAAATAAGCCGCTGTATAAGTAGCGGAGGTTATTTGATTCATCAAATCCCCGGCTATAAATAAGTCAATATCGCCGGAGGATAGGGAGGCTTTATTTAAAGCAATTTGCGCGGCGCGGGATAAAAAAAACCCCTCGGCTTCTTCATAGCTGTTGGCCTGAGTGACATCGTCAGCAAAAAAGCTGTCAAAATAAGCGGCCAACGGCCCGTTTTTTTCATCTTTACCGCCGACAGCGCCACCAGCCGTGATAAGCGGTGCGTTATTGAATATCCAAGTACCTTTCAAAATTAAATCCCCCTGTTTTTGTCAATAATCAACCGAAAGCTTTTTTATTATCAACAACATTTTTTTATATAATAACAATATCTTCTGTCAGGCGCCTTTATAAAAAACCCAAAAGCCCGCCCAGCCAATAAATTATGCCTACAATAAATGCCGAAACACAACCAAACACGATTACGGCACCCGCCAGCTTAAAGCTGCCCGTAGCCACTCCTTGTACTATGCCTTCGCTGCGGTCATCTATTGCCGCGCAAACCATGGAATTGGCAAAGCCGCTGATCGGCACCGCCAAGCCTGCCCCCGCTATTTGTCCTAAGTTATCGTAATAACCCAGTGCCGTTACCAATGTGGTAACAGCAATAACAATTACCAGCACTATGCCGGCCGCCTGGTCATGCTGCCAGCCCCCATAGCGAACAAATAAGTTAAAAATAAACTGTGCCGCCGCGCAAAGACCGCCTCCAAATAAAAATGCTGCTGAAAAGCTTTTAAAAAGAGGCTTCTTTACTTCGTGCTTTTTCATCAACGATTTATAGCCTTTTACTTCTTGTGATTGCATATACTCACTCCCGCAGAGATTTCTCATCGGTAAATATAACCAAAATATATTTTTCTTATACGGGTAAACTTATTTTAATTATGTTTATAAGGGGCAGAAAAATGCTGCTGTTGATTATTCGTACAGTAATTTTATACATTTTTATATTTTTTGCCTTAAAGGCTCTGGGCAAACGGCAAATCGGCGAGCTGGAGCCGATTGAGCTTGTGGTGATTTTAATTATTTCAGAAACGACGGCCATCGCCATTCAAAGCAACGCTATCCCGCTTTTTTACAGCATTGTGCCAACAGCGGCTTTATGTATATTGCAAATTTTTATTTCTTTAATTAATCTTAAAAGCATTCACTTGCGTAATTTTATTTACGGAAGACCTGCCATTTTAATAAAAAACGGCCTGGTACAGCAAGATGAAATGCGCCGCCTGCGAGTCAACATCAGTGATTTAATGGAACAGCTGCGCTGCCAGGGAGTATTTAATGTCAACGATGTGGAATTTGCTCTTTTGGAAAACAACGGCGATCTGTCAACCTATTTAAAGCGAAGTAAGCAGCCCTTGACCGTCGGTGATATGATACCCGACTGCCGTCAAGAAACACCGCCGATCGGTATTGTTTTCGACGGCGTTGTAAATATAGATAACCTAAAAAGCTGTGGACGCGATGAAAACTGGCTTAAAGCGCAGCTAAAAAAGGAAGGTATTAATAATCCCTCCGAAATATTTATCGGAGGGATTGACGAAAAAGGCGAATTCTATTTTCAAAAAAGGGAGAAAAAATGCAGGTGAAAACCTATTTAATTTTATCGGTTGCCATTGTCATTTTATTATGCGGCTCGCTTTTGGCACTGCTTTGGCTTGATAATTCGGCAGAAAAGCTGACAGCACAAATTAACCCCCTTAAACTGGCAATGATCGAAAACAACTGGCAAGCTGCCGACGGCCTGATCGTGCAAATTAACGACGACTGGCAAAAGCTCGGCAAATATTGGCCGGTTTTTGTTACGCACAGCGATATTGCGGCAATAGAAGAGTCTTTGCGGCGATTGAATTATTTTATAGCTGTTCGTTCTTCTATAGGGGCAGGCGAAGCTTTAAGAATTTACGAATTTCGCGTGCTTTCCGTACCCGATAGCGAACGGATTACCTGGGGTAATATTTTTTAGATAATTAATTACTCTATAAAAATCCCTGTGAAAATAAACAAAATAAAGAATAACTGCGAAATAAAAAAGAGCAAGGCTAGGGAAAGATAACCTAAAGCCTTGCTCAAGTTTATACTCTGTTCTTTATTCGACGGTAACGGATTTGGCCAAATTTCTCGGTTGGTCAACATCACAGCCCCTGGCGCAGGCCGCATAGTAAGCCAGCAGCTGCAGAGGGGTAACAGCCAAAATCGGAGCGAACAAATCGTTGGTATCGGGCAGGAAAATCGTATCGTCAACGACCTGCGGGACCTCCTTCATCCCTTCGTAGCAAAGGCCGATAATATGCGCGTCACGCGCTTTGATTTCTTTAATATTGCTGATAGTCTTTTCGATCAGCGCCCGTTGCGTGCAAAGAGCCAAGACAGGCACCCCCTCAACGATTAAGGCCAGTGTGCCGTGTTTTAACTCACCTGCCGCATAAGCTTCGGCGTGGATATAAGAAATCTCCTTCAGCTTTAAGGAGCCTTCTAAAGCCACGGCATAGTCCATACTTCTGCCGACAAAGAAAGCATCATCGGATTTAAGGTTTTTTTCGGCAATATTTTTAATCTGTTCCTCGCAGCTGGCAAAAATCTCATCTATTTTTTCGGGAATACGATAAAAGTCCTCTATTAAGGCTTGCAGCTCGTTCGCCTTCATTCTGCCGAGCTTTTCGGCCAGATACATTGTTAAAAGATAAAGGGCGGCCAACTGGGTCGTATAGGCCTTGGTGGAAGCTACGGCAATTTCCGGCCCTGCCCAGGTATAGATGACATCATGTGCCTCGCGGGAGATGGTAGAGCCCAAGACATTGGTAATGGCCACAACATGAGCGCCGCGCCGTTTGGCCTCTCTTAAGGCGGCCAGCGTGTCGGCGGTTTCGCCCGATTGTGAGATAACAAGCATTAGGGTCTTTTTATCGATCAGCGGATCACGATAACGGAACTCGGAGGCGATATCGACCTCCACGGGCAGGCGCAGGATTTTTTCCATAGCGTATTTGCCGATTAAGCCCGCATGATACGAGGTGCCGCAAGCTACGATGGTAACCTTTTCGATCCGTTGCAGCTGGATTTTATCTAAAGAAAACTCGGGCAGGCGCACACCGCTGCGATCGTCGGCAATACGGCCTTTTAAGGTCTGCTGCAAGGCCCAGGGCTGTTCGTGGATTTCCTTTAACATAAAATGCTTATAGCCGCCTTTTTTAGCCGATTCGGCATCCCAGGTTACGGTCGTAATCTCTTTTTTGATCGGTTGCATATCACGATAGATTTGATAACCTTCGGGGGTAAGGCAAGCCACCTCGCCGTCGTCCATAACAATAATTTTACGAGTATGCTCCAAAAGAGCGGTAATATCGGAAGCAAAAAAGTACTCGTCATCGCCGATGCCGATAATCAAAGGCGTATCCTTGCGGGCAGCCACCAGCTTATTGGGCTCTTTGTTGCAAACTGCCACAGTGGCATAAGAGCCGCGCAAATCTTTAATAGCACGTGAAACAGCAGCGAGCAAATTATCCTGATAATAATGCTCAACCAGGTGCGGCAAAACCTCTGTATCGGTTTCTGAAGTAAACTCGTGTCCTTTATCGGACAAGAACTCTTTTAATTCCAAATAATTTTCAATTATACCGTTATGCACCATGGCAATTTCGCCGCGGCAATCGGTATGCGGATGAGAATTCAAATCGCTGGGACGGCCATGCGTGGCCCACCTGGTGTGACCTATACCGCAAGTAGCCTCAGATAAACGCTCACCGACCAAATCTTCCAGCACAGCGATTTTTCCCTGCGAACGGATAATCTTTACAACCTCGTCCTCAATGACGGCTAAGCCCGCCGAATCATAGCCTCTGTACTCCAGGGTTTTTAATCCCTGCAATAAGATCGGTACAGCCGCCCGATTTCCTACATAACCTACGATACCGCACATAGAAAATTCCCCCTTTATATATTTTATGCACCGCGTTTTTTAGAAATAACAGCAGTTATCATTTTGACCAGTTGCTTTAACTCTTGCTCGTCTTCACCCTCGGCCATTACACGCAAGAGCATTTCCGTTCCTGAGGGACGCACCAGCACGCGACCGCGATCTTTTAAGGTTTGTTTAACCTCATTGATCACCGAAGCAATATCGGCATCCTCATCAAAGTCTTCTTTATGTTTAACAGGCACATTAACAAGAACCTGCGGCAGGGATTTCATAATCTTCGCCAGCTCGGATAAGGGCTTGCCGCTGCGGCTCATTACTGCCAGCAAATGCAAAGCGGAAACAAGTCCGTCTCCTGTTGTGTTATAATCGTTAAAAATTAGATGGCCTGACTGCTCACCGCCCAAGGAAGCTTGTTTTTCCAGCATTCTTTCAAGCACATAGCGATCGCCGACCTTGGTTTCCTCCAAGCGGATACCATGCTCTTTCATTGCTATATGCAGACCCATATTGCTCATTACGGTGATAACCAGCGTATTATTGTTTAACTTGCCCCGCTCTTTCATATCGGCGGCGCAGATCGCCAAGGTATGGTCACCATCAACTATATTACCTTTTTCGTCAACCAAAATCAGGCGATCGGCATCGCCGTCCAAAGCCACGCCGATCTGCGCCTTATGGCGCACTACTGCCAAAGCTAAATTTTCGGGGTGGGTACTGCCACAGTTATCGTTAATATTGATCCCGTTGGGAACGCCGCCCAAAGTAACGACCTGCGCCCCCAAAGAGGCAAATAATTCTTCACCTAAGCCTGCCGCCGCGCCGTTAGCCGCATCCACAACAATTTTTAATCCCGTTAAATCAACAGCTACTTGAGATTTAAGAAAATCAAGATATATTTTTCTGCCTTCGTCAACATAAAAAACAGTGCCCAGATCCGCCGGCGCCGGACGGCAAACATTAACGGGGCTGTCTATGTAGCTTTCAATTTCTTCTTCTACTGTATCGGGCAGCTTATAGCCCTTTTCGGAAAAGAATTTGATACCGTTATCGGCAAAGGGGTTATGCGAGGCGGAAATAACCGCCCCCGGGCAGTTATAATGGCGGCACAGGACCGCTACCCCCGGGGTAGGAATTACACCGAGTGAGATTGCGTTTACACCGCAGGAACAAAGGCCTGCCGCCAAAGCAGACTCCAGCATAGTGCCCGAAAGTCTGGTATCCCGGCCAATAATCATCTGCGGTCTTTTACATTCCTGTTGATGCTCCTTAACCCATACGGTCGCCACTGCTCTTCCTAAAGCAAAAGCCAGCTCTGCCGTTAAAATATCGTTAGCTCTGCCACGCACCCCGTCAGTTCCAAAATATTTTCCCATTATTTTACAAATCCTCCGTTGTAGTTTATTATTCCGCAGGCGGTGCCTTATCGGCCATTAATGACAAAGCCGTATGCAGACCGTCGATAGCCGAACTGACAATCCCGCCCGCGTAACCCGCACCTTCACCTGCGGGGTAAAGTCCGTTAATAGAAATTGATTGCCACAGCTCGTTGCGCAAAATACGCAAAGGCGCGGAGGTGCGGGTTTCCACCCCGGCCAAAACTCCGCTTGTGGCAAAACCGTCTATTTGCCGCTGCCAAAACCTTAAAGATCCGGCCAGCGCCTCTGTCACATAATCAGGCAAAATCAAGCGCAAATCAGCAGGAGTTGCTCCGCAAGCATAAGGAGCAAAATCGTCGGGCAGCTGGGTAGATTTTATGCCTGCCAAAAAATCTTGAACCGTTTGCGCAGGCAAAGCATAGGTTGAACCGCCCGCGGCAAAAGCTGCCTGCTCTAAGCTGCGTTGCCATTTTGTTCCGTCCAGCGGATTTAAACCGAAATCACTCGGCTCCACCTGCACAACAAGCGCCGAATTGGCAAAGCCGCTGTCCCTTGCCGCATTACTGATACCGTTGGTAACAAGCCCGCCCGCTTCAGAAGCGGCATTGACAATTGCTCCGCCGGGACACATACAAAAGCTATATACTCCCCGCCCCGAAAACTCATGGCGGTATCGCAAAGCATAATCAGCCGCGCCTAAAAGTTTATGCTCGGCACAACCGTACTGATTAATATTGATCATTTTTTGCGGATGTTGCACACGCAAACCTACGGCAAACCCCTTGGCGGCCATTGCCACTCCTCGTTGCGCCAGCATAAGGTAGGTATCCCTGGCGGAGTGACCGATTGCCAAAACACAGGCATCGGCCTGCAATATCTTACCGCCGACCTGCAATGCACAAAGCTTGCCGTTTTCGCAGTGAATATCGTCAAGACGGCTTTGGAAGCTTACCTGGCCGCCTAAAAATTCAATTTTAGCTATTAAATTGCCTGTTACTTCGATAAGCTTGTCGCTGCCGATATGTGGCTTAGCCAAATATAGACAATCGGCAGGTGCGCCCGCCTCTGCCAATTCGTTTAAAACCCAAGCCGATAGGGGGTCTTTACTGCGGCTGGTCAGCTTGCCGTCAGAAAAGGTGCCGGCGCCGCCCGCACCGAACTGCACATTGCTTTCAGGATCTAAAAAACCGTCACGCCAAAAACGCCGTACATCGGCAATCCGCTCGGTTATTTGTTTGCCGCGCTCGATAAGCAAGGGACAATAACCGTTTTGTGCCAACAATAAGGCGGCAAACAAACCCGCCGGCCCGGCCCCGATAACAACAGGACGGTGTTTTAAGCAAATTAAACCTTTTTCTGCTTTAAAACGCAAAGGGGCTGGTATCGGCTCTGCTGTTACGCTGCGGCTGTGCGTTTTATAAGCAATATCAACGCTTGTCTGTATATCAATGATATAGACAAAGCTTAAACCCTCATTGTTCCCCTTTCGTTTACGGGCATCTAAGGATTTGCGGATAATGCTTATTTTGATAATCTGTTCGGGGGTCAAACCCAAAGCCTTGGCAGAGGCCTGCTTTAACTGTTCAAATTCTTGGCTGCCTGCCAGCGGCGGCAATTTAAGCCCCGATAAGCGCAGGTGTGAGGTTTTATTCATAGGCAATTTCAATGGTCAATTCTGCGGGGGCAATACTGATTAAAGACAACGAAGAAGGTATATGAGCCTTAACTTTAAGCGTATAATTACCTGCGGAAAGTCCGGCGCAATCAACATAAGGAACCAGCTCCGCCTCCTCCAAACCATCAATAACGGATTTGGGGCCGGCTACACGGACAGACACGGAGGTTGAGCTGACATCTGACTTTAAGCCTGCTCCGACATTTTCTTTAAAGACCAGGGAGCGGCTAAAGGTTCTTTCTGTAACCTCCTCAAGATATAAAACAACATTTACTTTGTTTTCAGCCGCCAATGACATACCGTCGGGAAGATCAACCGTCACATCACGGGCGATCTTGCCTCTGGCTCCGGAAATATCTATAACAGATGTTTGCAGATAGTTTAATATTTGCAATTCAGCCTGATTGCCAAATACCTCAAAGAAGGTCGGCTCTAATACAATACGGCTTAATTGATAACCGGAAGCGGGCTTGCCGGCCGTATTGACATTGATAGCCACCAGCTTAGAGGAGGCATCTGTAACAATAGGCACAAAGACCTCGGCTGTTGCCGGTACAAGCTCCAGCTGAGATACGACCTGCGAACCTAAAGAGCTGACTACATTGATCGGCAGCCGGGAGCTGAAAGAGGTTATTTGCCCGGAAGGAATTACGGGTACAACAAAAACCTGTTCAATTGAATCCAAATAGCTGCCGGGACCGTAAATGACAATATCCCGCGGAGATACAAGCGGCTCTAATAATTGGTAGGCATCGCTTTCCACCTTGCCGTTTACCTTTGCCTGCACCGTAAAGGTACGGCTTTCGATTTTTTCTAAGCGAACGGTTATCTCTTGCGGAGAAACGGACACCACCTTGGTGCCGGCGGGCGCCGATGCCATAACGGAGAGATCGTGTTCGCCTACCGACAAATCACTAAAATCACAGCTGATAGTAATATCCGTCGAGTCAATCGAATTTAACAGCTGCCGTTCACCCTGCAAGCGAACCTGGATTTGCTCGCTTTGTTCTGTTAAAGCCAGATCCCCCGCCAAATTCATCGAGGTAATGGGTACGGTATATACCTGCTCGGCAGTAGAGTTTTGCGATTGCGCCACAAAAATCCACAATAAAAGCGCCATCAGCAAGGCAATCAGCTTATATTTAATGTTTTCTGTAAAGAAGGCTCTCATTGGTCGGCGCCCTCCTTCCGTTTAATTCGGAAAAGCTTGCCGACACTGCTGCCTGCCGTACCGATCAACAAAGAGGAAAGCAGTTCACGCAGTTGTTTTTCGTCCAGATTGCGCACCAGCTTGCCTTCGCGAGCCAAGGAAATGATACCGTTTTCTTCGGAAACAACAACGCTGATGCAATCGGAAACCTCGCTGATACCGATAGCGGCACGGTGGCGCGTCCCCAAAGCGGAAGCTATATACGGGTTATCGGTTAAGGGCAAAAAGCAGGCGGCGGCAATCAGCCGGTTACCGCGAATTATGGCGGCGCCGTCATGCAGCGGCGTGTTACGCGTAAAAATATTATTTAATAATTCTTCCGTAACAAGTGCGTCAACCTGAATACCCGTTTCGATATAATCTTTGAGACCTGTATCGCGTTCAATAATAATTAAAACACCTGTTTTTGTTTTGGCGGAAGCTGTGACGGAAGCGATCACCTCGTCGATCATTTTCATAATGTCACCCGAAGCATAATTAGAGCCGCTGCCCGGTATGATTTGACCGCGCCCGATTTGCTCTAAAGCACGACGAAGCTCGGGCTGAAAAATAACGGCCAAGGCCACAAAAATTACGGCCCAGGTTTGTTGCAATATCCAGCCGAGCAGGTGAAAACCAAGAAAATCGCTGACATTTAATAAAATAAATAAAATAACAATTCCTCGAATAAGCTGTACGGCGCGGGTGCCGCGAATCAACATCAGCAATTTATAAAACAAAAAAGCAACAATAAAAATATCCAATAAATTGACAAAAACCGATAAAAATGTAATCTCTCCCCAAAAAGGCCAAGGCACAGCTCTCACCTCTTTTTAGCAATTAACCAATAACATTAATATTTCTACAACACCAGTTAAAAACCTTTTTATCAACAAGCAGCCGTTAAATATTTTTTTATTATAGAAAAATTCTTCTTGTTTTTTTAATCTATTGTTGTATAATAATAGGAAGCAACTTTTATCAGTGCAAAGGAGGCGGCGACAAGATGAAACAAAACTTAAAACAACCGATTATCATCTTTACCATACTAGCTGTAGCCGCCGGCTTTATGTTAACCGTAGCCTTTAATTCTTTGGCCCCTTACAACACAGCGGAAAGCGCAAATAATGAATATAAAAAACTGACCGATTTTATTATTGATTTAGAAGAAAAAAATGCAGAAACCGAAAATAAAATCCTCCGTTTAAGAAATGAGATAACCTCGGTACAAAATGAACAATCTAAGGAGGAAGGCCTGCTGCTGGCTTTGCAAAAAAAATTTAACGAGATGGCGCTGACAGCCGGTTATGTTGAAGCTACCGGTGCCGGACTTATTATCAGCCTTGACGATAATACTGATGCTGCCATTGTTGCCCAAAAAAACTCTCCCGAAACCTATAAAGCCGAAAATTTTATCATACATGATTCCGATCTTCTTTATATTTTAAAAGCGCTGGCTCCCTACACAGAGGCTGCGGCCATTAACGGTCAACGCATTATCGATACCTCGCATATCCGCTGCGTAGGTACAGTTATTATGGTTAATTCGGTGCGTTTGGCACCGCCTTATCTAATCAGCGTGATCGGCAACCCGGAGGCTTTAAATACGGCGCTGCACAGCTCGGGAACCTTTTTATATCTTACCGAAAAAAAAGATATGCCCGTTACGGTCACTATTGCAGAAGATATTATTTTACCCGCCTCAGGCAGCTCTTTTATGCTGACCTATACAAAAGCGGCGCAAATTTCCCAATAAAGGAGAAAAGCTTATGTGGATACCTGTATTAGGCTTAGTTTTTGGCGTTGCTTTGGGCCTGCTTTCCACAGTTGCCATACCCGTGGCCTTTGCCAAATACCTTTCTATTGCCGTGCTTGCCTCTTTGGATTCCCTGCTGGGAGGCTGGCGCGCCATTTTAGAAGACCACTTTGATACACCAATTCTGCTATCGGGCTTTTTAACCAACGCCTTTGTTGCCGCCTTATTGGCTTATGTCGGCGATATTTTAGGCCTTGACCTGTATCTGGCAGCAGTAGTTGCCTTTGGTCTGCGCATTTTTTCCAATATCGGTTTTATTCGCCGCTTTTTAATCTACCGATTCAGAAATAAAAGGCAGCTTAAAGCCGCAAACTCAGGAGAGGCTGCTCTCACCGATAAAGCTTATGATAAAAACCTCAATCAAGAATCGGTTCAATATGCCAAGTTAAATCACGAAGAAGACATTCCCACTTATAATTTTATCAAAAACAACGCTGCCCCACAATTAGATGAGGAAAAACCCAAAACAAAGGAATGAACCCTGATGAAGCAACCTGTTCTTACAACAAAAATAAAAAAATGGCAAATTCCGCTTTTTATTGTTTTGCTGATTTTTGGTTTTGTTTTGGTTGCCCAATACCGCACCCATTTGGCTGTGCAAAACAACTTAGAAAGCCTTTCGATCAGCGAGCTGACCGAGCTGGTTATCAGCCTTAACGAAAGAGAGGCGGCTTTATCCGCCGAGCAGGAAACAATGCAAGCCGCCTTAGACAGTATCAATGAAAGAATAAATACCGGTATTTCGATGGCAGCCACCACCCAAAACCAGCTCAACACGATGGAAATGATTACGGGCAAAGTCCCCGTGCAGGGCCCGGGCATCTCCATTACCATTACCGGTGAAAGCTATTTGATTTATCACGATTTAATTATGCTGGTCAACGAGCTGTTTGTGACGGGTGCAGAGGTTGTTTGCATTAACGATGTACGCATCACACACAAAACCGCTATTAACGAGGCCATTGACGAATTCGGTCACCGCGATATTACGATTGACGGCAAAGTTTTGCTGCTGCCGATTATTATTAAGGCCATCGGCAACCCCGATACTCTGGAAAAGGGCTTAACCTTTACAGGTGGTATTATTAACAAATTTAATACAATTTATCAAGTCTTTCCGATTGTAAAAAAAGAAGCAAACCTCATCATCCCCGCCGCTAAAAATGCCCCCTCGCTTTATTTAAAATCGGTAGTCAAAGACAGCACGAAGAAAAACAAAGAAGAAGAATAACTAAAAGCGGTACATTTTGAAGGACAGAACCGTTAAAAGCATAAATTGCGGCTATAAAAATACTCCTCACTACTGACAAATAATCAGTGGTGAGGAGTTATTGCTTAGTAATTATAAAAACTTGAGTCAAAGTCTGATATTGAGAACCTTTTGTGCTATTTGCCGATTGTTTTCACCTATTTTTTCGGCGGCGCTTCCAGCAAGAGAAAATCCTCATCATTCAGTTCAGGAAAATCCAGCACCACATCGCCGTATTGCGTAAAGGTAATAGTATAGCTTTGATCCATAGTAAAAGCCACTTCATCCGCGTTTACTGTGCAAAAATGACCGGTCACTTGTTTGATCCTCCCCTGCTGATCCAGTAGCACGGTATAAACGGGCGGCTCGCGATAGGTACTGAATTCACCATAGCTGTATTCCTTGGAGGTAACATGAAAATGATAATTATAGTATTTTTCACTATCCAGCTCAAATGTGATCAGCCGTCCTTGATCGGTATCCTGTATGCTCTGCCGGGCAATAACCCTTTGCGGAAAATCTATGATTCCCTCCAGCACCA
>JAQVWQ010000061.1 GCA_028709615.1 Clostridia bacterium | reverse complement strand
CATTTTTTCCAAAGCATCAACCAGCTTTTTACCGCCTCTGACATAGCAAGCAGTACCCAAGCAGACACGCAGGGAGTGTTTGCCTCTTTCTTTGGTAGAGAAGAAAGAGTAGAAGGTGACAACGCCGGACACTTCGGATACGGGCATATCCAAAGAATCGGCGATGAATTTTTGCAGCTCGTACGGCAGATAGCCGTAGATATTTTGAGCCGCGTGGAGCACTTGGATCAGGCAGCCTTGTTTGCCTTTGTACAGATCAATGACATTAGCGATTTTTGCGTATTTTTCTTGCTCTTCGGCAGAACAATCGCAAAGGCAACCGCAGGCACATTGACCCTTTTCGGTGTTGATATCCATTGTTAACCTCCTTAATTTTTTATCTTCCTTAAATAATCCTATATTAAAGCGCTTTTAGTTTTTACACAAAAAGCAAACTTTATTTAGGCAAACACAAAAGTAAAACCCTCTAACGATAGCAGCTGAGCCGTCATCAAAAGAGGGAAATATGATACCATAAAAAACCACAATGCTCTTGATAAATATTTTGTTTTAAAGTCAGCAAATGGTTTTCATATGACCATATTCCTTTTCATAACGGAAGGTAAGACGGTTTCCCGTATTTACCCTATAGGCTGTCAAACCATGGAATATTAAAACTTTAGGTATGGCAACTCAGAATAATAGTCTTATATATAAAGTAATATTTTAATCATACTAAATTTATCACAGCAAAGCCATTTTGTCAAAATACAAAAAGGCTATTTTGTCTAAAAACAATGAATAAATAATGGTAAATGACGAATATGCAGAGAAAATAGAAATAAGCGTAAAAGACTTACTTATATAAATAATCAAAAATATTTTAATATTATAAACAATAGCAGGTTTTTTGCAAGCTAAACGGGGCTGTTGACGAGCAGTCCTTGAGGATTATGTTTAGATAGTCCGCTCGGGCAAAACAGCAAAAAATATCCTCAATAAATGAAGAATTTCTATTTATCTTGGCCGTCGTCAGCTTGCCCTTTAATATTGGTTAGAGCTTTTAGTAAGGTTACCGCGGCTTCTGCTCCTTGGGGGTCGATGGAATAATGAGTCCATTTGCCGTCAAGACGAGCTTTAACAATACCCGATTCACAAAGGATCTTCATATGGTGAGAAAGGGTTGATTGACCGATCTGCAGTTCATCGAGCAGCTTGCAGGCGCATTTTTCACCGCTGCGCAGCATATCGAGAATTTGCAGGCGGTTAACATCGCAGACAGCCTTAAAGGACCGTGCGGCTATTTCGTATTTATTAGTCATTTTTATAGGCCTCTTTTCCCTTCAGTATTTTTATTATATGGCTATGTTACAAGCTTGTCAAGTGCATATTGACAAACATCGATGTGAGAAGTATAATAATAAAACATAAAAAAATTGGAGGTTTATATTATGAAAATGTTGGAACAATTTTTTCCTGAATTTACAAAAAAATTTGATGAAATCGATGAACTTTATCGTCAACAGCGGAAAATCGATGAAAAAACTTATCAATTTATATGTTTTGCGCTGTCGATCAAGGGCCGTTCCAAGCCTTGTGTTTTAAAACATTTTAAAGGTGCTTTGGCAGCAGGAGCAACGGTTGAGGAGCTGGCATATATTTTGGCGCTGACCGAACGCGAAGCTGCCGGTGCTGACGATTGCTGGACGCACGATGTGATCGGTGACTGGAAGGAGATTATCGCCGGCAATATCAATTGCGGCTGCCCCAGATAAGTCACAAGCAAAACCCCTGCTGTTCAGCAGGGGTTTTATTATTGGTTTTTATGGTTTTTTTCAGCTTTTATTACCAAGTATTCGGCAGGCGTAAAATATATTTTTACTTGATCGCGAAAGCGGCTGCCTTCACAGGCGGCAATGGCTAAAAGCGCGCCTTTTTCGGCATTTGGCTTATTGAGCGCGCGCAGAATTAAAAAAGCGGCAGTCAACCCTAAGGTGATAAGGGCGACGGCGGACAGCAGCGTAAAAATTATTGTCATTATCAGCGAAGGCTCGTTTTGCATAAAAAAGCGATAGTAGAGCGCGCAGATAGCCATAGCCGCGGAAATGACAAAGAATTTTGGCCAGGTATGCAAATCTTTATGGTAAAGGCAGCGGGCGCAGACGGGCGCCTCTTTAACCTCAAAGCCATGATAAGCTAAAGCCCCGTTTTTTTTGGTTACGCCGGTGGCGGCATAATATTGATAAATATGTGCGGTTTCTTGACAGCAAAGCGAGCAGTTGGGCATAAATCTTCTCCTTTGATGAAACTTAAAATATAAATTTCGCTAAAAAAACAACTGTTCCTGCACGGCGAGAGCTTCTTTGTCTATATCGGTAAAATAATGGCACAATAATTACTTGTGTCATTACATCTAGTTCAGATCCAAAGGCCAGCTTAAAGTGCCTGCAATTTTAATAATTGCAGGCACGGTTTTTTTATGAGTATTTTTATGTAAAGCAGTCTTGTCAAGCATTTTTAGCTATCCGTAAAAACACAGTATTCTCAATTATCATCTATTGTTGTTGCGGATTGGCAATAATTAAAATAATCACAGCTTAAGCCGTTGTGACGATAATAAATATATTCTTCGGAATGGCCAATCGCCAATCCTCGATAGGTGTAAAAAGCCACGCCGAGAGTGTCTTTTCCGGCTACCAAATTAACCTCGCCGCCCCCGCGGGAGAGATATTGTTTTTCTTTTGGTAAGGCTAAATTATAAATAGAGCTGCTTTGATCAGAATATTTGTCCATAAGCTGTTCGGCTGTTTGTGCCATCTGCTCTTTTAGTATTTCAAAACGAGCTTGCTCATACCAATCATCAAACGGCAGTAACAAAGCTGAGGCGCAAAGCAGGCACAATAGCAGGTGTTTAAATTTTTTTTGCCGCACTAGTTTTAACAGAAAAAAATAACTGTAAACAATCACGACTGTAAAAAACAAAAAAATTAAGGGAAAAAATAGTTAGAAAATACGGGCAGGTAAAAGCCGTCATTTTGATACTTGTCGGGAAGATAAAGAAACAAAAAAGCGTAAGATAAGCGTTTTTGAGCTGTTTTCTGTGCTAGTCTTGGTTTGTAACACAAATACAGCAAGGCAATTTTCTTGCTAATTAAAAAAAGAAAGGGCGTGGCTTAAATGGTAAGCAGATATGAAGCCGAGATGGGTTTTAAACCAAATAAAAGCAGCTTAACTACTCGGCGGCAAGAATTCAGAAACAAAAAACAAGCACAGAAGCAGCAAGCAAGCGGTATCGTGAATTTTGGTAAGGAGGATACAACTCCTAAAAAGACCGAGGTAAGAAACACTATTGATCAAGTTGAGTACGGGCACAAAAGCGATGAAAAGCAAGGCGGGGGCGTTGGCGGCTGGTTAAGGTTGGCTTTTAAGGCGCAGCCGCGGCTGAATCAGCAGCAGGCAGCGGTTGAGACCAGCCAACAATCTTTTAAAAACGAAATGACAAAAACGGCCGAAGTTAAGGCTGTTGATGAAAATATTGGGGCAATATTTAAAAAGCTGATTGATAAAAAGGTCGCTCCCGGGCAGTCGGCCGATTTAGCAGTGGATTATAAGCATAACAAGGCTATGGTGGATGGCATTTTGGCTGATGAGCCCTATGAGGATTTAAAAAAGCATAACACAACGCTTTATGAGTTAAACATAGCCGGCAGGCCCTTGATTGAAGAAAGCTATGAGGATAACATAAGGCGGGAAATACGGCAATACGAAGCAAATAACGGCGATTTTCGCAAAGAGGCTTTAATAATGCTGCATGAAGCAGAAGAAAATCCGGTCAAAAAGAGTATTATAGATGCCCAAGAGAATTGGTTTGATTATCTTCGTTTCGCTGACAAAGCATCGGCCCCTCGGGCAGCCGCCCAAGAGGCGGTCGGCGAACGCTCAAAGCAGGACGGCTTGAGGCGGTATCAAAGTGCTGAGCAAACAAAGGGTATCTCCAAAGCTCTTGCGGAGGGAGCACAAGCCGACGGACAAATTAAGTGGAGTACAAATAGACCACCCCGTTTTTTGGCAAATAACGGCTCCGGTGCGGATGATTCGCGTGGGCATCAAAGTGCTTGGCAAACAAAGGGTATTTCCAAAGCTCTTGCGGAAGGAGCACAAGCCGACGCACAAATAAAGTGGAGTACAAACAGACCTCCCCGTTTTTTAGCAAACAGCAGCTCCGGCGCGGCCGGCGCCCGTTCGGTCATTGAAAACGGGGGAGCAAAGACTACTGACGGCTGGACATCTCCGCCTCCAATCGTCATTCCCACGCCTGTTTTCCCCGATCCTAATCCGCAAGATAAGAGCGTAAGTATGTCGCGTGCTGGTTTGGCTTTGGATTCTGATAATGTTAATAGTGGCAGACCTATAATTACTGTTGATAGTATGATTAATTATTTGGGATTAAATGCCAATAATAGTTTGCCGCCGACAAAAACAAACGTTGAATTATACGATATCTTGATGTCTAAAGAAGATTATGAGCCGTTGTTAGTTGAGATAGAGTTGAGTAATTTATTGACTGATGCCTATCGGCAGTCTTTTTTAGCTTATAGTGGAAAACCCAATAATGCGCAGGAAGCATGGGATAAAGTAAAAAAACATAAAAATGCGAATCAACTTGCTTTAGAAAATAATAAATGGGGTATCTATGATAATATAGCTCAAAAAATAGGTCCTTATAAGGATGTTGCGGGCTATTTTGTTTTGGGAGCGGGCGGCGGTGCCGTAGCCGCAATTAATATGGGTATTACAAATCCGCAAATGATAGCGGCAGTATCTATAGCCTGCGGTTCTGCAATGGCCAATTTGCGCGGTTTAGAAAGCAAATTAGGTCAAGAATACCAAAATTTATTAAACGAAGGATTATCAGCTACAGAGGCCAGAGCAATATTAGATAAGACGATTACACCAAAGTATTTGAAAATAGTTGCAAAATCTGCTTTAGATTTGGCTCTTTCCAAGGGAGGCAGTAAAGTTATTGGTCAGTTTGTTGAAGAAAAAGAACTGCCCGCTATTGTTGAGATAACAATTGAATATTTGACAAATCTGTTGCTTGATGAGATTTATAATTAAATAATTTAAAGCAGGTAAATTATGTCTATTTCTATAATATAATAAAATATAAATAATTTGTTGAGGGGATAAGCGCAATGAAAAAGCTGTTGCCTGCTTTGATTTTATGTTTGTTATTATTATCAGTGCCGCAAGCGGCAGCGGCTGCCGTTTATGAGTTTGCCGATTGGGATATGACCATTGAGCTGCCCGATGAGCTGCAGGTTTTATTGCGGGATATGCCGGAGGACTCCCCTATTTTGGCCGAGTTAGGGGTGAGCGCCGCAGAGGTAAACGCACAGCTTGCGGCTGACAACCGTTATTTGCAGGCGCAAATCCCCGGCTCAAACGATATTGTTGTTATCACTATGGAGCAGGATACTCGCAGTTTTAGGATATGGGATCTGTATGCGTTTGGGGATCGTGATTTGCGAAAGCATGTTCAGTATTTACCGACAAATGAACCTGTGGTTTTAACTGCCGGTGATAGCGTGATTACAGATGAAACTATTGGCATTAATGCGGCCTATTTAGTGTATCATGAGCGCACCGACGAGGGTAATTATATGCTGACTTATCGAACCGTAAAAAAAGGCCGCGAGATAAAAATTTCTTTGATTTCGGGGCAGGAACCGATCACAGAAGCGCAAAAGGCTTATTTAGTAAAAATTAAACATAATGTAAGCTTTGAGCAAGAGAGCGTATGGGATTATATTGTAACCTTTTGTATGGTTTACCCACTTCTGTTTTGGGGTTCTCTTATTTTTATTTTAGGCTTTATTGTATTTAAAAAATATGAAAAAAATAAAAAAGCAGCAACAGAAGCGGTAGAAGACAGTCAAGACAAGGAGTAACTAAACAGCATTTTATAATAAGTGCCTGCTATCATTAAGATTGCAGGCACTTATTATACTTTTTAAACGAATATTAGTACTTATTTATTATAATGTTGTATTTAAGTTTAATAGCGGTAATAAACCAGTTCTCCGTCCCGGCAATAGGCGCCGCTTTTGTCGTTAATCAAGATAAAACTGCGGTAGTTTTTAGGGCCGTAGTAGTTTATCTTTGTACCATAGACAACGGTCGGATCAGACATTATTATAGTCGTTCCTAAAAAGTTGAAATCTTGCAGCCAGGCCAGATAAGTACTAAGCAGTGGGTTATCTGAAACAGCAGAGCCGTGCTTTCCGGTATAAGCTTTTTCAAATAATTGGCTTAAGATCAAGGCCGCCTCGTCATATTGCTGTTGCCATTGCTCCTTTGTTTTTCCATCGGCTTTATTCATCCAGGTAAAGACGCCGCCAATCAAGGCCTCTGTCATTTTTTCCACATTTGTTTTAATTACGGTGGCGGAATTCGTTACGCCAGCGTATTCGTTGAACTTAGTATAAATCGGGCTTTCGTTTCCGGTCAGATAAGCCTCACGCATCATGTCTTTGCCGAGCAGCTCGGTAAGAATGAAGATTACCCGGTAATAAGCATCATAACTGGTAAGATCCATGGTTTCTTTGCCTGCGATGTCCATTTCAAAGATCGTGGTCATACCCTCTTGGAACCACTTGCTCGTTTGGTTGATATTGCTGAACATATGGCAAAGTTCGTGAAAGACGATGCAGTCATACACTTGGCTGTTTCGTATTTTGCCCTCGTTGACGGTATCTACGGTGATGGTGTAATTGATATTATCCTTTGTGTAGCATAGCCCGCCTTCTTCCTCGCTAAGGGCACCCTCGACGAATTTTAAGAGCTTGAGCCGGGCACACATCTTGGATATCTGGGCTTCGTCCACCGGAACATTTTGCAGATACAGCGTTACGGCCTTTTTGACATCTGAGGCATATTGCTCGGAAAGGTAGGTATTTGCCTCGATGGCATCCATCGCCAGGGCGATATATTCGTCCTGCTGCGGCAGAACCGCTGTTTCGCCCCGTGTAACAAGGACGGTTTGCGTTGCATTGTCCCAGCACATCGTCGCGCCGACAGCCTCCAGTACGCAGCGGATCGGCAGATAAGTGCGGCCGCCGGCAACGACCGCAGCCGTATCAACGGTAACGGTTTTACCGTTTACAACAATGTGATTTTCTCCGATTGGGCATACTACGGTAACGCCGTCCTTGTAAACAATGGCGTTGTTGTTTTCATTGTCCCAGAACACTTCGCAGCCGTAGGTTTCCATCGTTACGCGCAGGGGTACCAGCGTGCGGCCGTTGGCATCGATAAACGGCCGGCCGGTGTCGTTGTTAAAGGCTACGGAGCTGCCGTCAATACAAACTCTGATGTCCTCTGCGGCAAGGGCAGCGGAGGATAAGGTAAAAATAAGGCAAACTGCCAGGAGCAAAGCTATTATTTTCTTTGTCATATAATGCCTCCTACTTTATGAACAGCATAATTTGGATTTTTGCAAATTTATTACTCACAATGTTATAAAATACATTATAATATATTGATGTTGTTTTTTAAAGAGTTTTTTCATAAGATATTAAAAAGCACACTAATTTATATGCTAAATACCCGTTTTTTGCGCTTAGTGACTAAATAGGTGCCCAAAAACGCTTTTTCGGGCAAATTTTGACTAATAAACGAAAAAGCCTGCAGTGTTAAGCACTACAGGCTTTTTTGTTGGTGGAGACAAGGAGGATCGAACCACGGCGTACCGATTATAATGTGTGCAACTCTATGTACTGGTGTAACTGGCCGTTCGCTGTGCTCGGTGAGGAAATGTCATATTTCTTTGAACGCATCAGTATAAATCTTACAAAATAGCCGAAGGAATGTAAGTTATATCAATCGGAAACCAACACTGCCTCAAATATAGAGAAAGATAAACCATATTTTTCAATAAGGCCACAACCGCAAGCAATTTCATTTGGAATACCCTTCGGCAGAATGGTTTCTTATGAATTACGAAAATATGATGTTTATACTCTCCGAGCCAGTGCCCTCGTTAAAGTCCAGCGATAAGCAAATCAAGCGTCTGGCGCGAGCGCTGTATCTAGTTATTTTGGAATATTACCTGGAGCAAAAACCGAAGAAGCTTTTAAAAAAATATTATATAAATGAAAAGAAATCAAAAATTAAGTATTATACATAAAAGTATATGCAAATGATAGCAGTTTTTTAAATATCAGGAAGTACATATGTAACGGGTTTGTTTAGGGGACCGGATTTTATTGCAGCTATAACATCGCCGCCACAATAAGTTGCATATTTAATAAGATACCGATTATAAGTCTCTGGTTCAATATCCTTAAGGAAGGCAAGATATCCTAAAATTACTTCTGGGTTTCCAGTGCCATTAGTAATACGATTATATATCATTTTTTTAATGGTATCACGCATATTACTTCCAATAGATACGCGACCATTATCAGTTAAGACTAGTCCAGTAATTCGACGGCGACTTTTTTTTGATTTAAACCAGGTTTTCTCATTATTAATAAGAAATCCTTTTTTCAACAGCTGGTCTGAAAGCATATTTTTGATGGTTCTAGGAATATAAGTGTGTGATGAGATATAAATATCGTCGGCATAGCGCGAATATAGGTATCCTTGGTCA
>JAQVWQ010000003.1:17492-35343 GCA_028709615.1 Clostridia bacterium | reverse complement strand
GGTGCTGAGGCTTTAAATGAATTGGGCCGAGAATATGGCGAAAAAATGCTTGGGCTGGCTCAAGAGATATACGATTTGGCAGGCGGCGAGTTTAATCTTAATTCACCTAAGCAATTAAGTCAGGTGCTTTTTGAAAAACTGAAGATTCCCCCCATAAAGAAAACAAAAACAGGCTATTCTACCGATAGTGAGGTTTTAGAACAACTAAAAGAAAGTTACCCGATTGCCGATAAGGTTTTACAATATCGCAGTTACAGCAAATTAAAGTCAACCTATACCGATTCTTTGGCGTCCCTTATTGACCCTTGTACGGGGCGAATTCACACGAGCTTTAAGCAAACCGTAACGGCAACGGGGCGTTTGTCCTCCGTTGAGCCAAATTTGCAAAATATCCCTATTCGTGAGGAGCAGGGGCGGAAGATCCGCAGCGTTTTTACGGCAGGCAAAAGAACAAATGCTTTGTTGGCGGCCGATTATAATCAAATCGAGCTTCGTGTTTTAGCGCATATTTCTGGCGATGAAAAATTATTAACCGCTTTCCGCGAGGGGGAAGATATTCACCGTCGTACTGCTGCCGAGGTGTTTGGTGTTGAGCCGGATGCTGTCAGTCCTACACAAAGAAGGCAGGCCAAAGCCGTTAATTTCGGGATTGTCTATGGTATCAGCGATTATGGCCTTTCCCGTGATTTGACTATCTCCCGTAAGCAGGCGGATGAGTATATCAAGCTGTATTTTGCCCGCTATCCCAAAGTGGCCGAATACCAGAAAAAGACCATTGAGCAGGGTAGGCTAAACGGTTATGTTTCTACAATGTTTGGCCGCCGCCGTCCGCTGGACGACTTGAATAACCGAAATTTTAATTTGCGCTCCTTTGCTGAAAGAATGGCTGTCAATACCCCTATTCAAGGCACGGCGGCCGATATAATTAAAATAGCTATGGTCAATATCTATCGCGACCTGTTGCCGCGCTTTCCTGAATGTCGTTTGCTTTTGCAGGTGCATGATGAGTTGATATTTGAGGTTCCCAAGGCTTGTTTAAAAGAGTTTGCTGCTTTAGTCAAGCAGTATATGGAGCAGGCGGTTTCGCTTGATCTGCCTTTGATTGCCGATTTACAAAGCGGTGATGATTGGTATAATATGGAAAAATTGAAGGTGTAACAAATGCCCGAATTACCGGAAGTTGAAACAATCAAAAGAACATTAAGTAACAGCTTAACAGATAAAACAATTGTTAAAATAGATATTTTGCGGCCTTCGTTGATTAAATTTCCTTTAGCTGAGGATTTTTCTCAACAAATTACCGGTGAAAAAATAATCTCTTTAGGCAGAAGGGGCAAGTATTTAAGTTTAAATTTGGCCTCAGGTGCGGAATTGGTGGTGCACCTGCGTATGACCGGCAGGCTTATTTTTACAGAACAAACAGAGGAAAAACTGCCGCATACACATATTATAATGGCACTTGATGATGGTAATGAGCTGAGATATTCTGATGTAAGGCGTTTCGGCTGCCTGTGGCTGTTGCCGCCGCAGGCAGAGGATAAGGTTACAGGCCGAGCCAAATTAGGGCCCGAACCGCTGTCGGAGCAGTTTAACGCGGAGGCTTTGCTACAGATCTTAACAGGCCGAAAAATAAGTATAAAACAGGCTCTTTTGGATCAATCTGTGGTAGCGGGGTTAGGTAATATTTATGTTGATGAAACCTTGTTTGCCGCAGGTCTTTTACCTATGCGCTGCGTGTCTGATTTGCGTAGGGAGGATTTTATTCGTCTGGCCGAGGTAATTCCGCCAATCTTACAATCTTCAATAGAGCATTGCGGCACAACCTTTAGCGATTATCTGGACGGACAGGGTAATCGTGGAGGAAATATTGCCTATTTAAAGGTTTACGGACGCGAGGGGCAACCTTGTCCTGTCTGCGGCACGATTTTGAAAAAACAAAGGGTAGCGGGAAGATCCAGCGTTTACTGTCCCGTTTGTCAAAAATAAGGAGAGAAAAAGCCATGTTAAAAATTGCATTAACAGGTAAGATAGGTTCCGGAAAAAGCCTAGCTGCCGCATATTTGTCAGATATGGGAATTACAGTCATAGATGCCGACCTTGTAGCCCGCGAGCTGTCTGAGGTTGGCAAACCTGTTTATAAAGAGATTTGCCAACACTTTGGCACGGAATACTTGCTGGCCGATGGTAATATAAATAGAAAAAAACTCGGAGAGTTGATTTTTTGTGATGAAGCACAGCGTCTGGCTTTAAATAGTATCACTCACGATGCGATTTGCCGAGAAATCCAAAACCGTTTACAGGTACTTGAGCACAATAATCATGAAATAGCTTTTGTTGAGGCTGCATTGCTGGCGGAAGCCGGAATGCAGCAGCTTTTTGATGCAATTTGGCTGATCACATCTCCGCGCAAACAAATAATCGACCGTTTGGCAATTCGTGATGGTTTGAGCTATGAGCAGGCGCAAAAACGCCTGCGTTCTCAAGAAATCGAACGCGATTTAATGCAATTACCGGTTGTCGTTATCGAAAACGATGGCAGTGAGCAGGCTTTTAAAGAAAAAATCATTTCGGCTTTGACTGAGGCCAAATCTTTGTAGGGAGCAAAAAGTTGAAAAAATTAATTAAATATATTATTATTTTAGCGGTTTTGGTAGGTATTAGCTTTTTTTGTTTACCACAGCTGATGCAGTTTTTCTATCCTCGCCCTTATTTAGAGCAGGTAAAAAACTTGGCAGTTGAATATGACTTGGATGAGGCTTTGATTTATGCTGTAATTCGCACAGAAAGCGGTTTTAACGAGCAAGCTCAATCGACAGCGGGGGCCTGTGGTTTAATGCAGTTGATGCCTGCAACCGCCCAATGGATAGCTAATAAGGCAGGTTTGGGCAAGGTCGATGGCCGCTTGTTTGAACCCGAATTAAATATGCGTTTGGGCTGCTGGTATTTGACCTGGCTTCGTGATTATTATAAAGGAGATATAAGCAAAGCATTAATCGCTTACAATGCGGGGTTATCAAATGTTAACGGCTGGATAGCGATGGGTTATACACTTGATAATTTACCATTTAAGGAAACAACTGATTTTTTATGTCGAATTCAAAGAAGTATAAAGGCTTACAATTACCTCTATTATAACAAATAATTGTTGTTTAGCAGGAATTTCTGCATAATTTGGCGAAAATATAGCGGAATTTTAAAAAGGGAGAGGAGATAATTGAAAAAAATCATAGATAGTTTAGCTGCGTCCGATGAATTTGAGGCTGGAGAAAGAAAATTCTTTTCCGCCGAACATGAAGAAATAGCTTCTGCGGCTACTACAGATATATATTTTGTTCGCACGATGGAAATTCTGCGCGGTTTAGGGATTGAAAACACTAACGCTACCGCTGAAATTTTTGCGCGCAAACCGGGCATTATGTGTGGTACACCTGAGGCTTTGGCTCTATTGGACGGGCTGGATTTAGAGATAGAGGCCCTGCCTGAGGGGGAGAGCTTTAAACGCAAGGATGTTTTAATGCGCATTCGCGGCCCTTACGGTAAATTTTGCGTATTTGAAACAGCCCTTTTGGGTATATTAGCTTCCAGCTGCGGTTGGGCGACAGCTGCTGCCGAGATTATGCAAGCGGCAGGGGATAGCCCTGTTACTGTTTTTGGTGCACGCCATTTACACCCTGCTGTTGCTCCTGTTATGGAGCGGGCAGCCTTAGTTGGCGGTGTTGGTGGGGCAAGCTGTATATTAGGAGCAAAGGAAGCAGGCAAAACTCCTTCCGGCACAGCACCGCATTCTTTAATTTTAATGGTTGGCGATACAGTTAAGGCGGCTATTGCTTATCATCAATTAATGCCTTCCTCCGCGGCGCGCATTATTTTAGCTGATACCTTTAAAGACGAGGCTGAAGAAACTCTGCGTTTAGCTGAAGCCTTAGGTAAAGATTTATACGGTGTCCGTTTGGACACGCCCGGCGAACGCGGCGGTGTTAATCCGGACTTGGTAATTGAAATTCGTGCCCGCTTGGATCAGGCAGGTTATCAACATGTCAAGATATTTGTTTCCGGAGGATTAACACCCGAAAGGATTACTCTGCTTAAAGAGGCGGGAGCCGATGCCTTTGGTGTAGGCAGTTATATTTCCGGAGCCAAGCCGATTGATATGACAATGGATTTAAAAGAAATCGACGGCAAAGCGGTTGCTAAACGGGGGCGTATCCCCGGAATTACCCCTAACGCTAAATTGAAAAAATACAGTTAACCAAGAGGGGTTTTAATGCGTAAGACTTTAATTGTATTATTTGCTTTAATGCTTTACTTAAGCGGTTGTACGAGCGGCAACGAAGTATCTTTATCTCCACCCGAAGATGGCGTCCTGCGCTATGTTTCGGCTACTGATATTGAGAGTATTGATCCTGCATATTTAAATACAACGGCCGATATAATGGCTGCTGCCTTGGTGTATGAGGGCTTGGTGCGTAATAAAAACGATCAGATTGTGCCTGCCGCCGCCGCTTCTTGGACAAAATCGACCGATGGTTTGACTTATTATTTTGTGCTGCGGGATGATGTCTATTTTCATAACGGCAGGCAGGTTATAGCAGACGATCTTAAATTCTCTTTTGAACGCCAGCTGCGATTAAAAACCCCTAATTGTCTTTTGTTGGCAAATATTGTTGGTGCGGAGGCTGTTTTTAACGGCCAAACCAATGATTTAGTGGGAATTACTTGTACGGATGATTTTCATTTGCAGATTACTCTAAAAGAACCTGATGATAATTTTTTATATGTGCTGGCTACGCCAACGGCTGTTTTGCTTGATCGTTATGAGTTGGTATCTCAAGGTGCGCAATATGCTAAAGGCTCAGATGCTCAGCAGCTTTATCCGCCGCCTTCGGGAACAGGCCCTTATCGTATCAGTGAATATTATTTGGGTAAATCTTTGTCGTTAGGTTCTTTTGAAGATTATTACGGAGGCGAGCCTCAACCCAAAAGGCTTGAGCTTTTTTGGGGCTTAAGCAAAGAAGAATTGCAGGTTAAGCTGCAATCCGGGCAGCTTGATGCGGCAGAGGATGGTTTTTTGCTGGATGCTTTTGCCGATCCTTCGGCATCGGGATTTACTAAAGTTAATAAAAATGTGCGCTCAATCAGCTATTTGGCTATTAAAGCCGATGTTTATCCATTTGATAACCAAGCTTTACGGCAAGCTGTTTTTGCTGCTGTAATTCCTCAGGATTTAGCTAATGCAGCCCGTGATGGCAACGCTTTTTTTTGTCCCGGCGAATTTTCTTTGTATTGGTCAAGCTTAACTGACGATTTGACCTCATTTGGCGTTTCTAAGCCTTCTGTACGCGTTTTATTGGCTGAGGCAGGAATTACATTGCCTATTGATTTAACTTTGCATACAAGCGATTCTGTTGAGCATCAGCTATTAGCAGAGCAGTTAACTGAGGACCTTGCCGAGTACCAAATAAATTTAACTGTGATAACCCACTCAGCGCGCGAATTAGCTGCATTGGTTCGCAACGGCGAGGTTGCTTTTTATCTGCGTGATTATACAGATAAAGGCGGGGGTATTAGTTTATTCTTTAACGAGGCTATTGGCTTAAGCACGCCTGTTGCAGATTATAGCTTTACAGAAAAAGAATTAAAACAAAACGGTAGGTTTTACCCTTTATATTATAAAAAAACAGCCACTTTAGTTAACCAAGAATGGCAGAAGCTTTCATATACTGTCAGCGGCGGATTAGATTTAAGCGGGGTATATCAAGAATAAAAAAAGCAATCCGTATTTACGGATTGCTTTTTTTATTCTTGATAACTACATAGATTTATCAATATTGGCAAAGTATTCTTTTGTTGTTTTAATAACTACGCCTGAAAGAGCAATTAAGCCAATTAAATTGGGTATAGCCATCATTCCGTTTAAAGTATCGGCAATATCCCACATCATTGTTAAGCTGCCCATAGAACCAAAGACAATAAATACAACAAAAATCAGTTTAAAGCCCCAAATAACCACAGGGTTGTTGTTTGATAAATAACCCCAGCAGCGTTCGCCGTAATAGCTCCAGCCCAAAATTGTGGATAAAGCAAAGAAGAAAATTGCGATACGAACGAAAGGAGCTCCCCAAGAGCCGATTTGGCTGAAGGCTAAAGCTGTTAAGGCGCCGCCTGTTAAAAGCTCACCTTCTGCATCAACTGCAACGCCTGCTTGTCCGGATATAATTACAATAATTGCGGTAATTGAGCAAATAATAATAGTATCAATAAAGACCTCAAAAACACCCCACATGGCTTGCTGAACGGGTTCCTTGGTTCTGGAAGCGGCATGAGCAATAGGCGCAGAGCCAAGACCTGCCTCGTTAGAAAAGACACCGCGGGCAAAACCGTAACGCATAGCACGCATAATCATATAACCCAATATGCCGCCGCCGACAGCTTCCATAGAAAAGGCGGAGGAGAAAATTAATCCAAAACAGGCGGGAATTTTTGCTATGTTGGCAATAATAATTATTAAACCGCCGATTAAATAAAAGATTGCCATAAAGGGTACCAAAATCTCAGTTACATGACTGATTCTTTTAATGCCGCCAATAATGACAAGGGCAGTAATTGCGGCTAAAATAAGACCGGTAACAAAGGCAGGAATACCCAGTAGGCTGTCCATAGCTACGGAAATTTCTCTGGCTTGCGTCATATTGCCTATACCAAAGGCTGCTAAACCGCCAAATAGTGCAAATAATACAGCTAAGGGTTTTCCGTGTTTTAAACCTTTTTCAAGATAATACATAGGTCCGCCAAAATGCTGGCCGATAGCGGAAACCTGACGGTATTTTACCGCTAAAAGAATTTCCGCATATTTGGTGCACATACCAAAAAAAGCGGAAAACCACATCCAAAAAACTGCACCGGGGCCGCCGGAAACAATTGCAGTAGCAACACCGGCGATATTACCTACGCCAACGGTAGAAGCCAAAGCGGTAGAAACAGCTTGGAAGGGGGTAACATTAGCTACAGATTCGTTTGGGTCGCACTGTTGTTTTTTAAACAAAGTGCCGATTGTATGTTTCCAAACATATCCAAATTTGGATAATTGGAAAAACCCGGTGCGGATAGTAAGATAAATACCTGTACCCACAAGTAAAAGAAGCATATAGGGACCCCAAACAATTCCGTTAGCGGCGCTATTGACCTCTTCTAAAGTTTTGAGAAAGCTCTCCACAAATCAATCCTCCTTTAAAAAGTCGCATGGTTTTTATATCAAGCGCTGTTATTGTTTCGATATTATACCATATCAAAAATTATGAAGCAAGAAAAAAATTTTACATATTGTAAAAAATTAAAAAAAGTAATAAAAAGGACTTGCAAATTTAATTAAAATAGTATAAAATAAATCTGTTGCTGTTTGCAACAAATTAAAATATTTGCGGTAGTGCTGGAATTGGCAGACAGGCACGTTTGAGGGGCGTGTGTCGCAAGGCGTATGGGTTCAAGTCCCATCTACCGCACCAAAATCCGGAAAGGGGCTTTGCTCCTGTCCGGATTTTTTATTAATAAAAAGAGAATTGAGCTCAAACCATTAGATTTTACTTTTTTGTTGTATTTTTGAGCATATTTACAAGAAGCTTGTTTATTTGTACAGATTGTAATATAATAAAATCAAACAAAGTAATTTCTCAGTTGTCAAGGAGGATAAAATTATGAAACTTGGCTTCATCGGCTACGGCAATATGGCACGAGCCATTATATCAGGTATTATTGGCAGCGGTAAAGTAAATAAACAAGAAATAATTATCGCCGATGCCGCGGAGACCGCTAGAAAAAAGGCCTTGGATTACGGCTTGACTGTCGTTGATGATAATCAGCATTTAGCCCAGCAGAGCGATGTATTATTTTTAGCGGTCAAGCCGCAGTTTTACGCAGAGGTAATTGCGCAGATCCGCGATCATATTAAGACGGAAGCAGTTATTGTTACAATTGCTCCCGGCTGGTCTCTTAATAAGCTTGCCGAGGCCTTTGGCAAGGATAGAAAGATTGTGCGCACCATGCCCAATACTCCGGCTATGGTTTTGGAGGGAATGACGGCAGCCTGTCCCAATAAGCTTGTCAGCGAAGGCGAGCTTGAATATGTGGTTTCTTTATTGCAAGCTTTTGGGCAATGCGCTGTTGTAAAAGAGCAGATGATCGACGCTGTGATTGCTGCCTCGGGCAGTTCTCCCGCCTATGTATATATGTTTATTGAAGCTTTAGCTGACGGAGCCGTGCTTTTCGGTATGCCGCGAGATCTGGCTTATAAATTCGCTGCCCAGGCTGTGCTGGGCAGTGCTAAAATGGTGTTGGAAACAGACCTGCATCCCGGAGCCTTAAAAGATATGGTTTGTTCTCCGGGAGGTACGACAATCGAGGCTGTGCGTGTATTGGAAGAGCGTGGTTTACGCAGCAGTGTTATTGAAGCGATGTGCGCATGTGTGGAAAAATCCCGTAAGCTTTAATTGTTAAGAATAAGCAGGCGTTTACCGCTGTTGCGGTAAACGCCCGGTATTAATTAATTTTGCAGGCAGGATTTTTTTGCTGCCATAAGACATCAATTACCTGTTGAACAGCTTTTTGGCGCACCTCATTACAAGAGTCCTCACTGTAATAGGCAACATAAGGGTTAATTGTGACTTCTTTCATATTAAATAAGGGACTGTAAGGTGTTACTTCATCAGCAATTACATCTAAGGCCGCCGCTGCGACTTTACCGCTTAATATGACATCTTTTAAAGCGTTTTCGTTAATTATTCCTCCACGGCCTGTAGAAACCAGGCAAACGCCATCACGCATTTTACTAAACTGCTCAGCGGAAAGCATATTGCGCGTAGAGGGCAAAAGCGGAGCATTAACTGAAATGTAATGGCTTTCAGCGTTATAAAGTAGTATCTTCTTCATACCGCTTCGCCCCTTATTATCAATATATGTTAGTAGATCATTTTTAACAGAAAATTACAACTTTAAATCCTTTCTGTCTGTCTTACTCCGATAATATGTATTATGCGTATCTTATGATAATTATATACCGATAAGGGCTTGTTTATAGCATCATAGGAGTGGGCTGCCAGCATAATATTATTAGGTGAGGGTTTGTCACCTACTGATAAAACAACAGGGGTATGGTGGAAATCCGGTCTTTCGGTTGCAATTTGAATAATATCACCGGGCTCAATTAGCTCAAGAGGTATATCCTGCCCAAAAGGCCCGACTGCTTGATTACCGATTATAAAATTGTATAAAAACTCCACTCCGGTCCAGGACGGAGCACGATTTGCCGCATTAATATAATACCAACCAAAGGTTTTGGTGTAATTCATTACACCGCTGCCGGCGTATAGGCATTGCGAGGCAAAGTTTGTGCAGTCCCCGCCAAGATTTTCAAAATCGTAGTAGAGCGGATTGCGTTTTAAAGCCCATTCTTTTGCATAGAGGCAGGCAGCCTCGCGGCTATAAGGCTTAATCATAAGGGACATAAAATCAACTCTTTTTTATTTTATTTATATGCAATTTAATAAAATACTTGACATTTTATCAAATTTTTGGTATTATAATTTTTGTGTTTCGGTGGATGTGGCGAAGCGGTTAACGCACCGGATTGTGGCTCCGGCACCCGAGGGTTCAAGTCCCTTCATCCACCCCAGTGGGGTGTAGCCAAGCGGTAAGGCACCGGTCTTTGGATCCGGCACTCGTTGGTTCAAATCCAGCCACCCCAGCCATAAGATCCATTAGCTCAGTCGGTAGAGCACCTGACTTTTAATCAGGGTGTCCCGCGTTCGAGTCGCGGATGGATCACCATATTTTTGTATAACCGCAATAGCATTGTATTAAACAATGTTATTGCGGTTATTTGTTTATAATTAATATGAATATATTTGTATAAATATACGATATAGCTTATAATAAGTAATATTGTTTGATTTATAAAAATAGGGGATTTAAAATATTATTAATATTTTAAATAATAAATATATAAATAATGGTAACTTGACATTATAGTTATTATTGCTATAATTAAAGAGTATGCCGAAATAAAATTTCGGTAAAACATAATAAAGGAGATAATACACGATGAAAAAAGCTTTATTGTTAATCCTCTGCCTCTGCTTGGTTTTTTGCTTTGCTGCTTGCACTTCCGAAGCTCCCGTAGAACCAGAGCAAAATCCTGCCGATACGCAAACACCTGTTGAGCCTGAGGCTCCTGTTAATGAAATTGCCGGCACTATTAATATTGAGGTTGTCGGCGGTACAGTCGAAGCCTTAACAACCGAAGATTTTGAAGCTATGGAAATGGTTGAAAAAGACATAACCAAAATCAATAAAAAGGGTGAAGAAAAGACTGTAAACCTTAAAGGCGTTGTAGCTTCTGATTTATTGGCCGCAATTAGCGAAGGTTACACCAAAGTTACCGTTGTTGCCGCTGACGGCTACGAAGTCGTTTGCGATCCTGCTTGGTTAGAAGCCGATACCACAATGTTTGCCATTTGCGAAGGCGGTGTTGAGCTTCCTGCCGAAGAACTTATTACTTTTGCTCCCGGCGGACAAGCCGGTGCAAACTGGGTTAAAGGTGTTGCTAAAATCGTCATTGAGTAATTATTTTTAGATAAAAAAGCTGCCGCTAATTTAAGCGGCAGCTTTTTTTAACCGGGGATTAGTTGCAATAATAAAGAGCAAGTATTGTCAAAAATGCAGTGCTGAAAAATATTATTTTAAAAACTATTTTAATCGTTTTTGGTAATATGTTTACCAAAATTATTCTCTATTAGCGGGTAATGGTTCGGATTATAATCAGTCAAGCTTCTTTTTTTGTCATTTGTTTAGAATGAATACTGCTAAATTTAAATATGCCGCAAAGGTTACCCATAAAAAATATGGCACTTGTAAAATACCTGCAAAAGGCCGTATTTGCCAAAACTGTTTAATCATTTTGATAATTAAAAGCCAGAGGATGAGCAACCAAATAAAGGCTGCTAAAAACATTTGCAGTTTAAAAAACAAAATTGGCCAGAAAAAATTGACGGCTAATTGTAAGCCATAGGTTTTTAATGCGGCTTGCTTTTTGGAGTAGTGGCAGTTATAAATTAAAAAAGAGGATATGCCCATCAAGGCAAAGAGTATCGTCCAAACGATGGGAAAAACAGCGGATGGAGGCGCTAAGGGTGGTTGTATAAGGTTTTTGTACACTTCGGCAGAATTTGCTGTGAGCCAAGCAGAAAGTCCTCCTACGCCTAAGGGTATTAAAAGACAAATTATAAACGAAAAAATTTTTTTCATAAACAAACCTCCTTTGTTGTATTTTATCAAGACAACAAAAGCGTTATGCAAGTATTTATTTTCGATTTAGATAAATTGAAAGCACAACAGAGAGAATTAATACACAGAAAATAATTGAGATTGAGGAAACAATTGAAATATGGAAATCAAACATCAAGGCAGCCAGCTTGATGCCCGTAAAAGTTAGAATTACAGCCACTCCGTAACGCACATAGCAAAAGCATTCCTGTAAATGTTCTAAAACAAAATACAGCTGTCTAAGCCCCAAAATAGCAAAAATATTTGAGGTATATACAATAAATAAATTTGTGGTCACAGAAAAAACCGCCGGAACTGAATCTATGGCAAACAAAACATCGGAAAATTCTATGATGAATAAGACGGCTAAAAGCGGTGTAGCATAACGCTTGCCGTTAATATGCGTTATAAAATTGTGTCCGTCAAAATGGTCGGATACAGGCATAATCTTGCCCAATATTTTAATAGCGGGGCTGTTTTTTACATCCTTGTGTTTTTCGGTTTTTTTAAACATTTTTATACCGCTGATGATTAAAACCAGGCCGAAAATATACAGTACCCAGCTAAAGCTATGGACAATTGTTACACCCAGTAAAATAAAAATAAAACGCAAAACAATTGCCCCGATAATTCCGTAGGTTAGGCAACGGTGCTGGTATTCTACGGGTACGGCAAAGGCTGTAAAAATCGAAATAAAGACAAAAAGATTGTCCATACTTAAAGAAAATTCAATCAAATAGCCGCCGATAAATTCTAGGGCTGATTGCTTGCCCATAAAATAGTAGATGCCCAAACAAAATACCATAGCACTAAAGACCAGCAAACTGACAGTTTTTAAGGATTTTTTAACTGTATCGTCCAACAAAGAACCTCCCTTAGGTTAATAAAAGTAATTTTTTATAATTAAAATATTTTAACGGACTTTGACAAATAAATATTGATACTATTAGTAAATTAAAAATAAAAAACAACTGCCGCTATAAGCAGTTAGATTTTTAACTGGCAATATTCGGCGCGGCAGACACGATCGCATAAAAAAATATTAATTGCTGTGGTAGGCTTATTGAGTAAACTAATTTAACTAAAATGATTATTTTTTCGTATTATAACATCAAATTTGCCTTTGTGCAAGCGGTCAGATTTTATTTAATTGCCACGCTTAAATAACTATGTTAAAATATTACAATAAAAAAGAAGCTCGATAATTAAGGCGTTTTTTAGCGTTGATAAAGGATAATGATATGCAAAGAGCAAGTGGAATTTTAATGCCTGTTTTTTCTCTGCCCTCGCCTTATGGCATTGGCAGTTTGGGGGCGGAGGCTTACAGTTTTGCCGATTTTTTATCGGCGGCGGCGCAAAGTTATTGGCAGGTTTTGCCGATAGGCCCGACCTCTTACGGAGATTCTCCCTATCAGAGTTTTTCTTCGTTTGCCGGCAATCCTTATTTTATTGATTTAACTGCTTTAGAGCAATCGGGCTTGTTAAAGCTTGCTGAAATTGAAGCCTGTGATTTTGGCTTGGACAATACGAGAATTGATTACTGTAAGCTCTATAAGAACCGTTTACCTCTTTTAGAGAAGGCCTATAATAGAATAAACTTTAGATTAAAAAAAGAATTGGCCGAATTTAAAGAAGTTAATAGCTTTTGGTTGGATGATTACGCATTATTTATGGCCGTTAAAGAGAATTTTGGTATGGTGGCTTTGTCTGAGTGGCCTGATGAAGCTATTCGTTTGCGCCAACCAGAAGCCTTAGCTGTCTATCGAAAGGCGTTGGCCGACAGAGTTGATTTTCATTGTTTTTTGCAAATGTTGTTTTTTCAGCAGTTTGCAGCTTTAAAAAATTACTGCAATAAACAGGGTATTCGGCTTGTGGGTGATCTACCGATTTATGTTCCGGCCGACAGTGCCGATTTTTGGGCTTCACCGCAGCTTTTTCAGGTGGATAAAGACTATAAACCAACTTATATTTCCGGTTGCCCGCCCGACAGCTTTTCTGATGACGGTCAGCTCTGGGGTACTCCTGTTTATGATTGGCCGGCGCATAAAAATGATCATTACGCCTGGTGGCGTTTGAGGGTTAAAGCTCAGGCAGAGTTGTTTGATGTGATCCGTATTGATCACTTTCGCGGGTTGGAAAGCTATTGGCGTGTGCCTGCCGAAGAAGAAACAGCAAGAAACGGCGAATGGGTTAAAGGGCCGGGGTTGGAGTTGATCAGAGCTTTGCAATCTTTAACACCTGCACCCAAAATAATTGCCGAAGATTTGGGGTTTTTAACTACTGAGGTGCGTGAGCTGCTTCATCAGACAGGCTATCCGGGAATGAAGGTATTGCAATTTGCTTTTAACAGCCGGGAATGCTCCGATTATTTACCGCATTTTTATAATACAAACAGCGTTTGTTATACGGGAACACACGATAATACAACGGTTGCGGCCTGGTTTGATGAAGCAGCTGAGGCTGACAAAAAACTTGCCGTTGAGTATTTGGGTTTATCCGATATTGAGGGCTATAACTGGGGCTTGCTACGCGGCGGCCTGTCATCTGTATCAAAGCTTTTTATCGCTCCGCTGGCCGATTACTTGAATTTAGGCTTAAAAGCGCGTATCAATATCCCGGGAACGACAGGGGGGAATTGGACTTGGCGCCTTGACAAAAATCTGCTGACAAAAGAATTAGCGGATAAAATTAGTCGGATGACCTATGTTTTTGGCAGGGAGGGATGCAAAAAAAAGTAAAATTGTTTGCTTTGAGACGAAGATAACTTGATTTTTAATATAAAAAGCACCGATTAACAATCGGTGCTGTGATATTTAATTCTGTGCAGGTAATTACCGTTAATATCAGTTAGGTTGTAAGCGCAAAAGGGTACGAGTTTATTTTTTGGTGAATATATATGCACTCGGCAATGGCGTACTCGCTGCAAATCGAAGTTCATAGCATCTTGAAATTGCATACCTGTTAATGTAAAACGCTTAGCCCGCAGAGCGTTTAAAAACTCGTCCAGTCCCGCTCCTTCGCCTCCGCAGCAAGAGGATTTTTGTGCCAGCTTCCAGTTGTTTTTTACAAAGTTGCGGTCGCGGGCTACCAATGTTGTTACAGGCGGTGTGCAGCAACTGTCTGTCTGTTGGGAGTTAAGCTTTTGCAGCGCGACTACCGTTCCGTCGGCTTCCTTGATAAAGCTGCCGGAAAAGCAGCAAAGGCGGTGTCCTGTTGTTAAGGAATGCAAGCCATCGGCAGGTATTTTACCTGCTGTTTGCTTGTTTATTTCGTTGATAATATCAAACATTGTTACACGCTTTTCGTTAATATCTTCTTCGGGATAGCGCCCAAAAAAGCTGACAGGCTGAAAATGAATACCCTTTAAGACATGTAAATTATCTAATAGATAATCAACCATTTCACCGATATTATCTAAATTAACGCCCTTAACGACAGTTGGCACCAAGGCCACAGGCAAGCGGGCGAAAGCACAGTTTTTGATGGCAGTTTGTTTAATATTTAACAGCTTTTCTCCGCGCAGTTTAAGATATATTTCATCATTCATTCCGTCAAATTGCAAAAAAACAGCGGAAAGGCCGGCATCCGCCAGTTTTTTGGCATAGCCGGTTTCCATAGCCAAGCGGCGTCCGTTTGTGTTGAGCTGCACATATTCAAAACCTTTTTGCTTAACTAGAGCAATTATTTGCGGCAGGTCGTCGCGAACTGTCGGCTCACCGCCGGAAAGCTGTATGTTAAAGGGTCGCTCTTTGTCCAGCTCCCTTAAATGGTCGAGCCATTTGGCAATTTCGCTAATAGGCACATCGGGTGCCGGTTTATAACCCGAGGAAGCAAAACAGTAAGGGCATTTTTGATTGCAGCGCTCGGTTATTTCTAAAAGTACACAACAGGCAGTCTGCAAATGTTCCGTACAGGGTCCGCAATCAAAAGGGCAGCCTTTGTCATAGTTTGTGATGGTTTTTTTCGGCGGTACATTTAAGCATGGGTTTTGCCATTTTATAAACTGATCGACTGACGGTGAGGCCAAGGTACGGAATAAGCCGTGTTCAGGGCAGTTTTTTTCTAAAAAAACTTTTGCGTCATCTTCCATGTAAAAGGCATCGATTACGCGCATACAAACCGGACAGATGCTTTTAGTTGCTTCAATCATTTTTTTCTCCGTTTTTTTGTGCAATTAAAAGAAAATAACTTAAATTCTTTTTAGGTATGTCTTTACAGTAACAACAGGTGCTGTCGGCTTCAGGAAGGATTGCTTTTCTAAAATTCTCCAGGCTGCCATATTCAAAAATTACTTTTGTCATAAACTCACGCAGGTCATCGGCTCTGTCTTCTAAAACCAACAAACGGAAATTCAATTCATCAAGTTTGGTTCGGACTTCGTCTAAAACTAAAGCTCCGTCAATAATACATTCATCTCGTGCGGCAATTTCCGTATCGGAAAAACATTCACCGTCAGCGCGTTCACGCTGGCCGTTTTTAAGTTGTTTACAGGCTTCTAATCTTTTTTGCTGGCCGTCGGTCAGCTCTTTAAAATATAAGCCATGGATTATTATAAAGCCGCCGTTTTTTAATACACAATAAGCTTCATGGATAGCTTCTGAAGGGTGATACATCAAGGAAAGCGAACATTCCATTAAGACGGCATCAAATATTAAAGAGTCATAGGGTAGAGCACAACCGTCACCCTCTATAATATCTAAGGAAGGGTTTCTTTGTAAACCTTGTTTAATACCGGCCGCGGAAAGATCGATACCGCTGCAGACGAAGCCGTATTTATTAGTTAAATGTTCAACTGTAACGCCTGAGCCACAGCCCACATCAAGAATTTTTGCGCCATTTTTTAAGCCACAGGCAGAAACTGCATAATCTGTTAATAAAAGTCCTCCCGGGCGAAAAACTCTTTCTTCCATCAAAAATTGTCTCCTAAATTATTTAGTGTTTTTGTAAATTTGTTCTAAAGCTCTGGCGGCTTTATCAATTTCTGCTTTTGTGTTAAAATAGCCAAGCGAAAAACGAACTGCGCCCAGCTCAAGAGTACCTATGGTTGTATGGGCCAAAGGGGCGCAATGCAAGCCGCCACGGGTGCAGATTTCATATTCATCATCAAGTACGGCCGCCAGCTCCGATGAGCCGAGGGTTTGCAAATTAACGGCAAATACCGGTGCGCGCCGCTCTAAAGAGTGTTCTCCGTAAACGCACAAGCCGTCAATATTTAATATTTTTTCTAAAAAAACTTCGCCCAGGTGTTGTTCATGTTCACGAATTTCTTTAATGCCGATTGAATTGATAAATTTAATACCTGTGCCTAAAGATACAATACCCGGCAAATTAAGCGTGCCGCTTTCATAGCGATCGGGGAAAAGCTGAGGTTGAACAGTTTGCTCAGAGCGGCTGCCTGTGCCGCCTTGTTTTATTTCCCGTAAATCACAACGCGGGCTAACATATAAAAAACCGGTACCTTGCAGACCAAACAAACCCTTGTGACCGGGAGCTGCCAGTAAGTCTATATTCATTTTAGCTACATCAATACCATAGATTCCCGCGCTTTGTGCGGCATCTAACAAAAACAGCAGGTTGTGACGGCGGCAAATCTGACCGATTTTTTCGGCAGGGTTGAGGCTGCCGATTAAATTTGAACAATGGGTAACAGCCAGCATTTTTGTGTTGGGTAAAATGGCAGCTTCCAGTTTATTAAGGTCTAAAACACCTGTTTTGGAGCATTCAACAATTGTATGCTCAACTCCAAGTGCTTGCAAAGAGGATAAGGGGCGCAGCACGGAATTGTGCTCCATGGTCGTAGTTACGACATGGTCGCCGGCACAAAGAGAGCCCTTAAGAGCTAAATTTAAAGCCTCGGTTGCATTAGAGGTAAAAATAACACGAAGGGGTTCTTCAATATTAAAAAAGCCGGCAATCATTTCGCGCGTATTATAAACTTCTCTTCCGCAACGCAAGGCCAGCTTATGTCCGCTTCGTCCGGGATTGGCACAGTAATTGCTAATGCAATCATTTACTGCCGCCAAAACCTGCGGAGGCTTGGGAAAGGTAGTTGCGGCGTTGTCTAAATAAATGGTCATAGGTGCTGGTCTCCTTTTTTTTAGCAACATAGCCACAGTGAAGCTTTTTACGGTAAAAGCGCCGGCAAAAATATTGCTTGTAGCGTTACAGTTTTAGTTTTACTCATCGTCAGTAAAAGCTGTGCTGCGTGTTATCTGATTGATTTTGCGCAGACCGCTTTCTTCTTTTTCTTGCCAGATACAATATAATTCGGCAGGTACTTTTAAAGATGAAGTAAAATCAATCAATTGCTCTTTACTACCTGAATGGAACTTAATTGCCAGTCCGCAATCATTGGTTAATTCCCGGGGGGTGGGAATAACCGATAAAGAGAATAGTTCCTTGGCTTTTTTTTCTGTTTGAATACTATGGCTTGTTGAATTAAAAGCCATTACAAAAAAGTAATCGTTTTTCATATTTTTATAGTATTGCTTGCTTCGTTCATCTTAGTTGCCAGAGCGTACATATTTGAGATAGTACC